>NZ_JALPSY010000015.1:0-111153 GCF_023218005.1 Gordonia sp. C13
GACAGATGCAAGGCGAGAACCGCCCCGACGTCGTGTCCATGGTCGACGTCGAATCGTGGGGCGGGACAGATCACCGGCGACAACAGCGACCCGATCAACCGGCTTGTCTGGGGCCTCAGCGACTGGCGCGGCCCCCAAGTCCACGGCAAGCCGCGGCGCGTGATCGGCTACCTCAACCCCCATGACGCCCATTTCTGGCCCACCCGCCCCCCGATCGGGTTCGTCGTCCCCTCCTACGGCTCACGGCCGAGGTTCACCGCCGACACCCGCGACCTGGCCGCACAGATGATCGCCCACCAGTACACCGACGGCCAGGGCTACGGAACGGCCTCCCCGAGGGCTACGGCACGGTCCGCTGCGACATGAACACCGCCAACGGCTACGACCCGAACAGCTACGCGCCGCCACCGGAATCGAACACGCGGCACGATCACCCGCCCGGTGGACCCGGGCCGCACCCGGCCCACCTCGACCCTCCCCGTTTGTCACCCCCACCCCCTACGGATCGCCCGCACGCGGATGACGGCATCGAGCAACTCGACACCGACGGCCGCGGCGACTTCGGCCGCCGCGACGCGGATCGCAATGTAGTCCAAGGTGAGGTCTATTGCGGCGGAACGGGAATGAGTCGGTCGCGCAGGTCGACGGTCACGGTCGACTCGGGGTTGGGAACCCGGTGACGGCCGGTTTCCGGGCACTGGACCTCGGTACCCCGGTAGGTCAGCACCGTGTGACCCGGTGGGATGGTTCGACGGCGTGCGGCAAAGCCGTTCCCGCGGAACCGCTTCCTTCCGGCTCATCGAGTTCTATCAGCAGGAAACGTATGGGGTGGAAGGAAAAGGCGCAGCGGGACCGGGCGGTCAGCGGGTCAGGAAGGAGGTGACCGTCGCCTCGAACGCTTCCTTGGCCTCGATCATCACCCAGTGGCCGCATTTCGGAAAGATATGCAGCTCGGCGTCGGGGATGAGGCGCATGGGGACCATCGCCATGTCGGGCGGGCTGACGCGGTCGTCGCGGCCCCAGGTGAGGAGCGTCGGGCAGGCGACCTTGTGCATCGACGCCCAATAGGGAGGAGTGTCGGAGGCGGCCATGAACTGCTGCTGCATCTCGAAAGCCGCTGAGCCGTACATCATCTGGGCGGTCTTCTGGGCGTCCGGGTTGATCGCGGCTTCCCAGCGCTCCTCGATGAGCTCCTCGGTGACGAGGGAACGGTCGAAGACCATGGAGTTCAGCCAGCGGACGAGCTTGTCCTTGTCGGGGGCGTCGGTGAACTCCTGCAGGAGACGCAGGCCCTCGCTGGGGCTGGGGCTGAAGACGTTCGGGCCGACGCCGCCGATGGTCACGAGCTTCTCGACACGGTCGGGCTTCTTGATCGCCAGGTTGACGCCGACGACGCCGCCCATCGAGTTGCCGATCATCGGGGCCTTGTCGATGCCGAGCGCATCCATGAACCGGATGACCGAGCCGCCGGCGGTGAGGACCGGGTGACCTTCGACCGCGTCGCTGACGCCGAAGCCGGGGAACTCGATCACGTAGCAGTGATGGGTCTGCGCGAAGTTGCCGAGGTTGCCGCGATAGTTGCGCCAACCGGTGACACCGGGGCCGGACCCGTGCAGGAGGATCAGCGGTGGCGCATCGGCGTCACCGGCCTCGTGGTAGCGCAGGGTGCCCTGGTCGGTCGTCAGTTCCCGTTTGGTCGCATCGTAGGAGACATCCACGCGACTAGACTAGAACGTGTTCTAATACGTTGTCACGGGTGTGCGTGATCGTGCCCGTGACCTGCGGAGATGTGCCCGACTCCGATGATGTCGTGGAGGATGCGATGCACGATCGCATCGCCGACGACCTCGTAGTGGACCCTCCGGCCGACCTTCTCCGACCGCACCCACCCCTGGTCGCGGAGTGCCCGGATCGACTGCGAGGCGGCGTTCTCGGTGATGCCGATCGCGGCGGCGAGCTCGGCGACCGTCGAGCCCGGATGTGCGTGCATCTCGGCGACGAGACGCAGGCGCGTCGGGTCGCTGAGCAGCGTGAAGCGCGCGGCCCATGAGTCCGCGTCGAAATCGGCCATCCGTGCCTCCTCTGCTCGTCCCGCCCCCCGAATTACACCACCGGGCATGAATGCCGGGGTCGAGTGGCGACCGATGTATGTCTGGGAGAACATATGTCTGTGACGACACGTATAGCCCACCGGCCCCTCGGACGCCGCGGACGGCCGGTGATCGTCGTGGTCGCGGCGATGGTGCTCGCCGGAGTGGCCCTCGGCGGATGCGCCGGAGAGCAGGATGCCGCGACGTCGGATCAGATCGTGCTCGCCGAGAGCCAGGACCTCGGCCAGTTCAACCCGATGCTCGGTTACGGGCAGTTGGGTGTGTCGCCGATCTACGACGGACTGTTGGTTCCCGCAGCCGACGGCGACGATCGCGTCCCCGACCTCGTGCCCGCGCTGGCCGCGTCGGCGCCTGAACGCATCGCGCCGCGGACCTGGCGGGTACCGCTGAAGGACGGCGTCACCTTCTCCGACGGCACCGCCTTCGATGCCGCCGACGTGGTCGCGACCTACCGCGCCGCGGTCGACCCGAAGGTGGCGTCGGGTATCTCCACCGACTTCGCGCCGATCGTATCCATCGAAGCCGATGGGCCGCAGGCGATTAGGCTGACCATGAACACCGACGCCGACCCCTCGCCGTACCTCCTTCTCGGCATCGTCCCGTCGGAGAAGGTGGAGGCCGCCCCCGCTGCGAGATGGGCACTGAACACCGAACCCGTGGGAACCGGCCCCTATCGCCTCGAATCCCTCGACCCCGACCAGGAGGTCCTCGTCGCGCGTGACGACCGTCCGGAGTCGCCCGCGGTGCGCAAGATCGTCTACACGCATGTCCCCGACGACAACTCTCGTGCGCAGCTCGTGCAAACCGGCGAGGTCGACGGGGCGGGCCTCCCGCCGCGGCTTGCCGATGGGTTCGTCGACCGTGCGGGAGTCGACGTCGCCGAGGTGGCATCGGCCGACTGGCGGGGAGTGTCGCTGCCGGCCCGCAACGCCTTCACCGCCGACCCCGCTGCGCGCCTGGCGATGAACATCGGCGTCGACCGGGACGCGCTGGTGGACGACGTGCTGCTGGGTAAAGGCGAGCCGGCGAGCACCCCGATCGCAAAGGTCTACGGCGACGCCTTCGACGCCGACGCCCAGTTCGCGCACGACCGTTCGCGGGCTGAGTCGATCCTCGACGACGCGGGCTGGCGCACCGGTTCCGACGGCATACGCGCCCGGAACGGGGTTCGCGCGTCGTTCCCGCTGCTGTACAACGCCGAGGACACCCTGCGCCGCGACCTGGCGGTCGCCTTCGCCGCGTCGATGAAGAAGATCGGCGTCGAGGTGCTCACACGCGGCACCAGCTGGGACGAGATCGACACCAAGATGGACACGGCCGGTGCGCTTCTCGGCGGAGGTGCGACCCCCTACAGCATCGATTCCCAGGTGTACGACGCCCTGCACACCCGCGTGCCGGATTCGTCGCCCTACTCCAACCCGGGCAACTTCACCGCCCCCGGGCTCGACGAAATGCTCGACGCTGCAAGGGAATCGGCGACAGGACCGGAGAACGACGAACGGTACCGACGTATCCAGCAGATATACGCACGCCAGCCGTCGCAGGTGTTCCTCGCCTTCGTCCACCACACCTACGTGGCCCGCAGCACGGGGTGGAACCATGATGCCCCGATCCTCGAACCCCACTCGCACGGCGTGACCTGGGGGCCGTGGTGGAACCTGCCATCCTGGGCGCCGGCGTCGTGACCACGCAGATCCGGTCGGACGCCGAGCGGCTCGCGGCGATCCCGCGTCCCGGTTCGGAAAGTCCGGTCGGCACAGGCAAACACGCACATCGCCCGGGTCGTTCTCGGATCGCCATCCAACTTCTCGGTCGTCGGTTCCTGGTGATGATCCCGACCGTGCTCCTCGTGTCGCTGGGGGTGTTCGCGGTCGCCGCGGCCTCGCCGTTCGACCCGCTGACGGCGCACCTCGGGGACAGGTACCAGTCGGCGACGCAGGCGCAACGGGACGCCGTGACGCAGGCATACGGGCTCGACGACCACTGGTTCACGGCCTGGTGGAAATGGTGGGGCGCGGTGTTCCGGGGAGACCTGGGGTGGTCGTCGACCATGCGCCAGCCGGTCGCCGAGGTGATCGGTCAACGGCTCCCGTTCACCGTCGGAATGTCGTTGGCGGCGTTGCTGTCTGCGGCGGTGATCGCCATCGTCCTCGGTGCGGTGGTCGGCATGCGGCGCGGCGGCCTGCTCGACCGTGCCTGCACATCTCTGGCTGCCATGCTCGCCGCGACACCGCCGTTCGTCGTGTCTCTTCTGCTGGTCAGCGCTTTCGCGGTGGGGCTGGGTTGGTTCCCGACCTCGGGCGCACGGCGCCCGGGTGACGACTATTCGCTCGACGGGCTGCTCACGCACGCGGTGCTGCCCTACCTGGCGTTGACCATCTCGATGATTCCGTGGTTGCTGCTGACGATGCGATCGGCGGTCGTCGACGCTGCGGTGTCCGACGCGGTGCGGGGTGCACGTGCCCGCGGCGTGGGTGGGTGGCCGTTGCTGCGCGGTCACATCGTGCCGGTGTCGGTGCTGCCGACCCTTGCGCTTCTCGGAACACGGCTGCCGGAGCTCATCGCCGGCGCCGCCATCGTCGAAACCGTCTACGGTTGGCCGGGACTCGCCGAGGCGCTCGTCGATTCCGCGGTAGCACTGGACTTCTCGCTTCTCGCGCCACTGGCCGTCGGGTCCGCGGTGCTCGTCCTCATCGGGTCGGCGCTGTCGGATGCGACCGCCGTCTGGATCGATCCGCGGATCGGGTTACGCGCATGACCGCGGTCCACCAGCCGATGACTTCCGAGGTGAGTCGTTGGGCCACGGTTCGCGAGCGCTTCACTCTCGTCGCGCCGTGGATCGTGCTCGGCGTGATCGCGCTCCTCGCCGTGGGCTGGCCTCTCGTCGCCGGCGATCAGACCGCCGACTTCGCACAGGCCTTGCACGCCCCCGGTGGCGGCGCACTGCTCGGTACCGATCATTCCGGCTACGACCTCGGGGTCCGCACTGCGGAGGCGCTGCGCATCTCGTTGCTCATCGCCGCCGCCTGCGCGGTCCTGGCCACCGTCCTCGGTGTGCTCATCGGGATCGCGTCGGTCACCGCCGGCGGGTGGGTCGACGCCATCGTCATGCGCGTCGTCGACGGCGTGAACGCACTGCCTCACCTGGTCGTGGGGGTTGTGATCGCGGCGATGTGGCGCGGTGAACCGGTAGCGATCATCGCGTCGATCGCGCTGACACATTGGCCAGCCGTGGCGCGGGTGGTGCGCGCCGAACTGCTCGAGGCGACCTCGGCCGGGTGGGTGGAGACCGCGCGCCTGGCCGGTGCATCGCGGACCTTCGTCGCGGCCTGCCACCTCCTGCCCGCGGTGTCCGGTCAGATGCTGGTCGCCATGACAGTCCTTCTCCCGCATGCGGTGTGGCACGAGACGGCGCTGTCTTTTCTGGGGGTTGGTCTCTCGCCCGATGCGGCGAGCCTCGGCACCCTCGTCGGGCAAGCTCGCGGCGACGTCCTCACCGGCGCCTGGTGGACGCTGGTGGTTCCCGGTGTGGCGCTGATGGTCACCGCGCTCGCGTTCTCCTGGGCCGCCGCCTCGCTACGGCGCGCCACTCTTCCGCCGACCGGGGAGGTGTGGCGGTGAGTGCTCGGCTCGAGGGCGTGACCGTCGACGTGACCGCCCGAAGCCGCGAACGGGTCCGGGTCCTCGACGACGTGACGATCGATCTGCCGACCGGCTCGATGACCGCCCTGGTCGGCGAATCCGGGTGCGGGAAGTCGATGGTCGCGGCCGCGCTCTGCGGGCTGCTGCCGCCCGGGTCGAGTGTGGCCGGGCGGCTGTCCCTGGGCGACGATGCTTTCCTCGACGACGAGATCAGCGGGCGCGACCCACGCTGGCGGGCGTTGCGTGGACGCCGGGTCGGGCTGGTGCCGCAGTCGGCGGCGACCTCGTTCACGCCGGTGCGCACGCTCGGTCCGCAGCTCGACGAGGTGATCGCCGGCCTCGACGGCCCACGCGACGCCGTCGAGCTGTGCCGAGCGGTGCATCTCGATCCCGACGCGCTGGATCTCTACCCACACGAACTGTCCGGGGGCATGGCGCAACGCGCCGCGATCGCCGCAGCCCTGGCCGGTGATCCGGACATCCTGGTGGCCGACGAACCGACGTCCGCCCTCGATCCCGACCTCGCCGCTGCGATCTGGGCACTCCTCGCAGACACGGCCCGACGCGGCGCCGCCGTCCTGGTGATCACCCACGACATGGACGCGTTACGAACGGGTGGGTGCGATTCCGTGGCGGTCATGCGTGCCGGCCGGATCGTCGAGCAGCGCACTGCCGCCGACCTCGCGTCGTCCGACGACGAGTACGTCGCCGCCTTCTTCGAGCCGGTCGCATGACTACGACACTCGTCGGCAGCGGCCTGACCGCACGTTTCGGCGACCGTGAGGTGTTCACCGATCTCGAAGTCGCCGTTGACGCGGGATCGATCACCGGGGCCGTCGGACGCTCGGGGAGCGGTAAGACGACGTTGCTTCGCATCCTCGCGGGGCTCACCGAACCCGCGGCCGGCACCGTCGAGCAGCGCGGTCTGGAACCACGGCCGGGGACCATCGGACTGCTCGCGCAGCATCCCCGCGTCGTAGCGAACCCGCGCTGGACCCTGCGGCGGATCGTGGCGGAACCCGCCGCGATCGGGCGACGGGACTGCGACACCGAGGCGATCGCCGCACGCGTCGGCCTCGACCCTGCACTCCTCGACCGGTTCCCGTCGCAGGTCTCCGACGGTCAGCTCCAACGTGCGTGCGTCGGACGGCTACTGGTCCAAGCTCCGAAGTTCGTGCTGTGCGACGAACCGACCGCCATGCTCGACCCCATCTCGGCGCGGGCCGTGATCGGGCTGCTCCAAGAGCTGGTCGACGACGGCGCCGGGATGGTGCTGGTCAGCCATCAACGGCGGATCATCGAGGCGCGGTGCGACCGGGTGGTGGATCTCGACGCGAGGTGACGGCTGGTTTCGATACGGCTCGTCGCAGGCTCCTCGCCTACTCAACCAGCGGGAGACGTCGCCTACTCAACCAGCGGAAAGGTCTCACATCTGCAATCGCACCGCGTCGTCCTCGCCCATGGCGTCTTCGAGGACCTCGGGGGAGTAGTCGACGTCGATGTCGGCGACCGAGCGTCCGCGGGCGGATTCGATGGCGGAGAGTCGGCGTTGGGCGCGGTCGGCGGCGTAGGTGAGGAACTCGTCGTTGTCGAGGCCGAAGGGTTGCTCGTCGAACTGCTGGTTGACCCAGTCGATCATGCCGAGCGCCAGCGGGAGGAGCTCGTCCATGCGTTCACCGACGGTGGCCCACAGCGAGTCGTCGGCGGCGACGTGCCGGCGGCAGGTGAAGGTGCCCCACGCCATGTGGCGACGCTCGTCGTCGCTGATGAAGCGGATCAACTTCTGCATGCCGGGGAAGATGTCGTAGCGCGTGCAGACCTTCTGCCAGGCGTGGTACCCCGTCAGCGCCAGGCTGCCCTCGATGACGTGGTTGTAGGTGACGCTGGCGCGAATCTGGTTGCGTGGCGACGCGTCGTGCTCGAGGGCGTGCAGCGACTCCGGCAGCTCCTCGTAGAACAGCCGGCGATAGAAGGGGTTCTCCGCGACGAACGCCTGGAGGTCGCTGCGTAGCCCGACCGAGTCCATCCACATCCGGAAGACCTGGGTGTGCTTGGCCTCTTCGAAGCAGAACTGGGTCAGGTACATCACGTCGCCGAAGCGCCCCTCGGCGGCCATCGCCTTCATGAAGGGCTGAATGTCCTCGGTGACCGCTTCCTCGCCAGCGATGAACTGACTCACGAGATACGTTGCGCTACGGCGCTGCTCGTCGGTGAGCTCGGCCCAGTCCTGCGCGTCCCGCGAGAAGTCGATCGCTACGGGGTCCCAGAACCGCGAGTTCCCTTTGATGAAGAGACGCAACGGAAATGAGTCCCAGTTGAGACCTCCTTGTCGCAATGACGAGAAGTCCTGGCGGCCCTCTTCCTTGTGCTCGATAAGGGTCATGAGATCACCAGCCAACTGCCGAAGAGAATATGAATACCTGACGCTAACGCTTTCCCTTGCGAACAGTGTCGGGTTCAGTGAATTCGCTTGCCGTGGCTAATGTTACGCCTTGTCGAGAACGGGCTCCGACGTCGTGTCCTCGTCCTCGGTCTTGGCCAGTGCACTCGGCCACCAGATCTTGTGACCGATGTCGAGGGTCAGCGCGGGCACCAGGAGGGTGCGCACGATGAGCGTGTCGATGAGGACGCCGAACGCCACCAGGAACGCCACCTGAGCAAGGAACAGCAGCGGGATCACGGCGAGCGCGGCGAAGGTCGCCGCCAGCACGACACCGGCCGAGGTGATGACTCCGCCGGTCGCGGTGAGGCCGCGGATCATGCCGATGCGGGTCCCGTGCCGGAGCGCTTCCTCGCGCACGCGGGTCATCAGGAAGATGTTGTAGTCGATGCCGAGCGCCACGAGGAACACGAAGGCGAACAGCGGGACCACCGGGTCGGCGCCGGGGAAGCCGAACGGACCGTTGAACAGCAGCGCCGCGACGCCCAGCGTCGTCGCGAACGACAACACCGTGGTCGCCAGCAGGATCGCCGGCGCCAGGACGCTGCGGAGCAGCGCCACCAGCACGAGGAACACCACGATCAGCACGATCGGGATGATCAGGTTGCGGTCGTGGATCGACGCCTCACGGGTGTCGAGATCGATGGCCGTGGTGCCGCCGACCAGGGCGTCGGCATTCGGTACCGAGTCGACCGCCGAGCGGATGTCGGAGACCGTGTCCTGCGCGGCGAGCGACTCCGCGTTGTCGGTCAGCGTCGCGGTGATCGCGACCTTGCCGTCGACCACCTTCGGGGCGTCGCCCTCGGTGATGAACGAGGCGTTGGCGACGCCGTCGGTCCCGCGAACCACGTCGAGGACGGCAGGTCCGGCCGCCTGATCGGCGATGACGTAGGTGGGTGTGCCACTACCGGCGTCGAAGTGCTCGGCCTGGATCTCGGCGCCCTCCACGGACTCGACGGTGCCCATGAAGAAGTCCGTCGAGGCGATGCCGTCGGCCTTGAAGGTCGGGGCGAACGCGGCACCGATGAGCAGCATGATCAGCGTGCCCGCCCAGATGGCGCGCGGCTTGGATGCGACCGTGTCGGCGATGCGCTTCCACAGGCGGTGGGTGGCGCCGCTGTCGGCCGAGGTCTCCGGCGCGTACTTGGGGCGCAGCGGCCAGAACGCGGTGCGGCCGAGCAGAGCGAGCGCGGCGGGCAGGAACGTCATCGACGCCAGGAACGACGCGACGATGCCGATCGCGGCGACCGGTCCCAGGCTTTTGTTGGAGTTCAGATCCGACAGCAGCAGACACAGGACACCGGCGATGACGGTGCCCGCCGACGCGGAGACCGGCTCGATCGTCGCGCGCCATGCCTGCTTGAGTGCGGCGTACTTGTCCTCGGTGGCCATCAGTTCCTCGCGATAGCGGGACACGAGCAGCAGCGCGTAGTCCGTCGCGGCGCCGAAGACGAGGATGAACAGGATGCCCTGGCTCTGGCCGTTGAGGTCGAGCACGCCCTGCTTGGTCAGGAAGTAGACGAGTCCGGATGCGAGTCCGAGGGCAAAGACCGCGGAGATGACCACCACGAACGGCAGGATCGGGCTGCGGTAGACGACGATCAGGATCAGGATCACGACGGCTCCCGCGACCAACAGCAGCAGACCGTCGATGCCGGCGAAAGCCTCGCCGAGGTCGGCAACCTGGCCCGCAGGACCGGTGACCGCGACCGTCAGACCGTCCGGTGCGTTCGCCAGCTTGTCGCGCAGGAGCTCGACCGTGTCCGCGGGCTCGTCGTTGCTCTGGATCGGGACGAAGACCTGGGCGGCCTGGCCGTCCTGCGACGGGATGGGCGGGGACACCGCCGGGCCGAAACCGGGTGTACCGGCCAGGTCGGAGGTGGTGGTGCGCAGGAAGTCGAGATCGCCGGGGGTGATCCCGTTCGAGCGTTCGGCGATGACGATGGCGGGGATCTCGTCGGTGTCCTGGAAGTCGGCCAGCAGATTCTGGACCTGCGTCGACTCGGCCGAGGCGGGGAGGAACGAGCTGTTGTCGTTGCTCGCGACGCTCGCCAGCTTGCCGGCGAACGGACCCGTGATGCCGCCGACAATCAACCAGCCCAGAAGGAGAAGAGCGGGGATCAGCCAGCGGAGCCTGCGGGTGGGACGGGGACTCGAAACGGTCTTGTCCGGCATTGGGTCATCGTTCCATGAGTCCTCCGTGCGCGCGGAGGAAGGGCTCGAGGGCGGTCGCATGCAGCCGATTCGGCGCCGAGCGCGCGCCGGATCGCCGCGCAGGCGCATGGCACGGATCACGTCAAATGGCTGCGGCAATCGGACATGTGGACCAACATGTGACCTACGTCGCATAAGCAGACGGCGATATCTGATGGCCCTGTCTCGGGGCAGCGCGAGCGAGGAGTACATGTGAAGACCAAGGGTGCAGTTCTCCGGAATCCGGGCGAGAAGTGGCAGATCGAGGAATTCGAGCTCGGCGACCCGGTGGCAGGCGAAGTCCAGGTGAAGCTCGTCAGCTCGGGTCTCTGCCACAGCGATCATCACCTCCGCACCGGTGACAGCCCGGCGCCGATGCCGGTGCTGGGCGGACACGAGGGTGCCGGCGTCGTGACCAAGGTCGGCCCGGGTGTCACCCGCCTCAAGGAGGGTGACCATGTCGTCACCGCGTTCATCCCGGCATGCGGAACCTGTGAGCCGTGTTCGCGCGGTCAGCAGAACATCTGCGACGAGGGCGCGCGCCTGCTGACCGGCTTGTCCATCTCCGACGACACCAACCGGGCACACACCCATGACGGACTGCCGCTCGTGCAGATGTGCATGCTCGGCACGTTCGCGCCCTACATCACGGTCAACCAGGCGTCGCTGGTGAAGATCGAGGACGACATCCCACTGCAGGCCGCAGCCCTACTCGGATGCGGTGTGGCCACCGGTTGGGGTTCGGCGGTCGAGATCGGCGGCACGCATGCCGGCGACACGGTGGTGGTGGTCGGCATCGGCGGTGTCGGTATCAACTCGGTCCAGGGAGCCGCGGCAGCCGGTGCACGCAACGTCATCGCCGTCGACCCGGTGCCCTTCAAGCTGCAGATGGCCGAAAAGCTGGGTGCGACACACACCTTCGCCTCCATGGAGGACGCGCTCGAAGCCATCGGGGACATCACCTGGGGCCGGATGGCCAACACCACCATCCTCACCGTCGGCGAGATCGACGGCTCGATGATCGCCCCCGCTCTGGCCCTCACCGGCAAGGGCGGCCAGGTCGTCGTGGTGGGCATGGGCAACTTCCAGTCGATGGACGCCCAGATGAACCTCTTCGAGCTCACCCTCCTGCAGAAGCGGGTCCAGGGTGCGATCTTCGGTGGTGCGAGCCCACGGACCCAGGTCCCGGCCCTGCTCAACGAATACCGCGCGGGCAAGCTCAACCTCGAAGATCTGGTGACCAACACCTACCGGCTCGACCAGATCAACGAGGCCTACGACGACATGCTGGCGGGCAACAACATTCGCGGCATGATCGTCTACGGGGAAGACGATTACTGATCGTTCTCCGACGCGCTGATCAGCGACGCCAGGTCACCCTGCGGTGGCCTGGCGTTTCTGATTGATCAACAGGTTGAGGAAACGGAGACCGAGCCCGAGGAGTATCAGCGTGCTGGCCATCTGGATCGACACCGCGATCCGTGCCCCCTGCGAATCCGCTGCGATGTCACCGAAACCCGTTGTCGTGAACACTGTCAGACAGAAGTACAGCGCGTCGACGCGGGTGAGTTGCGCGTTGAAGCTCCCCGGATCGTATTCGGAGAAAAGGAAGTAGGTGGCGGCGAAGGCGGTGACGTAGAACGTCGCCAGGGCCACGAGCATCTCCATCGCGGTCGCGACCGGGTGTACGGAGCGGGCGAACCTGTGCACCTCCCACAGGCAGAACGCGGTCAGAAGCCCGGCGCCCACCGTCATTCCGAGAATGTTGAGATCGCTCGCCTTGTTGATCGGCAGCAGGAAGTAGCCGATCAGCAACACGACCGCGGCACCGATGGGTCGAAGCAGCGCCACGGTCAGGTCGCGGCCCTTCGCGATGGTCACCGGTGGCGGCGCCCCCGGTGCCGGGGCGCCGTCGGGCACGCCGCCGTCGGCACCGGATGCGTCGTTCACCAGATCCGGACCCGCTGGTCCTGCTCGAGATACAGTGCGTCCCCGGGCTTCACGTCGAAGGCCTCGTAGAAGGCGTCCATGTTCCGCACGACACCGTTGCAGCGGAACTCTGGCGGCGAGTGCGGGTCGATGGACAGACGGCGGATCGCCTCGGCGTCGCGGGTCTTGGTGCGCCAGATCTGCGCCCAGCTGAAGAACACGCGCTGGGTCCCCGTGAGCCCGTCGATGACCGGCGGTTCGGTGCCCTCCGTCGCGATCTCGTACGCCACGAGTGCGATCGAGAGTCCGCCGAGGTCGCCGATGTTCTCGCCGATGGTGAAGTCGCCGTTGACCTTGTGCTCCGGGTCGAGGCCCGTCGGGGTGAACTCGCCGTACTGGTCGATGAGCTTGCGTGTACGGGACGAGAACTCGGTGCGGTCGGTGTCGGTCCACCAGTCGACGAGGTTGCCGTCGCCGTCGTACTTCGCGCCCTGATCATCGAAGCCGTGCCCGATCTCGTGACCGATGACCGCGCCGATGCCGCCGTAGTTGACCGCGTCGTCGGCCTCGGGGTCGAAGAACGGGGGCTGCAGGATGGCGGCCGGGAAGACGATCTCGTTCATGCCCGGGTTGTAGTAGGCGTTGACCGTCTGTGGGGTCATGAACCACTCGTCGTGGTCCACCGGTCCGCCGATCTTGGCGAACTCGCGGTCCTGCTCGAACGACGAAGCGCGCGCGACGTTCCCGATGAGATCGCCACGGTCGACGCTCAGCGCGCTGTAGTCGCGCCACTTGGCCGGGTAGCCGATCTTGGGGGTGAACTTCTCGAGCTTGGCGAGCGCCTTCTCCCGGGTGTCCGGGGTCATCCACGGGAGTTCGGAGATGTTGCGGCGGTAGGCCTTCACCAGGTTGGCGATCAGCTCGTCCATGCGCGCCTTCGCCTCTGGCGGGAAGTGCTTGGCCACATAGAGTTTGCCGACCGCGAAGCCCATCGCGCCCTCGACGAACCCGACGCCGCGCTTCCAGCGGTCGCGGATGGTCTCCGCGCCGGTCAGCGTGCGGCCGTAGAAGTCGAAATTCTCGTCGACGAAGTCCGACGACAGGTACGACGCGGCGGAGCGGAGCAGTCGCCACGTCAGCCAGGTCTTCCACTCGTCGAGCGAACGAGAGGTGATCAGCGCCGACGCCCCCGACACGAAGGAGGGTTGCGCGACGACGACCTCGGCGAAGGTCGGGTCGCCGGTGGTGCCCAGTCCGCCCAGCCACTCGCCGATCGGGAAACCGTCAGCGGCGGAAGAGAACTCGTCCAGCGTCATCAGGTTGTAGGTGAGTTCGGCGTCGCGGCGCTTCACCACGTCCCAGTGCTCGGCCGCGATGGCGGTCTCGAGGTCGAGGATGGTGGCGGCGCGGGCGGCCGCGTCGTCGAAGCCGGCGAGGGCGAACATCCGCTCCACATGTGCCACGTAGGCGGTGCGGGTCTCCGCGTGCTTGTCCTCGCGGTAATACGACTCGTCGGGTAGGCCCAGTCCGGACTGGGTGACGTGCACCAGGTAGCGGTCGGACTTCTTGGCGTCGGTGTCGACGTAGTAGCCGAACAGTCCGCCGGCGCCGTGGCGTTGGAGCCGCCCGATGCGCCGGGCGAGTGCGTCCACCGAATCGATGGCGGCGATCTTCTCGAGCTCGCCGGTGATCGGGCCGATGCCGAGCGCCTCGATGTGGTCGGTGTCCATGAACGAGGCGTAGAGGTCGCCGATCTTCTGCGCGTCGGAGCCGCTCGCGGGGCTCGACTCCGCACACTCGGTGATGATGTCGCGGACGTTCTCCTCGGAGTTGTCGCGCAGCACGTGGAACGCTCCGTCGACCGAACGGTCGTCGGGGATGACGTGCGACTCCAACCACTTGCCGTTGACGTGGGCGAACAGATCGTCCTGGATGCGGACGGAATCGTCGACCCACTCGAGGTCGAGTCCGGACTTTAGATCGGTATTCGAAGCAGTCACGCGCTCCATCCTGTCACCGGATCGGCGATCCGTCAGCAGCGTTCGGTACCGGCGAAATCACGCGAGGTCCCGGTGAGGTCCCTACGGTGGATCCATGGTGGAAGAAACCAGCTACGACGTCGTCGTGATCGGCGGCGGGCCGGTCGGCGAGAACGCCGCCGACTATGCGATACGGGGCAGCGATCGCACCGCTGCGATCGTCGAACACGAACTGATGGGCGGGGAGTGTTCCTACTGGGCCTGCATGCCGTCCAAGGCGCTGCTCGGACCTGGGAACGCGCTCGGCGAGGCGCGGGCGCTGGGCGGGTCCCGGGAACGGGCGTCGGCGTCGAACCCGGAACCCTCCGGCGTACTCGAGTGGCGCGACACCGTCACCGGCCGTCTCGACAACAGCAGCACCACGCACGACGACACCGGTCAGGTGCGATGGGCCAACGGTGCCGGCATCGAGGTGATCCGCGGCCACGGGCGGATCGTCGGGGAGAAACAGGTCCAGGTCGGTGACCGGCTCCTGACCGCCCGCGAGGCGGTGGTCGTCGCCACCGGGAGTACCGCATCCGTCCCACCGATCCCGGGATTGCGCGAGGCGCTGCCGTGGACCTCGCGCGACGCGACCAACATCCTCGACATCCCGGAACGGGTGGTGGTGCTCGGTGGTGGGGTCGTGGCCTGCGAGGCCGCGACGTGGCTGCTCGACCTGGGGGTGCGCAGTCTCGTGATGGCGATCCGAGGAGACCGGCTGCTGCCGAAGATGGAACCCTTTGTCGGAGAACGGGTTGCCGACGCGCTGCGGGAACGCGGCGCCGACATCCGCTTCGGGACGACGATCGAATCCGTCGAGAGGTCCGACGCCGCGGCCACCGGATACGGACGACTCCACGGCGGCCCGGCGGTCGTCCGGCTCACCGGCGACGGGGCCGGCGAGCTCACCGTCGACGAGATCCTAGTCGCTGCCGGAAGGGCGCCTGCGACAACCGATCTGGGACTGGACTCGCTGGGGTTGGAGGCCAAGGGGCCGCTCCGGGTCGACGATCACCTCACGGTGCCGGGCCATCCCTGGCTCTACTCGGTCGGGGATGTGAACGGCCGCAACGCGTTGACCCACATGGGCAAGTACCAGGCGCGGGTCGCCGGCGACGTCATCGCCGCGCGGGCCGAGGGTCGGGAGCTCGACGGCCCGCGGTACGTCGCGAGTTCCGACCATGCGGCGGTGCCGCAGGTGGTGTTCACGCGACCGGAGATCTCGTCGGTCGGGCTCACCCGACAGCAGGCGACCGAGGCCGGCATCGACGTGCGTGTCGCCGAGGGCGCGATCTCGGTGGCCGGGTCGTACCTGTTGGGGCCCGACTACTCGGGGTACGCATCGCTGGTAGTCGACGCCGCGAGGGACGTTGTCGTCGGTGCGACCTTCGTCGGCTCGCAGACCGGTGAACTGGCGCACTCGGCGACGGTCGCGATCGTCGGCGAGGTGCCGCTGTCACGGTTGTGGCACGCGGTCCCGTCGTATCCGACGGTCAGCGAGGTGTGGCTGCGGCTGCTCGATCAGCTGCGCTGACCTGCGCAGAACCGCGACTCCACTACTCGGAGACGGCGCTTCTGCATCCCGGTCGCGACATTGGCTGTGAGTGGTCTGACCACTTGACCACCTGGCCGACTGTGGTTACGGTCACAGGTATGCCCTTCCAACCGGTGACCCAGCAGAGCGCGCCCGAGATCGTCTTCGACCAGATCGTCGAAGGTGTGCTGTCCGGCGATCTGGCCGCCGGTGAGGCGCTCCCCAGCGAGCGGGAACTGGCGCGAATGCTGGGGGTCTCCCGGCCGACGGTCCGCGAGGCGCTCAAGCGGGTCGCGGCGTCGGGGCTCGTCACCATTCGGCAGGGTGACGGCGCGCGGGTCCAGGACATCGCCCGGACGGGCGGCCTCGACCTCCTGCCGCGTCTGCTCATCCGCAGCGGTGCGCTCGTGCCGAGTGTCGCGCGGTCGATCGTCGAGGCGCGCGCCGTCGTCGGCCCGGAGGTCGCTCGCCTCGCGGCGCAGCGTGCCTCCGACGATCACCTGGTCGCGATCCGATCGGTACTCGACCGTCTCGCCGTGGAGCCCGAACCCATCGGTCAGCAGGTCGCTGCGCTGGAGTTCTGGAGCGCCGTCATCGACGCAGCCGACTCGATCGCCTTCCGGCTCATGTACAACTCGCTGCGCGCCGCCTATGAGCCCGCGGTCCCCGCTCTCGCCGGGGTGCTGGAGCCCGAGGTCGGGAACATCCAAGGCTACCGCGCACTCGTCGACACCATCGCTGCACACGATCCCGAACGTGCCGAGGTCGCGGCCCGCGCTCTGCTCGAACCCGCGACGTCGGCACTACTCGCACTGTGCGAGGCGCTCGAAAAAGCAGAAACCACACCGGGGGAGGGACACTGATGTCCGCAGACGAGATCGACATCCGGGCACGCCGACAGGTGGCGGCCGAGGAGCGGAGAATGCGGTCGCGGCACTCGATGTCGTTGCGCGACGCCTCCGCCGAGTTCATTCGACATCCGTCGCCGTGGATCATGGCGGCCTTCCTCGCCACCGCGCTGGTGGCAAGGATGTGGCTGGGCGGCTGGGGTCTCGCCGACCTGCTCGTCCCGGTGGTCATGGTCGCGAGCTTCCCGCTGGTGGAGTGGCTGATCCACGTGTTCGTCCTGCACTGGCGCCCCAAGCGACTGGGCCCGGTCACCATCGACCCGCTGGTCGCGCGCAAACATCGTGAGCATCATCGCGACCCCCGCGACATCCCGCTCATCTTCATCCCGTGGCAGGTGCTGATCGCGGTCGTGATCGCCGCCGTCATCGTCGGGTTGTTCGTCTTCGCCAGCGTCGAGCGTGGGCTGACCTTCCTGGTCGTGCTCCCGGCGATCGGGCTGGTCTACGAGTGGACGCACTACCTGATCCACTCCGACTACCGGCCGCGGCATGCGTTCTACCGCCGGCTCTGGCGCAACCACCGGTTCCACCACTACCGCAACGAGCACTACTGGTTCGCGGTCACCACGGCCGGAACCGTCGACCGTTTGCTGCGGACCGACCCCGACCCCGACACCGTCGAGAAGTCGCCGACCGCGAAGGATCTCCACGCGTTGTCGCGGACGTCGCACTGATCGCTACCGGTCCGTTCCGGGTCGCCATCGTGTGAAAACATCGGAAGTCGTGCGCGACAACCCCATCGAAGACAACTCGAGGGCCTTCCGCCCCGTCCCCGACCTGGTCCGATTCACCGTCGGCGACGCGCCGTGGTGGCTGCTGTACCGGGCGGCTGGCTGGTCGGTGGTCCAGCAGATGGTGTGGGACTTCCCGGAGGAAGTGAACCCGGAGAGTCTCCGACGGTTCAACGACGCGCTGTGTCACGGTCGGCTGCACCGGCAACTTGTCGAGCCACGAGTGCGTGGCGCCCGACCGTATTGGGTCCGGGCACCTCGGCCGGTGCCTCTCGTTCTCGACGAGCAGCGGATCGCCGACGACGCGGTGGCTGACTGGGCCCTGGACGAATTGCGCGGCGTCCGGCTCGACCCGGACGAGGGGCGCTGCTGGCGTCTGCGTGCCGCCGTGACGGAGACCGGCCGCACCGTGGTGTCGCTGTGCACGTTGCACATGGTCGCCGACGGCAAAGCACGTGTCGCCGCGGTCGCCGAGGCGCTGGCAGCCGTCGAGCGGGGCGATCGGATGATCCCGCCGAAGGTCCCGCACCCGGTCGCGTCGCGATCCTCCGACGTCGTCGACGCCGCGCGGCACCTCGGCGCGGCCTGCGCCGGGATTCTGCGAGCGGTGAAGGCCGACATCCGGACGGTCGAAGACGAGAGACAACCCCTTGACTCGCGGGCGCCCCGTTCCCCGCTCGCTGAGCGGGCACCAGCGGCGACCCCGGTCTGGACGACCGCGACCGTCCCCACTGCCGACTGGGACGAGGTCGCCCGCAGTCACGGAGGCACCGCCAACTCGCTGTACATCGCGGTCGTCTCGGGCCTGCTCCGGGCCAGCGGTTACACCGCACCGGACAATCAGATCAAGGTCGGCATCCCGGTCGCGGCCCGAACCGACGAGGATCACGACCGGGGTAACGCGGTGGCGGGCGTGTCGATCTACCTCTCGCCCGTACCCGCCCCCGTGATGGATCTCGGCGTGATCCGCGAGGAATGCCGAAGGGCCTACAAGGCGCTGGCGGGCGGCCGACGCGCGACCGAGGTACACCTGGTGCCCCTGGGGTGGTTCCTCCCGCCGTCTCTGATCGCGAAGAGGGGAGCCCCGGAGGCCTCGTATCCGGACGCTATGGCATCGAACATCGGCGACCTTCCACCCGAAGTGTGCACCGTCGGAGGGGTCCGAGCATCGGCGGTCACGGTGCGGGGCGTCCCGCAAGGCGTCGACTCCGAGGGTCGACTTCGCTACGGCGAGGGGATTCACGCCTGGATGGCGCGAACGGAGACGAACGTGACATTCACCCTGTGCGGCTTCGACGAGCAGCACTTCGTCGACGACGACACACTTCGGCGGCTGCTTGCCGAGGAGTTGACCGCCTGGGGCCTGCCGCACCGGATCTGGTGACTGCGGCCGGGTCCGCTCGCAGGCCTCAGGAACCCCCGAGCCCCGTTGCCATCGACCAGACCAGGATCTCGGCGCCGGCGTCGGACGTGACCGACATCAGTTCGGCGTCGACGGCGCGCACGGCGTCCCCGGCACGCAAGGCTGCGGGCTCCGCGTCGACGGTGGCCTGAGCCCGGCCCGCGACGACGAAAAGCAGCGTGAAGCGGGCAGTCGGGATCTCGGACTTCCCGCCGGGGCTCAACCGCACGGCGTAGAGGGTGGCGCCGGCGTTGGCGATCGAGATCGCGGCCCCGCGGCCGGGGTCACCGGAAGCGACGGGGATCAGCTCGCCGGCGGCCAACCGATCGGCGACGTCGGCCTGGTCGTAGGACGGCTCGAGGCCGTGGCGGTCGGGCATCAGCCACATCTGGACGTAGTGCACCGGTTGGGTTCCCGAACCGGCCAGGTCCGGCCATGCGTCGTTGCGCTCGGAGTGTTCGACCCCGGTCCCGGCGCTCATCCGTTGCACCAGACCCGGATAGAGCACGCCCGCGTGTCCGGCCGAATCCCGGTGCACGAGCGACCCGGACACCACCCAGGTGACGATCTCGCTCTCCTGATGGTGGTGGAGGTCGAAACCCTCGCCGGGTGCCACCTCCTCGTCGTTGAACGCGAGGAGGGCGCCGAAATGGGTGTTGTCGGGATCGTAGTAGTCGCCGAAGGAGAACCCGTGCCGCGAAGTGAGCCAGTCGGTCGTCGTGACCATACGATCGTCGCCGGGGATCACCGTGAAAGCCATGGGTCCATCATCGCAGTCGGTCGACCCCGCCTTCGGTCGAGATCGCCGCGGTTTCGTGAACGAAACCACACCCGGTCGTCGGCTGTGGTGTGAAGATTACAGGACGAGACGCGTTCGTGACCGGCTTGATTCCCGAATGGAAGCTGAGAGCGTCGATTTCGAGTGTGACAAGAGTGAAAATTGTCGTCATGAAGATCTGGGTCAAGCGCGCAACGTCCGCCGCTTGTGCCGCGGTCACCTGTGCCGTCGTCGTGAGCTCCTGTTCGCTCACCGGAACGTCGAACTCCGGTGCCGCCGCCGCCATCGATGCGTTCGCCACCGCGCTGAGCCGCCAGGACGCCGGCGGTGCCGCGCAGTTCACGACTGCCCCTGGTCAAGCCGGTGACAGTCTGACCACGACGCTGAAAGAGATGTCAGCACAACGGATCGACGTCGACATCGAGAAACCCGTCGAGTACAGCGACGGCACCGCGACCTTCGCCCTGACCACCAAGTGGAACTGGGACAAGGGACGCGTCTACGAGGCGAACAGCGAGGGAACCGCACGGAAGCTGTCGTCGGGCTGGAAGGTCACCTGGGATCCGGCGATCCTGCATCCGGGACTCGGCGCCGGCGGACACCTCCGCGAGATCCGGACCGACGCGACGCCCGCGCCGTCGGTGCGCAGCCGGTCGGGCAAGGTCTTCATGTACCTCCAGCCGGTCAACGAAATCGTCATCGACCCTGCACAAACCCGCGATCTGGCCGCGACGACCCGGGCGCTGTCCGGGGTCATCGCGCCGATCGCCCCGCTGATCACCCCCGCGGTCATCAGCGAGAAGCTGGCCGAGGCGCCCGGCAAGCCGGTCATCGCCGTGACCCTGCGCGATCCGGACATGCAGGTTCTCGCCGGTGATCCCGCCCGCGTGCCCGGGGTGAGCGTGAACCGCACCGACCAGCTCGTCATGGCCGACCGACGTCTGTCGTCGCCGCTCGAGGACGGCCTGACCAACTACTGGCAGGCGATCCGCGACGCCACCGCCGGCTGGCAGGTCGAGATGGTCAATCCCGGCCTCCGGCCCCGCCGTCTCGCCGGTGAGCAGGGACCGCCCGGACCCGACGTGTTGTCGACCGTCGACCAGGGTGTGCAGCTGACCCTGGGCGACGCCGCGGTCGAGGTCGGGCAGCCTGCCACGATCCTCACCCTCGACGCCCAGAGCGGTGCGATCCTCGGCATGGCGCAGAACACCTACGCCGCCGAACGCAACATCGAGATCGATCGGGCGTACCCGGTCGGCTCGACGCTGAACCCGGTTTTCGACGAGGTCGGCCGCGTCTCCGGCGCACAACCCGAGCAGGCGGAGACGCTCCTCGACCGCCTGGGCCTCGGCGTGCAGTTCACCGTCCCCGGTGCCAGCGTCCCGACACCGGGACAACCCGGTATCGCGACTATCGGCTTCCGTCCGGGCCAGACCAACATGTCGATGACCAACATGGGTGCGCTCGGCGTCGCCCTGGCACGGGCCGCCGCGGGTCAGCCGTCGTCGGTGCCGCCGTTCGTCCTCAAGAACGTGCCCACCAAGGTCGCCGGCGGTGAACTCGGAGGCCTCGACCCTGCGCTGGTCGGACCGATCCTGCGGGCGATGACCACCACCGCGACCACCGGCGATGCGAGCGACCTGACCCGTGCTCCCGGCCTGAAGGCGCTGGTCGGGACCAACGGTCCCGAGGGGCCGGGCTGGTTCGTCGGCATCCAGGGTGGGCAGGTCGTCGTGATCTACACCGAGGGTCCGAAGTCGGGTACCGCGGCGCTCCAGGTGGCGCAGAAGTACTTCACGATCAAGTAGGCGCGAACGTCGGCCGTCGGGGAGGCCGTGCGAAGAGTCAGCGGGTGGCGGCGCGCCGGCCCAGGTAGGCGAACACCGCGCGCCACCCGAGCAGGAACAGGGCCAGCGTCACGGTCGCGACGATGACGAAGCTGACGGCCACGCCCTGGCTGAGGATGAAGCGCAGGATCATCGCGACGGTCACGGTGCAGAACCAGATGACGATGCCGACCGGCACGACGCGGTCGGGCCGGAAGTCGTGGCCGAAGAAGTCGCTGGAGCGCACATGGGCGTACACGTAGGTGATCGACCAGCCGGCCGCACAGCCGACCAGGAACGGCCACAGTGTGTGCAGGAAGGCGACCGGGGCGTACCCCTCTTCGTGGCTGGCCCGGCCGATCGCCACGAAGATCGTGATGGCCACCGCGTCGAACAGGGCGGCCATCGGCCCGGTCGCGGTTCCCCGCACCGGTGAGGTCCCCTCCTCGGTGGGGTTCGGGATCGACATGGTGGATTACCGTACCGGGTCCGGCGGCGGATCAGTGTCGGAACCTTGACCGGGTTCCATGCCGGAGGACTCCTGGTGCGCAGCCGCGTCGACGTCGCGTTCCACCTCGTCGATGAAGGTGTCGTCGCGCCGGATCCGGTTGCGGAACATGATCGCGATGACGACCCAGCCGACCACCGCGACGAAGACGTAGCTGATGATGCGGTAGATCAGGACGGCGGTGATGGCGTCGGCGGCGGGCATGCCGGCACTGGTCAGGGCGGGGACCAGCACGGCGTCGACGACGCCGATACCGCCCGGGAGCAGCGGGATCGCCGTGCCGACGGCCTTGCCGGCCGCGTACGCGACCATCAGTCCCGCGATACTCGGGTGTGCGTCGACGGCCCAGCAGGCGAACATCAGGCAGGCGACGTCGGCGACCCAGTTGAACAGGCTCCAACCGAACGCGATCGACGTGTCGCGTTTGGTGAGCTGCACGGCCCGGAGCTGTTCCAGCAGTTCGAAGAGCTTCTCGGTGCCGTGGTCGTCGGGCTTGTTGCGGAGCTGATTGATCCACCCCAGCACCCGGATCCCGGTGCTCTTCAGCGACTCGGGGTGGCTGGCGAGGTACTGCAGGACGATGGCGACGGCGAGCAGCCCGGCGACCGAGAAGACGACCGAGAACGGGCTCGTCTTGGCGCCGGCGAGCATCGCGCCGCCGAAACCGAGAACCGCGAGTCCGACGCCGGCGAGCAGACCCGACATCACGACCTGCCACGACGCGACGACCGGCGTCGCGCCCCACTTGCGGGTCTCGCGGTAGGTGAAGGCCGGCGCCAGCACCTGGCCGCCCGGCATGGTCTGGCTCAGCGAGTTGGCGGCGAGGATGACCGACAGCGACTTCCACTGCGTCACCCGGACGCCGGCCGAGCGCAACAATGCCCGCTGGACCTGCGCGAAGCTGTCCATCGACAGCATCGCGGCCACGACACACGCGAACACCCAATGCCATTTGATGTTGTCGATGCGCAGCCAGGCCTTCTTCAACTCGGGCCAGATCAGCACGATCTCGACACCGAGGATCACCAGGACGACGGCAAGGAGGACCCAGCGCACCCACCAGAAGCGGGGGCGGGTGGCGGGGCGTGCGGTCACATCCCCTGGTGAGCCAACATCCTCCGACATAGGTGACACCCTAGGCCAGGGTGCGCTCCCGCATGTCCACCACCGTCCGCTGACCGGACTGTCTACTGTTGCTCTCGTGAGCGAAGCCGAACCGGCCGGTCGGCCGCACGTAACCCCCGACCTCGCGTCCATCGACCGTGCCAGGGTCCACCCGCAGGTGCGGGCCGCCGCCGAATGGGCGTGGCGACTGCTCCTGCTCCTCGTCGCCGCCTACGTCGCCGCGAAGCTCTTCGTGGAGTTCGAAGAGGTGCTGGTCCCGGTCGCGCTGGCGATCCTGGTGGCGGCGATGCTCGTACCCGCGGTCGACGCCCTCGACCGTCGCGGGGTACCGAGGTCGCTGGCGGTGCTGCTCAACATCCTCCTGGCGCTGGGCTTCATCGCCGGGGTGATGACGTTCGTGGTGCGCGAGTTCATGCGGGGTGTGCCGCAGCTGGTCGACGAGGTCAGCGACACGGTCGAGCGCACCAAGCAGTGGCTGATCGAGGGGCCGCTCGATCTCGATCCGGAGCAGGTGCGTAACGCCGGCTCGGACGTCGTGAACTTTCTGCAGCACAATCAGGATCGCGTCACCAGCGGCGCACTCGCGACCGCGACCACCGCGAGCGAGATCATCACCGGTGCACTGTTGACCCTCTTCCTCCTCATCTTCTTCCTCTACGGCGGGGCGGAGATCTGGCGGTTCTCCACCGGTCTCGTGCCGTCGGGGAGTCGTGACCGGGTGTGGCGAGCGGGGATCGCCGGGTTCGGGACGCTCGTCGGATACGTGCGGGCGACGGTCGCCGTGGCCTTCGTCGACGCCTGCGGTATCGGTGTCGGCCTGGCCATCCTGCAGGTGCCACTCGCGCTTCCGCTGGCATCGCTGGTGTTCCTCGGTGCCTTCATCCCGATCGTCGGTGCGCTGTTGAGCGGTTCATTGGCGGTGCTGGTCGCCCTGATCACCCAGGGGTGGATCGCGGCCGTGGTCGCACTCGCGATCGTGGTCGGCGTGATGCAGCTGGAAAGTCATGTGCTGCAGCCGTTCCTGCTCGGTCGTTCGGTGCGGTTGCATCCGGTGGCCGTGGTCCTCGGCATCGCCGCGGGCCTGGTCTCGGCCGGGATCATCGGCGGCCTGCTGGCCGTGCCGCTGATCGCCTTCCTCAACACCGCGATACGTCACCTCAAGGGCGCGGCCGACGCCGAGCGCGACACCGAGGTCCACCCCGGCGGATATGTCGCCGAACCCAACGAACCCATGTGGGACACCGCCGATCCCGACGCGACCGCGGAGGCCGTGGGCGAGGGAGGGACGAAACCGCACGCAGCGACCCCGCCGGAGCGCGACCCCGAGACAGGCCCGCAGGACCCCGGGACGTCATGAGCGCACAGCCGTCGACGCGGTGGGTCGCGCAGATGCGGGACACGGAGGCGGGGCGACTGGCCCGCGCCGTCGACGTCGATCCGGTCGGCCCACTGTGGCGTGGTGCGCAGATCTTCCGGGTGCTGTCCTATCTCTACGCACTCGGCTTCCAGATGGCGATCAACGACGACCTCCAACATCGGGCCGTCGCGTGGGCACTCTTCGGTCTGCTGACCGTCTGGACAGCGGTCAGCGGGATCGGATACTTCGTCGGATTCGCCCGTAGCCGCTACTGGGTGACCGCCGAAGTGTTGTTGGTCTGCGGCCTGATGCTGTCCACCTCCTATGTGGCCGACGCCGAGTGGGCGTGGAACAACCAGACCTGGCCGACGACGCTGTGGGCCACCAACGCGGTCATCTCGGTCGCGATCCTGGCGGGGCCGGTCGGCGGGATCGTCACCGGACTCGTCGTCGGCGGGACGAGCACGTTCGTCAAGGGCGAGCTGAACCTGAACTTCGGGCGCAACGCCACGATCATCGTGATCGTCGCCACCGGGATGGCGGTGGGCCTCGCGGCGGCGAATGCCCGACGCTCCCATGAGAAGCTCTCGGCCGCAGCGCGAATCGCGGCGGCCGCGGAGGAACGCGAACGCCTGTCTCGCGAGGTGCACGACGGTGTGTTGCAGGTGCTCGCACTCATCGCCCGACGCGGCCGTGAGATCGGCGGGCCCACCGCAGAATTGGCCTCACTGGCCGCCGAACAGGAACGCGCGCTACGCCGGTTGATCTCCGACGCCGGCGACGCGGGCTCCGAGTCCGTGCTCGACGGCGCGGGAGAAACCGGCGAACTCGACCTCGCGGCCGCCCTGCGGGACTTCGCCGACGACCGGGTCTCGGTGAGCGCGCCGGCCGACCCGGTTGCGGTACCCGCCCACATCGGGCAGGAGATCCGCGCCGCGGTGCTCAACGCCCTCGACAACACCCGCCATCACGCGGGGCCCGATGCGCGCGCCTACATCCTGGTGGAGGATCTGGGGGACGACGTGGTGGTCAGCGTGCGCGACGACGGTATCGGGATCAGTGCGGGCCGGCTGGCGCAAGCGGTGTCGCAAGGGCGCCTCGGCGTCGCGAAATCCATTGTCGGACGGATTGAATCGCTGGGCGGGAGCGCTGTCCTCGACACCGAACCCGGTGGCGGGACCGAGTGGGAGTTCACGGTTCCGCGGCAGCCGCGCCGGCAGGGCTTCAGCGGGAGCAGTACTGAGGGCCGGCGGAACTGATGGGAGAAACGGATGGGCACGGGCGGATCGGAGGGCGGGGGCGTGGTGGACGGTGAGGCCGGAGGGTTGCGGATCATGGTCGTCGACGATCACCCGATCTGGCGTGATGCGGTCGCCCGCGACCTTGCCGACGAGGGATTCGACGTCGTCGCCACCGCCGACGGGGTGGCCAGCGCAGGCCGACGTGCTGCCGCGGTCACGCCGGACGTCGTGCTGATGGACATGCAGCTCCCCGACGGTTCGGGCGCCGATGCGACCGTGGCGGTGCTGGAGGTCTCGCCGCGAACCCGCATCCTCGTGCTGTCGGCCTCCGGGGAGCGCGACGACGTGCTCGAGGCCGTGAAGGCCGGTGCGAGTGGGTACCTCGTGAAGTCGTCGTCCCGCGAGGAGTTGGTGTCCGCGGTCCGCGCGACCGCCGATGGTCAGGCGGTCTTCACGCCCGGCCTCGCAGGACTCGTCCTCGGTGAGTACCGCCGGATGTCGCAGCAACCGGATGCCTCACCGGCGACGCCGGTCCTGACCGAGCGGGAGACGGAGGTGTTGCGTCTCGTGGCGAAAGGGCTGAGCGCCAAGCAGATTGCCCGACGGCTGTCCCTCAGCCATCGCACCGTCGAGAACCACGTCCAGGCCACGCTCCGGAAGCTGCAGTTGGGTAACCGGGTGGAACTGACCCGGTATGTCATCGAACACGGCCTGGAAGAGGACTGAGTCCACTTCCAGGCCGTGTGAACGAAAAACCCGGTGCCGGAGTCTATTCGGCAGTGGCGAGCACGCCCGGCGTGGTCGGCGTGGAAGGTTCCGCCTTCGGTGCGACGACCCGCAGCGTCGCCGCTGCACCGGCCAGCGCGATGCCGGCGAACAGGTAGAACGCCGTGCCCGAGGAAATCCCGGCGCCGATCAGCAGGCCGCCGATGACCGGACCGACGATCCCACCCAGCCGACCGAACCCGGCACACCAGGCGACGCCCGCGCCGCGCGCCTCGGTCGGGTAGAAGTTCGACACGAAACCGTAGATCAGCACCTGGGTTCCGATGGTGCCCGTGCCGGCAACCGCGACCGCGGCCAGCAGGATCGGCAGCGGCAGACCGAAGGTCAGGCACACGAGCGCGAACGTCGCCAGACAGAACGAGGTCGCGACCACCTGCTGCGGGCCGCGGCGATCGGCGAGCCGGGCGGCGATCAGACCGCCGACGATCGCGCCGCCGTTGAGGACCAGCAGGAACGACAGCGATCCCTTCGCGTCGAATCCGTTGGCCTTCATGATCTGCGGGAGCCAGGTGTTGAGACCGTAGGTCAACAGCAGTCCGACGAAACTCATCATGCCCAGAAGCAGTGTGGGGACGGCGAACCGGCGCGTGGCGAGTGCGGCGAAGCCGAGCTTTCCGGGTACGGGTTCCGGCGCGACGCCGAGGTGACGTGCGCGCAGGTCCACCGGGATACCGGTGCGCGTACTGATCTCACGGGCCTCTTCGTACCGTCCGCGTGCCGCGAGCCACTGTGGCGACTCGGGCATCTTCAACACAGCCAGCGGGAGCAGCGTGACGAGGGGCAGCGCGCCGATCCAGAACAGGCCGCGCCACCCGATGTGGTCGGCGAACAGCATCGCCAGCACCGAGGCGAGGACACCGCCCGCCGGGACCCCGCTGTAGACGACGGCGTTGAACAGATTCCGCTTGGAGGTCGGCGCGAACTCCGCGACCATCGCACCCGCGGTCGCGACCAGGCCGCCGATGCCGATGCCGGTGAGACAGCGCAGGACGCCGAAGGAGACGAGGTCGGTCGCCAGCGCGGTGGCCGCCATGCCGACCGAGAACCAGACGATGTTGAACAACATCATCCGGCGCCGGCCGACCCGGTCGCCGAACGCCCCGGCCACCAGGGCGCCGATCATCACGCCGATGAGGGCGTACGAACCGAGAGCACCGGCGGTCGCCGGGGTCAGCTCGCCCAGTTGTCCCGGGTCGTCGAGCAACGTGGGCAGGACCGTGCCGTAGACGACCAGGTCGTAGCCGTCGAAGACGATCGCGACGGCGGCGAGGGTGACGATCCAGAGCACGCTGCGGCGATGCTCCGGGGACGTCCAGGTGGAAGAGTTCATGCGGGCTGTACCTCCAGCGTTTGTGGGCTGGAAGTCATCCTGCGCGGGGTGTGTGCGCAGTCACATCAGGGCAATGCCCAGTCCTGGCCAAGCCGCGATTGATGAACATCGACGCCGGATCAATAACGAGAACGGCCGGTGGAGGCGAACCCCCACCGGCCGTCGAGTGCACTTGTCCTTGTCCGTGACTACTTCTCCGAGCGGCTGCGCTTCAGCAGCTCCTGCACGCTGATCTGGGCGTCGTCACCGGTCTCGTCCGAACGGGCGTGCCGGTCGGACCGCGGGCGGCGACGACCCGAGTCGGCGTCCGCGGACCGCGGGCCGACGGGTCCGGTTCCCGGGCGGGGCGTGGCCGCCGGGGTGGCGTCCGGACTCAGTCCCCGCTCCATCGGAGACGGTCCCGAGGTCCGGCGACCACGGGTCGTCGGCGTCGAGTTCTCCGGCGACACCGAAGCGGCCAGCGGTCGACGGCCCGCGTCGTCGAGGCTCGGGCGTCGACCCAGTGGGGACCGCGAACCCGCGTCACGCGCAGGTGCGTCGGTCGGCGCAGACGTACGGACCGGCGGCGCCGGCGGGGGAGTGGTGCTCGTCGGGCGGTCACCGCGCGGGGCGGGATCGCCGAGGCGGATACCGCCCTCGCCGAGGGTCCACCCACCGGTGTCCGGGCGATCGCTCTTGGGCAGCGCCGACCGCCGGTACGGCGCCGTCGGGCGACGCTCGGGGCGGGGTGCCTCGGTCGGCTGCGCGGTGGGCGGTGCCGACGGACCGACACGGCCGGGGACCGCGCGACCGGGGGTGTCCCCGGGCACGGGTGCCGACGGGACCGGCCCCGGGCCGCCGTTGCGGACAGGCGGACCGGGCTGCCTCGTCTTCGACAGCGGCGCGTTGGTCATCGGTGCACTCGGCTGCGGTGCACCGGACTGGGGTGCATTGCCCTGTGGCTGGGGTGGTGCGGGACGCGGAGGGACGGGCCGGCGACCATCCGGTCCCGGGGCTCCGCGGCGAGCGGGTGCGGCTCCGGCGGGGGCGGTGCGCGGCCGGGCCGCGGCCATGACCGAGGTCGGGGCCTCCGCGACCAGCGTGCCCGCACTCATCTTGCGTGCCGCGCTGGAGTCGCGCTGCTCGTCGGGCTCGTCCTCGAGCACGGCCTCGCCGAGACCGATCTTGCGCTGCACGGTCTGCATCCAGCGAGGTGCCCACCAGCAGTCATCACCGAGCAGCTTCATCACCGACGGCACGAGCAGCATGCGGATCACGGTGGCGTCGAGGATAAGCGCCGCGATCATGCCGTAGGCGATGTACTTCATCATCACGATGTCGGACAGGCTGAATGCGCCCGTCACCACGACCAGGATGGCCGCCGCCGCGGTGATGATGCCGCCGGTGTGGGCGATGCCGCTCCGGATGGACTCGGTGGTGCTGGCTCCCCGCTGTCTGGCCTCGACCATTCTGGAGAGCAGGAACACCTCGTAATCGGTGGAGAGACCGAAGATGATCGCGATGATCAGGACCAGGATCGCCGCGAACAGCGGACCCGGGGTGAAGTTCGCGAGTCCCGCGCCGTGGCCGTCGACGAAGATCCAGGTGAGGATGCCCAGCGTCGCGCCGAGACCGAGAGCGGTCATCAACGCCGCCTTGATCGGCAGGACCAGCGATCCGAACTGCAGGAACATCAACAGGCCGGTGATGAGGACCAGCATGATCGCCATCAGCGGCAACCGGTTCATCAGCGCGTCGATCGAATCCTGGGTGAGCGCCGGGGTACCCGTCACGTACATGGTGAGGCCCTGCGTGTCGATCGCCCGGAGCTGGTCGATCGCCTTCGCCGCCTGGGTGCGGTCGACCAGGCCGGCCGAGACCTGGTAGACGCCCACGTTCGGGTACCGCTCGGCGTCGTAGGAACCGAAGCCGGCCTTGTCGGGGTCACTGAACTTGTTGGTGAAACCCGGGACCTCGTCGGCCTGACGGGCGATGGCCTCGAGCTTGTTCTGGTCTTCCTGGTTCGTCTCGTCGTAGACGATGACGAGCTTGACCGCCTCGGTGCGCTCGCTGGGGAAGTACTCGTCGAACTTCTCCTGGGCGACGCGTGCGGAGTTGTCCGGCGGCAGGAACTTCTCGCTGATGCCGCCGAACTGGATGCTGCCGAACGGGACCGTCAGGGCGAGGAGGAGGAGCACCGTCGGAATGGCCGTCTTCAGCGGGTTCTTCATCACCCACGTGGCCAGGCGTCCCCAGAAGCCGTTCTCGACTTCTTGGCTGGTCTTCATCCGGCCGGAGAACCGGTTCTCCAGCGCGACGGCGCGTTCCTCGGTCGAGAAGCGTCGGACCAGCGGGATCGCCGTGTACTTGAGGATCGAACTGATCGACAGCATGTTGACCCGCGGTCCGAGGATGCCCAGGATCGCCGGCAACACGGTGATCGACAGGATCGCGGCGAGGGAGACCGATGCGATGGCGCCGTAGGCCACCGACTTGAGGAATCCCTGCGGCATGATCAGCAGGCAGGCCAGGGCGGCGACGATGATCGTCGCCGAGAAGACCACCGTCTGACCTGCGGTCATCACGGTTCTTCGGACCGCTGCCTTCGTGGAGTAGCCCTCACCGAGTTCCTCTCGGAACCGAGAGACGATGAACAGGCCGTAGTCGATGGCGATGCCCAGACCGATGAGCGTGACCACCGACTGCGCGAAGATGTTGAGTTCGGTGGTCAGGGCGAGCATCTTCATGATGCCCAGCGAGCCCGCGATCGTCAGGCCGCCGATGAGGACCGGCAGACACGCCGCGATGACGCCGCCGAAGACGAAGAACAGCATGAGTGCGACAACCGGCAGCGCGATCACCTCGGCGCGCTTGATGTCCTTGTCCATGCCGTCGGCCATCGACCCGGCGACGGGTTGCAGACCGGCGAGTTCGAAGGTGGCGCCGGGGATGTCGAAGCGTTCGGCGATGTCGTCGAAGAACGGTTCGATGGTGTTGTAGTTCTCCAGTACCGACGTGTCGTCGTCGCCCGCGACGCCGATGCTGATGAAGGCCTGGCGTTTGTCGGGGGTGAAGAGTCGCTCCTGGACCGCGCTCTGGGCGGGCTGGACGAGGAACGGGTCGTAGAGGCCGGGGTCGCTGCGCCCGACGATGTCGGGGTGGGTCGCGATGAGGTCTTCGACGAAGGTCTCCACCTTCTTGCCGAAGGCCGGGTCGTCGACCGTCGTGCCCTCCGGCGGGGTGACCAGGAGGATGACATCAGACGTGTGATCGCGTCCCAGGGCCTTGTCGGCGTAACGGGCACCGAGATCGGATTCCGACGTGGGGTCGAACCAACCGCTCTGACTCAGATGCTTGCTGAGGTCGAGACCGTATAGTCCGAGTCCCGCCATCAGGGCGATCATCACCGCGATGACGAGGAAGCGCATTCGATACACGAATGTGCCGATTACTCGGAACACGCTGATGTCCTTTCTTGTGCGACGTGTCGGGCGCCGGCCACGATCGGGGGTGTCGGGCCGTCGGTGCGCTCGGACGGGACGCCGTCCCGGGGGTGAACGGTGCCGGTCGCGATTCTGTCAGTTCTCCGTGAGATCTTGACAGTGTTGCCTGAGTGATCCCTGAGGTATCGGAATCGGTGACGCCCTCAGTGAGCACCTCGGCGTCCTGCGACGAGGCACCGCGTGCCGGTCAGCGCAGTAGCGCGCTGAGCGGCCGGAACGGTGTGAGCCAGGCGCCTTCGTCCGGGAGCGAGTCCAGCCCGATGCGGGGCAGGGGCTCCCGGAACACGCCTGGGATGTCCTCGAGGTCGATGAACTCCAGTTCCTCGGTGGTGAGGGCCCAACTGGCGTGTTCGCGGAACCCGATGACGGTGACGGGCACCCCGTCGGCGGCCGCTTCGAGGAGCGGCTCGCGGAATGCCTGGCCGTCGGCGGACGCCACGATCACGCCGGCTAGTCCAACAGTGTGCCTGCGAAGTTCGATGTGGTCGAGCATGTCGGAGTCCACATCGCTGTCCTCGGACAGCTTCGGCTTGGCGAAAACCGCAAAACCGACGTTCCGCAGGGCATCCACCCAGGGACGCACAACATCGGCGCTACCTGGGGCGATGTTGGTGAAGACGGTCGCCTCGGGTTCGACGACGCCGCCGTTCTCCGTGAGAGCTGACACATCTGCCGTGCGCTGCAGCAGCCAACGGCCCAACGCGTCGAATCGAGGCCGGTGTGCGGCGGTCGGACGGCCGCCGAGCAGGGCGCCGAGACCCATGTCCATGTTGGGCGCGTCCCACACCAGCAGCATCCGGCGTGTGCCGGTCTGACCCGAGATGGTGTCCGCGAAGCCGGTGGTCGTTCCGGCCGGGGTGGTCTGGTCGGTCATGCCGGGCTCCCGTCAGGGGTGTCGCCGGACGCGGAAGCCGGCGGGATGGGCCGCGTGTACACGAACTCGCTGACGAACCGGCCTTCTCGTTCCGCCCGACCCTCGAACTTCGTCGTCGGCCGTTCCAGCAGGATCGGCGACTCGCGGGTGAGCTGTACGACGTGGGGGCGGTCGGCGTCCTGGGTGGCGAGCTTCTCGGCGATCCACTCGGCGTAGTTCGCGTGGTCGGTGGCGATGTGGAGCACGCCGCCGGGGACGAGACGGTCGGCGATCAGCTCCAGTGTGCCCGTCTGGACGAACCGGCGCTTGTGGTGACGCGACTTGGGCCAGGGGTCCGGGAAGAACAGTCGGACGCCGGTGAGGCTCGACGACGGGATCAGTTCCCGCAGGACGATCGACGCGTCACCGCGGATCAGGCGCACGTTGGTCAGCCCGTTCCGGTCGATGAGACCGAGCAGCTGGGCCAGGCCCGGCTTGTAGACCTCGACGGCCACCACGTCGACGTCGGGTTCGGCCTCGGCCATCGCCGCGGTCGAGATGCCGGTGCCGCTGCCGATCTCGAGGACCTTCGGGTTGTCCCGGCCGAACATGGCGTTCAGGTCGAGCTGGGGCTCGGGAATGCGTTCCGGACCGATCTCGAGGTCGCGGCCGAGGACGGGCCAGAGGGTCTCCCAGTTGCGTTGCTGTCCGGTCGTCAAGGTCCCCCGGCGGAATCGGAAGCTCGTCACGCGGGGGTACAGCCGTGACCTGTCAGCGCTGTTGTTCACCCGTCCATCGTTGCGCATCGTGGCGTTTCCGCGAAGTCGCGGGTGATCGTGTCCGTCAAGTGGTCGGGGATTCTCCGGGACTCCGACGCGCTCTCGGCGGGGATGTGGAGGTCCGAGAGCCATCGGGGCGAATCCGGATTAGTCTCGGGCCAGCCGCGGAGCACGCGGGGTGCCGGGCGGGGAAGGGTTGTCGAGACGTGGGGGCGAACGTGCGTACACCGACGAACCCGCCGCCCGGGTGGCGGCCGTCCCACGATTCCCTCTCGGCGGCCGCGGAGCAGGGCGGACTCGCCGATCTCGTCGAACCGTCGTCTCCGCTGGTCCCGGTCCTCGCTGCGGCCGGACAGCGTTTTCTGCGTCCGCTACATGTGCAGGTGGTCGGCCGACCGGGAGCCGGTCGCGACACGATGGCGCGCGCTCTGCGCGAGCGGCTCGCACTGACCGTGACCGGCCCTGGCGAGGATCCACGCGCTGCCGCCGACGCCGACCTCTGGCTTCACGTGCTGGCCGGGCCCCCGCGTCGCGCCGACCACGAACTGCTGGGCTCGCTGCCTGCCGACCGGGTCATCGTCGTCCTCGGCAAGGCCGACACCCACCCGGACTGGGAGGCCGCGACCGATGTCGCCCGGCGGTCTTCGACGCACCTGGGCCTTCCGGTGCACGTCGTCTCACAGCTGCTCGCCTGTGCCGATCTCGACGCCGCGGAGTTCGACGCCCTCACCCGGCTGGCCGCCGAACGAACCGAGATGCCGTCGATGGCCGGCCGGTTCCTCGTCGGTGCGCCGGGGTCGGCGGAACGTCTCCTGCGGCAAGGCCTGCTGCGCCGCATCGACGCCCATGGCATCAGTACTGCCCTGCGGCTGATCGCGGAAGAATCCGCGGAGGCGGCCGACGCGGACGCGCTCAACCGCGCTCTGCACGCCCGAAGCGGGGTTCCGCAGCTCGGTGCGGCGTTCGGTGACCGCGTGGGCCGGGTCCGCTTCTGGCGCGAGGTCGAGGTCCGCGCCGAGCTGGAACGTGCGGCTGCCAGAGGCTGCGACCGGGTGAACGCCGAACGTCTGCTCGCGGCCGGAGGTGTCGGATGAGTGCGCGGGCACTCGACGCGGCGCGAGAACTGACCGGGTTCGACGCCGCGACCGTCGGAACCGGCTCCGGAGTCCTGGTCGTCGGCACCGAGGGTGTCGGCGTGCACACCCTCGTCGACGCCCTTCAGGGATTGGCCCCTGATCTCGACACCCACATCCGGGACATCGAGGCCGGAGCCCGGCCCGGAGTCGCGCTGGTCGTCGTCGATCCCGCGTCGTCGGTGGGTGATGAGGAACTCCAGCTTGTCGCGCGGGTGCGTGCGACGGTCGGGACCGTCGCACTGGTGTGCACCAAGATCGACGCGTTCTGGGAATGGCCCCGGATCGTTCGCGACCATCGCAAGACCCTCGACCCGTTCGGGACGATGCCGTTGTTCGGGGTGTCGGCGGCCGCTGCGCTCGGCGGCGCCGTCGAGGACTCCGGGCTCGACGCGCTGGTCGACTGGGTACGCGAAGCGCTCGAGGCCCCCGACGCGGTGCGCGTCGAGCGTGCCCGTCTCGCTGCAGGCGTCGGCGTCGTCGAACACCTGCTGGACGACACCGACAACGGAACCGACGCATCCGGATCGCAGGACGAGTTGATGAATGCCCGGCGCCGGCTGCTGTCTTCGCGAGATCGTGGCCGCGCGGATCGGCTCGCAGCCGTGCGCGCCGGCCTGACCCGAGCCCGGGCGCAGTCCTCAGCCGAACTCCAGGCACGTGTGCGTGGACTAGCGGCGCTGGCAGCGGGGGACGCGCCGGACAACGTTCCCGAGCATCAATCGTGGCTCGGCAGGCGCTGGGACGACCTCGCCGACGGCATCCGTCGGGATGCCGACGAGCGCATCGAGGAGGTCGCGGCCACTGCCCTGGTCGGACTCGACCCCGAACCTTCCCCACCGGAGCCGTGGGCGGAAACCCCGCTTCCCGCCGACGGCCCGGGCGATGGCCGTCGGCGCGGTGGTGCCGAGGATGCGCTGCTCGTCGTCATCGGCGCCTCGACCGGCCTGGGCATCGGGCGCCTGATCGTCGCACCGATGGCGTCGGTGCAGACGCTGCAGTGGATCAGCATGCCGCTGACCCTGCTGCTGGGGATCGGCGTCGCGGTCTGGGTGATCCGGGTCAGGCGGGGTGCTTTGGAACGCGCCGAGCGCACGGCCCGCAGCACCGAGCGGCTCAGCGTTGCGCGCTCCGCACTCGATCATCAGCTCGGCTTGCGGTTCGCCGCGGCCGAGACCCGGATCGCGGGGCAGATCGCCCGGGCCCACGAACGCCGCGCACGACGGACGAGCGAACAGATCGCGCAGATCGACGACGAGATCCGGAGGTTGCGCGGGGGCGTGACGAACCGGGACGTGCGTCTTCGCCGGGACCGCGCGGAAGTTGTGCACCGCGAGCTCCTGGCCCGCTCCGAGCAGTTGTGGGCGGATCGCGACGACGAGAACCACCCGAGCACGGACGAACAGGCCGGCTCCGGCGAGGACGGGACAAGGTGAACGAGATGGATTCGATCTTCGACGGTGACCACGCGGGAGGCGATCCGTTCGGCGCCGGCCGGCCCGACGCAGCGGCCCTGTCGGGTGGGCCGTTCGAGACCGCGGCTCTCCCCGGCGCCGGCCCCGGATACGACCCGCACGTCGAATCGGTCGCCGCGGTCCATGCGGAATCGGCCGCCGACGACCTGGACGATCACCTGTGGATGCACGAGGACGGCCGCATCTGGGATCTCGGCCCGGCGGAGGTCGACACCGACGACGACGGGGTGAACGACTCGCTCACCCGGAACGGGCCGGACGGGTTCACCGTGTACACCGACAGCGACCGGGACGGGCAGGTCGACAAGATCACCGAGATCGGGGCCGACGGCGGCTTCAGCTCGGCCGTGCTCGACCCGGAGACCGGCGAATGGATCCCCGGCGGCTCGGGGCGTATCGGCTGAGCAGGCCGAGGATCGGCCGACGGCCGTCTTCCAGGGACTTTGGTCCCATATCCCCTCGGTGTGGGATAAGCCGCAGTCGCCGACCCCCACACCTAGCGTCCGCTCGGTGCACGTATCCTGGACACCTAGACGACTGACCGGTGACCATTCCAGCAGGTCACACGCTCGCCAGGAGGCCCCAACGATGACCGCAGCCACCATCCCCGGACTGGACCCGAGCAGCGCGCCGACCAACCACCAGGGTCTGTTGGCCTGGGTTGCCGAGGTCGCGGAATTGACGCAGCCCGATCGGGTCGTGTGGTCCGACGGCAGCGACGAGGAGTGGGAACGCCTCACCGACGATCTGGTGAAGGCCGGCACCCTCGTGAAGCTCAACGAGGAGAAGAAGCCGAACTCCTTCCTCGCCAGCTCCGATCCCGCCGATGTCGCCCGCGTCGAGTCGCGGACCTACATCTGCTCGGAGAAGGAAGAAGACGCCGGCCCGACCAACAACTGGGTCGAGCCCGCCGAGATGCGCGCCACGATGACCGATCTGTATCGGGGCTCGATGCGCGGCCGCACGATGTTCGTCATCCCGTTCTGCATGGGCCCGCTCGACTCCGACGACCCGAAGCTGGGCGTGGAGATCACCGACTCCGAGTACGTCGTCCTGTCCATGAAGATCATGACCCGCGTCGGCCCGCGCGTGCTCGAGATCCTCGGCGAGGACGGCTTCTTCGTGAAGGCACTGCACTCGGTGGGTGCGCCGCTGGAGCCGGGCCAGGCCGACGTGCCGTGGCCGTGCAACACCGAGAAGTACATCACCCACTTCCCCGAGACCCGCGAGATCTGGTCCTTCGGTTCGGGTTACGGCGGCAACGCCCTGCTCGGCAAGAAGTGCTACGCCCTGCGCATCGCATCGGTCATCGCCCGCGACGAGGGCTGGATGGCCGAGCACATGCTCATCCTCAAGCTCACCAGCCCGGCGAACAAGGTCTACTACGTCGCCGCGGCGTTCCCGAGTGCCTGTGGCAAGACGAATCTCGCGATGCTGCAGCCCACCATCCCGGGCTGGAAGGCCGAGACCGTCGGCGACGACATCGCCTGGATGCGCTTCGGCGAGGACGGCCGCCTCTACGCGATCAACCCGGAGTTCGGTTTCTTCGGTGTCGCACCCGGCACCAGCTACGACTCGAACCCGAACGCGATGAAGACCATCGAGGCCGGAAACACCCTGTACACCAACGTCGCTCGCACCGACGACGGTGACATCTGGTGGGAGGGCATCGACGGCGAGGCCCCCGCCCACCTGACCGACTGGCTCGGCAACGACTGGACTCCCGAGTCCGGAAGCAATGCGGCGCACCCGAACTCGCGTTACTGCACCCCGATCTCGCAGTGCCCGTCGCTGGCCGACGAGTGGGACGACCCGAAGGGCGTGCCGATCTCGGCGATCCTGTTCGGCGGCCGCCGCAAGACCACCGTCCCGCTGGTGACCGAGGCCCGCGACTGGCAGACCGGTGTCTTCATGGGCGCCACCGTCGGCTCGGAGCAGACCGCCGCAGCCGAGGGCAAGGTCGGCACCGTGCGTCGCGACCCGATGGCGATGCTGCCGTTCATGGGCTACCACGTCGGTGACTACCTGCAGCACTGGGTGAACATCGGCAAGAACGCCGACGAGTCCAAGCTGCCGAAGGTGTTCTACGTCAACTGGTTCCGTCGTGGCGACGACAAGCGCTTCCTGTGGCCCGGATTCGGCGAGAACAGCCGCGTGCTGAAGTGGATCATCGGCCGCATCGAGGGTGAGGCCGAGGGCATCGAGACGCCGATCGGCATCGTCGCCAAGCCGGAGGACATCGACGTGTCCGGTCTCGACGTGCCCGCCGAGGACGTCGCCGAGGCGCTGGCGTTCAAGGCCGACGAGTGGCGCGAGGAGATCCCGTCGATCGAGGAGCTCTTCGAGTTCATCGGCCCGAAGCTGCCGACCTCGCTGCGCGACGAGCTCGAAGGTCTCAAGCAGCGTCTGGCCTGATCGGCGATCGGTCCGGTAGTTCGGCCTGAGACTGATGTGACGGTTGAGGTATCGTGCCCCTCATGAAGCTACGTTTGTGGGGGGCCACGATCGCCGGTGCATGTGTACTCGGGTTGTCCTCTCCGCTCGCAGTTCAACCAGCCACGGCCGCACCGGCTTCCGGCGCCGGCGTCAGCGCGTACTACACCGACACGACGACGCTCGGCGACTTCGTCCCGACGTTCAACCGGATCACCGGCCTGGACCGGACCGGTAACGGTCAGTACGCCCTGATCGCCGAGGACGTGCTCCCCGCACGGTTCTTCACCGCTCGGATCGGATACTCCTCGGAGACCGCATCATTCGTGGGTCGGCCGACACTCAACGGCGGCGGTACCGTTCTCGGACCGTGGTTTGTGCCGCTGCTGCCCGGCGGCGCGCAGTTCGAGGGCATCCGCAAGACCAACGGCGGCTACACCGTCGTCAGCGGCGGCAACAACCAGTTCGTCCGACAGATCGGCCCGCTGGGCCAGTTCACCCGCGACCTCCCGCTGCCGGCCGCGTGGCGTCCCTCGTCCAAGTCGGGCGTCGCCGGGCAGCGCGGGCTCACCGGCGTCGCGGTCGGTCCGCAGGGGCAGGTCTCGGTGCTGACCGCGGGCGGACTCAAGCAGGACGGCCGCACCTCGGCGCGTCTGCTCACCTTCGGCAAGCCCAACCGCGAGTTCGTCTACCGCACCGACGCCAACAAGGTCGCGGCCGACGTGCTGGCGATCAATTCCACCGACTTCTTGGTCCTCGAGCGTGGTGCGGGCAAGCTGACCAACATCTTCTGGACGACCACCCGCGGCGCGACGTCGGTGGCCGGTACGAAGAAGCTCTCCGGCAAGGAGAAGGTGATGCCGAAGCGTCGCATCTTCTCCACGACCGGCACGCCGCGCCTCGTCACCGGCGATATGTCGGGCCTCGCCTGGGGCAACTGGCATCCCGACACCCCGTTCGCCAAGGCACGCAGCCGGACCCTGCTCGTCGTCTCCCAGAACGCCGGGGCGCCCACCCGCGTCCACTCGTTCGAGGTCCAGCTGCCGAAGTAGACCCCCTCCGCGGGCTCGGGGCCACTCGGGGAGCGGATGGGAGGGTGTGACAATTCCCGCCTCAGGGTGGTGTCAGGGGGTTACCTGATAGCCATTCGGCGTCGGATTTGGCACCGTTGAGGGCATGACGACGACTGATGCGGCCGCCCGCGATGCCGGAGCGCCGAAACACGGAGTGGCTGCGGGTGCGGAGAACCTGTCCAAGCGGTACGGCACGGGCGACACCGCCGTCGAGGCACTGAAGAGCGTTTCGATCCAGTTCCGCGAGGGCGAGTTCACCGCCATCATGGGTCCGTCGGGGTCGGGCAAGTCGACGCTGATGCACTGCCTCGCCGGCCTGGACGTCGCGAGCGAGGGTCGTGTCCACATCGGCGACACCGATCTCACCGCGTTGTCCGACAAGGCGATGACGATGCTCCGCCGCGACCGCATCGGGTTCGTCTTTCAGGCGTTCAACCTGGTGCCGACGCTCACCGCGAAGGAGAACATCACCCTCCCGGTCGACATCGCCGGCCGCACCGTCGACACCGAGTGGTTCGACGCCGTCACCGAGCGACTCGGCATCACCGATCGCCTCGGGCACCTGCCCAGCGAACTCTCCGGCGGTCAGCAGCAGCGCGTGGCGTGTGCCCGCGCGCTGATCGGCAAGCCCGCCATCATCTTCGGCGACGAACCCACCGGCAACCTCGACTCGCGGTCCTCCGGTGAGGTCCTCTCGATCCTGCGTGCCGCCACCGACGAGTTCGGCCAGACCGTCGTCATCGTGACCCACGATCCGCGTGCGGCGTCGTACGCCGACCGTGTGGTGTTCCTCGCCGACGGCCAGATCGTGCAGGAGCTCGCCCGCCCGAGCGCCGACGACGTCTTCGAGGTGATGAAGAACCTCGACGGGGTCCATCACACCGACGCCCCCTCCGAGTCGGCTGCGGCCGAGACCTCCAAAGCGCTCTGAGCCGTGGCGTCATCATCGGTGATGCGCCGGGTTTCGCTGCGAAACCTGCGGGCGCACAAGCTACGTCTGTTCCTGACCCTCTTCTCGATCGTCCTCGGCACCTCCTTCGTCGTCGGTTCGATCGTGTTCACCAGCACCATCTCGAAGGCCTTCACCGACATCTTCGACAGTGCCGCGCAGGGCGTGGCCGTCGAGGTGACGCCCGCTGACCGGCAGTCACCGGGCGTTCCGCTGTCGGTGGTCGACCAGTTGCGTGCGCAGCGCGCCGAACTCGGCATCGACAAGCTCGTCGTCAACAACAACGGGTTGATCACCGTTGCCGACGCGGACGGCAAGGCCATCCAGACCGGGGGCGCCCCGAGCGTCGGCACCACCTACATCCCGGAGAACGAGGCGCTCGATCCCGACGAGTCCCGGATCCAGCCGGGTGGTCGCGGTCCGGCCAGCGCGGGTGAGATCGCGTTGAACACCTCGGCCGCAGACGAGGCCGGCCTCAAGGTCGGATCGAAGACCAAGGTCGTCGTGGGCCAGGGCAACTCCGAACCACTCGAGGTCACCGTCGTCGGCTTGATCGACCTGCCCTCCTCGACCGGTGGCTACGTCAACGCACAGTTCGACGCGGCGACCGCGTCACGCCTGTTCACCGACGGTCAGCACGTCGGGCTCGTCGACATGTCGGCCGTCGCCGGGGTGTCTCCGGAGCAGCTGCAGGAGCGGGTCCGTACCTTCCTCGGCGCCGACGCCGATCTGTACAAGGTTCGGACCGGCGATCAGGTGCGCGAGGACCAGAAGGAACAGGTCAACGAGTTCCTGCAGATCTTCCAGTACATCCTGCTGGCCTTTGCCGCGATCGGTCTGGTCGTCGGCACGTTCATCATCTACAACACCTTCTCGATGATCGTCGCGCAGCGTAACCGCGAGTTCGCGCTGCTGCGGGCGGTCGGGGCGAGCCAGCGCCAGGTGTCGCGATCGGTTCTGTTCGAGGCGTTCGTCGTCGGCGTGCTCGGCGGTGCGCTGGGTCTGGGCATCGGCATCGGCCTCGCTGCCGTGCTCAAGGCCGTCATCAGTGCGACGTCGGGTCTTCCCGAGGGCGAGTTGACGGTCGGGGTGGGCGCGGTGCTCGCGGGCATCCTGGTCGGCGTCGTCGTGACGATGATCAGCGCCTGGGTGCCCGCCGCCCGTGCGGCACGGGTGCCGCCGGTCGAGGCGATGCGGGCGTCGGCAGCAGAGGGCTCGGCGTCGTTGCGCAACCGCACCATCATCGGCGCGGTTCTCGGCGTGGCCTCGATCGTGGCGATCGTGGTCGGCGCGATGGGCGAGGGCACCGGACCGGCACTGACGGTCGGTGCGGGCGCGGGCGGCGCGGTGTTGGCCGCGGTGCTGGTCGGACCGGCTGTCTCACGTCCGTTCGTGGGGGTGCTCGGCCGCGCGATCGGTGCGCCGTTCGGTACGATCGGACGACTCGCACGCACGAATGCTGTTCGAAATCCCCGACGTTCGGCCGCCACGGCCTTCGCCCTGACGCTGGGACTCATGCTGGTGGCGATCATCGGCACGCTCGGCCAGTCGTTCAAGGGCACGGTCGACGATGCCGTCGACTCCGGCATCACCGCCGACTACATCCTCGCGGGCACCAACCAGGGGCCGTTGCCGCCCACGGTGGGTCCCTCGGTGGAGAAGGTGCCGGGCGTCGGCGAGGTGGTCTCGTTCGGCGTCGTGCAGGCGAAGGTCGACGACCAACCGGTGCAGGGGTTCTCTGCGCTCGGTGGACCGCTGAACGACGTCACGGTCATGGACATGGAGGACGGCGCGTCGTCGACGCTGCCGGCCGACGGGATGCTGATCAGCCACCGCACCGCCATGACGAAGGGTTGGGAGCGCGGTCAGGTCCTCAACTTCACCTCACCCACCGGTGAGCAGGTCCAGGTCCCGATCGCCGGCATCTACGCCGACAACGAGGCCCTCCAGCCGTGGGTCGTCGGCCCGGCGGTCTACGACCGACTGGTCCCACCCCCGGCGCGTTTCGACGTCACGGTCTTCGTGAAGGCCGAGGCCGGCGCCGACCTGGAGACCCTGCGGTCCGGGCTCGAGGACGCGACTGCCGGGTTCCTGACCGTCCAGGTCAAGGACCGCGACCAGTTCAAGGGCCAGATCTCCGCGCAGATCGACCAGATGCTGGGCACGCTCTACGCGATGCTCGGTCTGGCGTTGCTGATCGCGGTGCTCGGCATCATCAACACCCTGGCGTTGTCGGTGGTGGAACGTAAGCGTGAGATCGGCATGCTGCGTGCGATCGGCATGGTCCGGGGCCAGGTACGTCGTTCGATCTACCTGGAATCGGTGCTGATCTCGATCTTCGGTGCCGTGGTCGGCGTGATCCTCGGAACGCTGATCGGTGTGGCCCTCGTGCGCACGCTCGCAGCGTGGGGGCTGGGCGCGCCGGTGATCCCGTGGTCGCTGATCGCGATCACGCTGGTCGCCTCGGCGGTGGTCGGTGTGCTGGCCGCGTTGTGGCCGGCGGTCCGTGCCGCCCGGACCGGGCCCCTCGAGGCGATCGCCGACCTCTGACGCCCCGCTCCTGATCTGTGTTCGCGCGGCCCGGGTTCTGCCCGGGCCGCGTGCTCACAGACCGATATCAGGAACCGGATGACAGAATCGTCCGCATGACGCGACCACCCCAGGGCGATCCGAACGACCCGCGGAACGATCCGCCGGAGACCCGACAGTTCGATCCCGACTTCGACCCCTCGGCGCCGCCGTCGCAGGCCTACACCCAGCCGCACGCCGGTGAGCCGTATCCCGGTCCGTACACCGAGCCGCACCCCGGGCCCCAATACGGAGAGTCTCAGTACGGCGAGCCCCAGTACGGTCAGCCCCAATACGGTCAGCCCCAGTACGCCGACCCCCAGTACACCGGTGGCTCGCCGTACGCGGCATCGCCGTACGACGCACCCCAGGGTGGCGAGCCGCCGCGCGGCGGATCGTCGAAGGGACGCACCATCGGTCTCGCGCTGGTGGCACTGGCCGCTCTGGTGATCCTCGGCCTGGTCGTCGCGCTGGTCTCGAGGTCCGGCGGTGACGACGGCTCGTCCGCGGCAGCGGCCTCGTCCTCGACGACGACCACCAGCAAGGAGACGACGACCAGTTCGTCCCCGACCACCACGACCACGACCGAGGAGACGACGTCGACTCCGACCAAGAAGCCGGGTCCGGCGACGGTGATCTACCAGCTCACCGGCAACGGTGACGTCGTCGCTCTCAGCTTCAGCAAGGGCGGCGGTCCGCCGACCGTCATCGCGGCCACCGGTTCGCCCTGGTCGCAGCGCGTGAATGTGAAGGGCAACAAGGCGACCCTGTCGGCCATCGTCGTGCGCGGCCCGGTCACCTGCAGCATCCTCGTCGACGGGGAGCAGCTCGCGACCGCGACGAGCAACGGCGGCACGCTGAACTGCACCGCGGATCTGTCTGCGGAGTAGGACCTCGCACAAACCCACCCTTTTTTGGCAGATCCACCACCCGAGCGGGTGCTGGGTTTGCCCAAAAAGGGTGGGTCTGCTGGTTGAGTAGGCGAGGAGCTTGCGACGAGCCGTATCGAAACCAGGGGCTACCGCTTGCGCAGCACCAGCACGAGGTTGGTGCCCAGCACGTCGCGGAGGCCGGGGACGCGCATGACCCACCACATCCAGCGCGGGATGTAGCGGGGGAACGCGGCCAGGAGTTCGGCCCGATCGGTCACCGACTCCGCCCAGCGCAGGCCGTCGGTCGCGTGGACGGCGAACAGCGACGTCCCGAAGAGGTTCTTGGGCGGATGGCCATGGCGGCGCGTATAGAGACGCGCCGCGCGGTGTCCGCCGAGGTAGTGGGTGAGACCCATCTCGTGGCCGCCGAACGGACCCCACCACAGCGTGTAGCTGATGATGACGACGCCGCCCGGGCGGGTCACGCGCAGCATGTCGTCGGCCATCTCCCACGGCGTCGACGTGTGTTCGACGACGTTCGACGACAACGTCACGTCGATGCAGTCGTCGGCGAAGGGCAGGTTCTGGCCCGACCCGCGAACCGACCCGCGGTGTTCGAGACCGCCCGCATGCATCTCCGTCGGGTCCGGTTCGACCGACATGTAGTGCGCACCCCGCGCGCGGAAGGCATCGGCGAAGTAGCCGGGACCACCGCCGACGTCGAGGATGACGCCGCCGTCGAGGTCGGGGACGAACGCCTGCACCATCTCGGCGGTGTCGGTCGCCAGGGCCCCGTAGAACCGGGCGGGATCGGACTGCTCGTAGCGGAAGTCGTTCAGCAGCCCGGCCGCACGCCGCAGAGTGGCCAGCCGGGCCATACGGTCGCGGCCGGAAGTCGTGGTCGTCATCGTCGGGAAACTCTAATCGACCGGAGTCTCGGCAGATCATCAGCTACTCGGCGGTAGGCTGTCGTGCGATGCGCGTACCTTCCGACGTCCTGCTGCTGTGCTGGCGGGATACCCGCCACCCTCAGGGTGGTGGCAGTGAGACCTATCTGGAACGCGTCGGCGCCGAACTGGCCCGACGCGGCGCACGCGTGACCTTCCTGACCTCCGCCTATCCGGGCGCGGCCGACGAGGAGTACCGCGACGGCATGCGGTTCGTGCGCGCCGGCGGGCGGATCAGCGTGTACCCGCGCATGCTGGCGACGATCCTGGCCGGTCGCCTCGGCTTCGGGCCGCTCCGGGACTGCCGTCCGGAGGTCGTCGTCGACACCCAGAACGGGGTGCCGTTCTTCGCGACCGCCGTCGCCTCGGCGCCGACGGTGGTGCTGGTCCATCACTGTCACCGCGAGCAGTGGCCGGTCGCCGGTCGGTTGCTCGGGCACGTCGGCTGGTTCATCGAGTCGCGGCTCTCGCCGAGGATTCATCGCCGGAACCGCTACGTCACGGTGTCCACGCCGTCGAAGACCGAACTCGTGGCGCTCGGCGTCGATGCAGATCGGATCTCCGTCGTGCGCAACGGCATCGACCCCGTACCCGCAAAGGCGGTTCTCGCCGCGCAGTCCTCCGACACCGGTACCGAGGCGGTGCGTTTGTGCGTCCTGTCGCGCCTGGTGCCGCACAAGCAGGTCGAGGACGCGTTGACGGTCCTGGCGCAATTGCGACGTTCCGGGATCGACGTCGAGCTCGATGTCATCGGCGGTGGTTGGTGGTCCGACGAACTGCGCTCGGCCGCAGCCGAACTCGAGGTCGCCGACGCGGTCACCTTCCACGGCCATGTCAGCGAGGAGCGCAAGCACGAGGTGCTCTCGCGGGCCCGGGTCCACCTCATGCCCTCCCGCAAAGAGGGGTGGGGTCTGGCAGTCGTCGAAGCCGCGCAGCACGGGGTCCCGACCATCGGCTACCGCAGCTCGGTCGGTCTCACCGACTCTATCGACGACGGCACCACCGGTCTCCTCGTCGACGGGGTCGACGAACTGGTCAGCGCCACAAGGAAACTCATCGACAACCCGGACGAGGCCCTGCGCCTCGGGGACAACGCCCGGGTCCGCGCGGGCCGCTACTCCTGGGCCGCCACCTGCGACGGGTTCATCGAGACGTTCGACGCCGTTCTCGCGCGCTGACGACGACCGCCCCCGCGACGCCGGCGAGCAGCATCGTCGCCCACAGAAGATGTGCGGCGATCGCCAGAGCCCGATCGGCGGCTCCCGCTCCACGATCGGCCGGGGCGTCGACCCGGTACAGCCGTAGATCGTCTCCGTTGTGGACGAGCCGCGCGTCCGCTGCGAGCCGGGTGGGCGGGGAATCGTTCTCGACGAGAACCCAACCCACGCCGAGCGCCGCGAGATCGTCGGGGGAGCCGCCGGCCTCGAGCGCCGACGCCACAGCCGCAGCGTGCTCGTTCGGTGGATCGACGACCTCGCCGTCGACGGTCAGTGCACCCGACTCGATCACCGGGGCCCGCAGCATCCGCGCCGCGGGATCGAGTGAGACGCCGCCCGCGAAACGGTAGTGCCGCACGGTGTCCGCGGGCCACAGCGCGACCGATCCCTGGTCGCCGGGCACGATCTCTGCCACCGCGGCCCAGTCGTCGGGGTAGGCCACCGGCCGCACCGAACCGCCCGCACCCCAGGCGAGATCGGGCAGCGGCGCCACGGCGAGCAACACGACCCCGACGAACGCGAAGCCCGCCGGCACCCGCCTACAGGCCGCCGCGACCGCACCGGCCACGGCCAGCGCGACCCCGGGGACGAGCAGCGCGGAGAACTTCTGGGTGTCGCGGAGCAGGCCGGCACCGGGAACGTGCTCGACCCCGAACTCCAACAACCACTCTCCCGGGCCGAAGGAGCTGAAGATCAGCACGAGTACGACGGCGACGGTCAGCGCGCCGATACCGCGGACCAGCGGATCGAGTGATGTCCGACGCCGCGCGAGGTAGATGACACCGGCCGCGATCACGAGGAACAGGCACAGCGTCGCGATCGCCGCCCACCAGATGGTGCGACTGGCGGGCACGGCATCGGCGTTCCAGATCCCGCCCAGGGACAGCACGGTTCCCACCGGACCGAGTCCCGGCTCCGACCGGAGGCCGAAGGCTTCGACACCGACGCGGGCGGAAGTGGTGGTGGCATCGCTGATCATGGCCGTCACGACCCACGGCAGCGCGCTCAGAACCCACAGGCCGGCGGCCACGAACGAAGGGTGCAGTCCGACCGGACGGCAGCTGAGCCCCGCGGCCAGCACGACCCCGGCGAGTACCGAACCTGTTGGCGTCAGTCCAGCGGCCGCCAGCAGTCCGCCGAGCCGGAGGAACCGCGCCGTGTCGCGTCGGTCCCGAAGTTCCGACGCCGCAACGAGAATCCAGCCCAGGGTGGCGTATCCGACCAGCAGACTCCAGTGCCCCTGCAGGAGCCGTTCGGCGACGTAGGGGTTCCAGATCGCCGCAAGAGCTGCGGCGACCGCACCTGCACGTCCGGCACCGGGGACGAGCCGGAACGCCAATCGGCCGAACCCGACCCCGGCGAAAATCAAGGCGGCCAGCAGAATCGCGGTGACCACCGTGCCGCCGTCGACCGCCGTCGACGCCATCGCGACGAACCAGTCCTGCGGCACCGCGCGCGGGGGCAGGTCACCGATGCCCAGCGTGGTGTCGGTGACGTGGGTGCGCGGCGTCGACACCGCGTCCCGGTACAACAGGTAACCGGGTCCGACGCCGATCAGTCCGGGAAGCAGTGGTGCCAGGATCGTCACGGACGCAACCACACTCGCCAGGTAGAGCGTCGGGAGCAACCGTCCGGAGAACACCGCGACCCGTGCGGCTCAGAAGTGGTGGGTGTCCGACGGCGCGGGTGCGTGCACCGGGTCGTCGTCGAACTCCGACTCGGTGATGCCGTAGGCGCGCGCGAGGTCGAGGATCTTGGTGGCGCGTGCGATGCGGGGAAGGTCCGAACCGTTGCGGATCTCCCCGCCGTCCCGCTCGAACTCGGCGAAGAACTCCCGCGCCCAGGTGATCTCGTCCTGGGACGGCGACAGGCCCTCGTTGACCGGGGCGCACTGCGCGGGGGTCAGGCAGATCTTGCCGGTCATGCCGAACTCCGCACTCACCGCGGTGGCCTCGCTCAGTTTGAGGGCGCTCGAACCCACGGTCGGGCCGTCGATGGCGCTGGGGAGGTGAGCTGCCTTGGCGGCGATGGTGAATCGCGACCGGGCGTAGGCGAGGGTCTGCGGGTTGTCGCCGAAGCCGGTGTCCCGGCGGAAGTCGCCGATACCGAAGGCGAGGCGGAAGGTGCCCTTGGCGGAGGCGATCTCGCTGATCCGCTCGAGTCCGCGGGCGGTCTCGACGAGGGCGACGATCGGGAGACCCGGTAGGCGCTTGGCGGTCTCGGTCACGTGGTCGACGGACTCGACCATCGCCAGCATGACGCCGCCGATCGCGGTCTGCGCGAGTGCTTCCAGATCATCGGCCCACCACGGGGTGCCGAAGCCGTTGATGCGGACCCATTCACCGGCGCCGGGACCGGAACCGTCCTTGGGGCCGATCCAGCGCACGACGTTGTTCCGCGCCTCGACCTTGTCCTTGGGAGCCACCGCGTCTTCGATGTCGAGCACGACGATGTCGGCGCGCGAGCGAGCCGCCGGCTCGAACTTCGCGTAGTGGGCGCCGTTGACCAGGAGCCAGCTGCGGGCCAGCACCGGATCGATACGCGAACCGACATCGGTCGATTCGGCGTCGTAGGTCGTGTTCTCGTCGTACATCGGTATCTCTCGTCGGTGAATTCTGCAGCCTACCCATCGTTGCCTATGTCCGACGACCGGTGCAAAGCACCCTGTGCGCGTGAGCCGGTACCAACTCGGCACACTTGATCCATGCAGCAGATCCGTCCGACCCGGCGGCAACAGGCCTCGTCGGGGACCGTCGGGGCTGTCGGGTCGGTGGCCGTCGGATCGATGGTCGCCAACATCTGCATGTACGTGGTCCATCTCGCGGCGAGCGCGCGGTATCTGGATGTCAGCGAGTACGGCGAGTTCGCGGTCCTGCTGTCGGCGATGCTGGTGCTGGGTGTGCCCGGACTGGCGCTGCAGAACGTCGTAGCCCGCGAGGTCGTCCTGGGGCGCGACGAGCGGCGACTCCGCCGGGTGGGCATCCAGACGACGCTGTACGTGGTGGTCCTGGTCGCCGTCGCGACGCCGCTGGTTGCGTTGCTCATGCGTACGGGCGTGATGACGACACTGGCCGCTCTCGGTGCGGCCCCGCTGCTGGCGCTGATCGCCGCAGGTCAGGGCATCCTGCAGGGGCGCGGCGAGTTCCGGACGTTGTCGTGGGTCCTGGCCGCGGTCGGGATCCTGCGCTCGATGCCGATCGTCGGCGCCTTCGTGCTGGGCGCCGGTCCGGCGGGTGGGCTGCTGGCCGGGACCATCGGTGCCGCGGTGTCGGCGGTGGTGGTCTGGGCGGTCGTCGGGAAGGTCGGGGAGCGTGTCTCGGATGCGGGCACGGTCGGGGTCCTCAGCGTCGTTCGCGCATCACAGGTGCAGCTGGTGCTGATCGTGGCGTCGTCGGTGGATCTCCTGCTCTCGCCGCGGGTTCTCGACGCCGAGTCGGTCGGCGTGTACGCGCTCGGTGCGATCGCCACCAAGGTCGCGTTCTGGCTGCCGCAGGCCATCGGCGTGGTCTTCTATCCGCGCCTCGCCGACCCCGCCCGGTCTCGTGTCTCGCTGCGGCAGGCGGTGGCGGTGGTCGCCGGCGTCGGCGTGGTCCTGACTCTCGGCGCCGGACTCGCGGGACCGCTGGTGCCGATCGTCTTCGGCGACGGCTACGACGAGCTGGTCCCGCTCCTGTGGCTCTTCGCCTACATCGGCGCGGCCCTGGCCGTGCTCCAGGTGGTGCTGCTGTCGGCGATCGCCCGCGACCGCACCCGGGTCGCCTTCGTGACCTGGATCGTCGTGGCGACCGAGGTGGTGGTCATCCTTACCGTCGCCGGCTCGATGGTCGGGGTGGCGGCCACCGCGGCCGTCGCGGTGACGATCGCGGCCACCGCCACGTGGGCGCTCACCCGCTGATCATCGGGCTCAGCAGGAACGTTGCCGAGCTCCGGATGTTTCGGCAGGGTGGACAGATGAGCGACAACGGAGTCACCAAGGTCACTGTCCAACGAGTCATCGAGGCGCCCGTCGACGCGGTCTTCGACATCCTCTCCAATCCCGAGAGGCATCAGGCCATCGACGGCTCGGGGTTCATCCGCGGCGTCGACCACGCCGATCGCATCCAGAACGTCGGTGAAGTGTTCACGATGAACATGGAGGGCGACCACATGGGCGGCGAGTACAAGACCGACAACCACGTGACCGGGTATGCCAAGGACAAGCTGCTGGCGTGGAAGACGACTCCCGCCGGCACCGAGCCTCCCGGGTGGGAGTGGTTGTGGGAGCTGGAGTCCCAGGGTCCCAACGAGACGCTGGTCCGCCACACCTACGACTGGTCGAAGGTCACCGACAAGAAGCTCCTCGAGCAGGTGAAGTTCCCGCTGGTGACCGAGGCCCAGCTCGAGGACACCCTCGGCCGTCTCGCGGCCCAGGCTGCTTCCTGAGTTCTATCCGTCGGTTCCGGCGGTGATCTCGCCGCCGGAGCGCCGGAACCTCGCGGGCAACCACGCCGGGTTGATCAGGAGAGCTCCGACGACCAGTGCGGCGACGCCGAGAACGCCGGTCGCGATCGGCACGATGCGACCCCAGATGGTGATCGGGGTCGCGAGATCCGAAGCCAGACGCGACATCCGGGACTGCGTGGTGTCGTCGTAGGCGAAGGTCGCCTGCAGGTGCGGCAGCCGGAAGTCCGCGGGCACACCGGGAGTGCCGTCGGGGAAGGCGTAGAACTCGTCGACGGTGATCTTCGCGTCGACGATCGTGCCCGTTCGCGGTTCGACGGCGAGGTCCCACGAACTGCGGTGTCGCAAAGTGGCAGTCAGGTCGCGACGCGGGCCGTCGAGGCCGAACCACGACGCCGAGCGGGTGATGACGACGTCGGTACCGACCGGCCTGCCGAACGCGGCGCGGGCGAGGTCGGTCTCGGGGACCTCGGCGCGGAACCGGGCGACGTCCTTGCCGACGACCTCGGTGTCGCCGTCGTATTTCAGGGGCACGGTCGTCCGGGTGACCACGTCGAAGAACTCGTGGTCGGTCAGGCTGATGTCGAACGGCATCAGGTAGGTGAAACCGCGGCGGTCGGGGACCAGCACCGGCGCCTCGTTGCTGTCGTACTGGATCTCCGACGCCCCGCGTGCGGAGAGCTGCGGTTCGGCGGTCTCCCGGTCGAGCGTCACCCGGTCCTTGACCGCGTCGATCGTGGCGTCGTTGCAGGCATCCGGCGAATCGGCGTCGGCGTCGCTGCCCGGCCGCGGATCCTCCGGCTCCACTGCCCGGTCGTCGATGCGCAGCGTCTCGGCCTGGACCGAGGTGCCGGCCTGCAGCGTCACGCGGTGTTCGTCGGACGGCTGCACCGCGACGACCCGCTGTTGGCGGACCAGATCGGCGTCGAGTGTCCGTGCCGCGGGCGTGGCCAGCGAGCAGCGGTCGAGGATCGTCGCGTCCTCGGCGGTGGCGACCGTGGTGAAGTCGGTGCTCAGCGGGATCTCGCGGAAGTTGCCCACGAGCAGCGTCGGCAGGGCGATGGTCACCGCGATGAGAAAGCTGCCGATGAAGATGAGCGTCGGTCCGGCCAGGTCCGCGGTGGACCAGCGGTGAGGTGCGGACTGTTCCTCCGCGGGGGAGGGCACCGGGGACGGCTCCGAAGACATGGTGGCGAGGGTAGTGGATGCCACCGGGCTACCCTGTCAGCAGCATGACCAGCACCGACTCCGCCCGCGACTCTGTCGCCGCATCGAACACTGACTCTGTCGCCGCATCGAACGCCGCCGCCGTCGCGGCTTCGGACCCCGATGCCCGCTCCGGGGCGTCGTCGCACTCTGACGCGGCCGCCCCGGCCGTCACCTCGCGACGCTTCTACCCGCAACTCGAGGGCATGCGTGCCCTGGCCGCGATCGGCGTGCTGATCACGCACGTGGCCTTCCAGACGCGGGCCGTCGAGATCGCGGTCCTCGGCCCGGTGCTCGGCCGCCTCGACCTCGCCGTCGCGCTGTTCTTCGGGCTCTCCGGGTTCCTGCTGTGGCGGCCGTGGGTCGCCGCCGCCCATCGAGGTGCCGGCCATCCGTCGATCCCGCGCTATCTCAAGCACCGCGTCGTCCGCATATGGCCTGCGTACGTGGTGGTCGTCGTGCTGGTGCTGCTCCTCCTGCCGGAGGCCCAGGGTGCTGACTTCGACGTCTGGCTCGCCAACCTCACCCTGACCCAGGTCTTCGTGCCCCTGACGTTGACCGCGGGACTCACCCAGATGTGGAGCCTGTCGGTCGAGATCGCCTTCTACGCGCTGCTCCCGCTCATCGGTCTCGCCCTGGTGCGATTGCGGGGCCGACGGGCGGGCGCGCGCATCCCGGTGCTCCTGATGCTCGGCGCGGTCAGCCTCGGTTGGGCCTGGGTGGGCACCTCGCTGCCCGTCGCCGATGGTGTGGAGACCAAGAACTGGGTGTTCGGTCACCTGCCGTGGTTCGTCACCGGTCTGATCCTCGCCGAGGTCGCGGGCGTGCTCGACACCGCAGGCGCGCCACGCGGGCGGTGGATGAACCTGGTCGTACGACTCAGCGCGAATCGGTGGCTGATGCTCGCGGTCCTCGTTGCCGCCTACGGGCTGGCGTGCACCCGACTCGCCGGCCCGACCGGACTCGGTGACGTCACCAACATCGAGTTCGTCACCAAGATGGTCCTCGGTGCACTGTGCGGCTACGCGCTTCTCGCACCGCTCGTCTGCAACCCGGGCCCGTTCCGCTTCCTCACCTCACGCGTGATGCTCGCGCTGGGACGCTGGTCCTACGGCATCTTCATATGGCACGTCGCAGTCCTCGCGGTCGTCTTCCCGCTGTTCGGCATCGTGCCGTTCAACGGCGACACCCTCCTGGTCCTGGTGATCACACTGGGACTCTCGATCGGGATCGCAGCGGCGTCCTACGCGTTCATCGAGGAACCGGCGCGGAACTGGTTGCGTAATCGCGAGACACGACGCCGGAAGCGCGCCCCCGCCGCTCCCTGAGGCGCGAGCGAATCCGGCCCTCGCGCTCCCTGAGGTGTGAGCGAATCCGGCCCTCGCGCTCCCTGAGGTGCGAGCGACGCGAGCCTCGAAGGGTCGTCCTCCGCAGCCGCGTCGACCGTCGACCAGAACACCAGCCAACCGGTCATCAGCACGGCGACCAGCGCAGGCAACTGAACCCACCACTCCCAGCCGTGATAGCCGCCGGAGGCGTGCCACGGGCCGGCGGTGAGGCCGACGGTGGCGAGCATCATCGCCGCGAAAGTCGTTGTCACCCCGGCCTTCGGCGGGATCGCCGCGGCGACCACCCCGACCCCGATTCCGACAGCCAGACCCCACCATCCCGACAGCAGCCACGACGCACCGAGAATCCCGAGACCGGCAGCCGTCAGGGTGAACCGTCCGGTGGTCACGGTGCGCCGTTCGTCGACGGTGTCTCGTCGCGAGGACGGCCACCATGCGGCGACGAGGAGCAGGGCCATCAGCACGAGCCCGATGACGAGCGACCAGCGGTACAGCGAGTCGAACCGGTAGGTGAGCTCGACCGTCCCCGACGCCCCGGCGGGCACGATCCAGCCCTGCTGCCAGCCGTTCACGACCACCGGCGACAGCTCCCGTCCGTCGATGCGCGCGATCCAGCCCGGGTTGGTGGACTCGGGGACCACGAGTAGGCGTTCGGGACCGGGATCGACCTGCACTGCACGACTCGCCGCGGTCCATTCGACGACGTCCGGCGTGGTCGTCGCAGCGCCTTCCACGGGTGCCCCGGCCGTCAGCGACAACGCGTCGACGGTGAACGCCTGACCGGGGTTGACGGATACCTCCTGCTGTCCGGCGGGCAGTCGCAGTTCGCCGGGCGCGCAGGCCCGGGCGACCACCGGTTCCCCCGAACGCAGTGCGGCCGTGGTGGTCCGCGCGGAGATGCCGACCACCTGGCCGGCGGCGGTGATGCCGAGGCCATCGCTGCACTCGATCTCGACGACCCGGTCACCGTCGACCGGCGCGCGCGGCGCCGGGATGACCTCGACCTCGGCGATGCCCGGCGGTGCAGGAGTGGCGAAGCCGAGACTGTTGACGTCGATCAGGTCGCCCTGTGCGCGGATGGTGATCTCGATGCGGTCGGTGATCGCAGGGTCGAGTCGCAGGATGCCGTCCTTGCCGACCTCGCGGATCTGCTCGCCGGTGCCGAGATCGACGGCGACCTCGGTCGGGGTGGCCGGGTAGTCGCCCGGCGCAACGAGTTTCAGCGATTCGACGAGTTGCTCGGCAGGTAGGCGGAGGACCAGCGTCGGCGTCGCATCGTCGGCAGACCCCTCGTCGTCGTCTTCGCGATCCTTTGACTTCTCCTTCTCGGGGATCTGCGGCGCGGTCCATGCAGTGCCGGGGTCGCCGTCGACGGCGGCGGCCGGACCCCCGCGGGGATCGGTGACCGGTCGCGGACCGGTGGCCGTCACGCCGCCCGGTGTGGCTAGCAGTCGGTCGAGTGCGTCGCCGGGGCGTGGCCGCAGGACCACCGACGGGGTGACCGTGGTGTCCTCGGGGACCGACAGGGCACGGCTGAACACCGACGACGTCTCCGGTGACAGGCCGAGTCCCGGTGCGCAGCGGGTCTTCTCGCGGGCGGGATCGGCGACGCACCAGGCCCGGCCGTTGAGTTCGGAGTACAGCAGCCACTGATCGACCGTGGTGCCCGCCTCGACTTCGGGCAGCACGACGCGATGCCTGATCTGCAGAGGCGTGGAGGTCCGCAGGTTCGACACCTCCACCTCACCCAGGGCGAACTGGTTTCCGGCGGTGCCGTTCTCGGTGCGCAGGGCGCGGATCTGGATCCAGCGGGTCGGGCCGCTCGGTGCGGTCACCGTCATCGGCTCACCCGGTCGGAGTCCCGATGCCACGGTGCTGCCGGCCTCGGTGGTGATCAGCACGCTGGTCACGTCCGAACCGAGGGCCTTCGCGGTGGTCAGCGACAGTGCGAGATCCGTCTGGGGTGTGGTGAACCCGATCCGCATCCATCGGCCGACGGCCCCTTCGAGTCCGCCACTCACCCAGGCGGTCTGCGGGTTGCCGTCGAAGGCCGCCGCGGGGGAGTTCGCGGGGGAGGTCTGTCCCGGTTGCACCGCGTCCGAAGCCGAGCCCGACGTCGTCACCTCGATCTCGCCACTCCGGTTGTCCAGCAACCATTCCCCGCGGACGAGCGGCTGGTCGTCGACCGGGTAGTCGGCGGCCGCGTTCTGCGTGCGCCGCGGGTCGTTGGCCGATCGGATGGCGGAGCTGTGGTCGTCGACCCGTCCGAAATCGGTCTCCCGGTCGGTCGGGGTGTCGGTGACGATGAGCGGGCCGTCGGTGATCCCGGCACGCCGGGCATCGGCGTCGAGCAGGACCGGCCCCAGTGGTGGAAGACCCTGCCGTGCACGCACTTCGGCGAGCGCGGCGATGGCCTCGGGGCCACCGGCCACGCGCGGGACGCCCTGCTTGTCGACGAGGAGGGGACCGGTGCCGTCGAATCCTCTGGCCTCGACCGCATAGATCTGGACGGCGGGCATGGTGGGTCGTAAACCGTTGTCACGCTTCACGCCCCGGACGCTCGGTGGCCCGACCTGGGGACCGAACTGCGCGACCCGCGTCAGCCCGGGAGAGGTGTCGAGGGCCTGCTGGGCGAGGAGCGGTCGCGCCGACCGGGATGTCTCGGGAGTGAGATCGGCGCGCAGCACCACGAAGCCCACGCCCTGCTGGGCGAGGGTCTCGGCCAGGCCTGGTGATCCACGACCGGCGGCGATCTCGCGTTGCACGGAGTCGAGCGCGCGGATCGCTCCGGGCGGGGTCAGCGGTATGGCGTCGCGCACGGCCCACGGGGCGTCGGCGAGCGGTTGCAGGGGCTCGTCGCGCGTGAGACCCCACAGCTGGTCGGCGAACGGGGCGCCGGGGACGACGAGGGTCCGCGCGGGTGGCGAGCCGTCGGGGCTGGTGCTGTGTTCGGCCAACCAGTCCGCGGTCTGCTTCCAGTGGTTGGGGATAGCGGTGTAGGTACCGGCGGGAGCGAGCTGGCCGGTCCAGATGAGCGACCCCGCGCCGATGACGGCCACGAGCAGCACGATGGCCGCGGCCACCGGCCGGGATCGCTGGGGGTGCGCGAAGGCCGAGAGCGTCTCTCGGACGGAGACGGTGCCGGGCAACGGGACCCGGGCCAGCAGGTGCGCGACACCGAGTACCAGCGGGATGCGGATGAAGGGTTCGAACTTGTGGATGTTGCGCAGGGGCGCACCGGAACCGTCGAGGAACACGCGGATCTGTTCGGCGATCGGCGACCCGAGACCCCCGTCGAATCCGACACACATGATCACCAGGCCGACGCCCAGGATCGTCACGAGGCGACCGCGGAACGGCATGTGGCGCATGCACAGGCCGGCGAGACCTGCAGCAGCGATCGTGCCGGTGGCCAGCACCGCGGCCGGCTGGGTGACGAGGACTGCGCCGGCGACGCGTTCGGTGGAGACGAACGGCGTCCACGAACTCGCGCCGCGCAGGACCTCGGTCAGCGACGTCCACTGCGTCGTGACGCGGGCGGACTCGATGTAGTCCAGGAAGGGTGGGCTGACGCGGGACAGGATGAGCAGTGGAACGATCCACCACGCGCACGCCAGGAGCAGTCCCAGCGCGGTCCAGGCACCGAATCGCCACCAGCGGTGGTCTCGGGGCCTATGCAACAGCCACCACACGGCCGCGACGCCGAGGGCGGCGGCGGTCGCCACCGCGTTGACCGCACCCATCAGGGCGACGGCGGCTGCGGATCGGGCGGCCTCCCGCCAGAGCGGTCGGCCATCGGAGGCGGGGGCATCGAGCGCCCGGATGACGGGCAGGAGGACCCACGGCGCCAGCATCATCGGCAGCGTCTCCGACGAGATCGAGCCGAGGGTCGTGAGGACGCGCGGACTCAGGACGAAGACGACGCCCGCGATGATCCGGGAGGCCGGCGAGCCCAGTCGCAGTGCCTCCGCGACACGCACGATGCCGACGAAGCCGACGGTGAGGAGCAGCGCCCACCACAACCGCTGGACGATCCACGGCGGGATCGACAGCAGATCACCGAGGGCGAAGAAGGCGCCGTGTGGGAAGAAGTACCCGTATGCCTGGTTCTGGACCTGCCCCATCGGGGCATTCGGGGTCCACAGGTGTGCCGCACGCGCAAGAAATCCGAGCGGGTTCGCCGTCAGGTCGAGCTTGGTGTCGGCGGCGATCCGGCCCGGGGACTGCAGCAGGCAGACGAGAAGCGCGATCGCGGCAGCGGCACCGACCCCACGTGCCGACAGGACACCTGTGGGAGCGGTGGTCGTTGTACTACTCAGTTGCTGCTGCCGTCAGAAGAGCCCCGACGCCGAGCATCGGGGGCGGGCGTCAGTTGGTCTCGCCCGCGCCGCCGCGCGATCCGTAGTCGACCGAACCCTGGACGAATCCGCTGTTCGGATTGATGTTGTTCAGGTCCGTCGACGGGCTGTTCTCGGAGGCGAGGAACCCGCCGAGGAACACCGCGCCGAGTCCCACCAGGATGCCGGCCACTCCGGCGACGGCGCCGGCCACAAGGCGGTTGTTGGTCATGGCGAAGAAACTACCATCGCGCGGTGTCCCACCCCGGTGTCACCCGGGCATGTCCGGCGGTTCGGGCACGGGATTCGTCGACACCGGCGGGAGCGGGCGTCGACGCCGCCGGGGAATCGTCGGTCGGGACAGTCGCGAGATGGCCGGCGCTCTTGAGTGTGAAGTAGCGATCCTCGACCGACTAGAGCGTTACCTGCGGTTGTTCCTCGCATTTGGCCGGGACGATGAACACCGGCCGGTGGCAGTGTTTGAGGACGCGTTCGGCGACGCTGGACCGCAGCAACGCCTTGAGGCCCGATGCCCCGCGGGTTCCGGTGACGAGCAGATCGACGTCGAGCGCCTCGGCGGCTGCGACGAGCGCGCCCCACACCGTCGACTCGACCTCGACGAGCGCGCCCTTCGCAGACAGTCCACATTCGCGGGCCAGGGCCACGCCGCGCTCGTTGATCTTCGCCGCCTCGTCCTCGAGTGCGCGATCGACCCCGGCGTCGAGCTGGGTGTCGATGAACGGCTGCATGCCGCCGGCGAGGGTGGACATGCGGGCGGGGGTCATGCCGCCGGGTTGCCAGGCGGTCACGACGACAGCGGATTCGGCGCGTAGGAAGTGTCCGGCATAACGGATCGCACGATCGGCGTTCGGAGAGCCGTCGTAGGCGATCATCAGCGTCTGTCTGGCGCGGTTGCCACCGCGACCGCTGGGGGCGGTCGCGGACCCGGCCGAGATGGACCCCACGTCCATTTGCTCAGGTTACATGCCAGACTCGAGCCATGGGCTCAACTCGACGACCTTGTTGGATTCGGAATGCGCTGACGACTGCGACGGTCGCGGCCCTGGGTCTCGGTCTCGTCGCCTGTGACTCGTCGACGCCCGAATCCGCGCCGCCCACCCCGTCCGCATACAGCTCGCCGTCGGCGTCCCCGTCGTCGGTGTCCGCGACGACGACCACCGTCGCAAATCCTTGTGGCGCAGAGCAACTCGCGAAGCTCACGCTGCGGCAGAAGCTGGCTCAGCTGATCGTCGTGGGTGTCACGGGTGCCGACGACGCGCAGCAGATCGTCGAGGACGAAGAGATCGGCGGCATCTTCGTCGGGAGCTGGACCGACAAGGCGATCCTGACGAGCGGTGCAGCATCACGGATCTCGCAGAATTCGTCGATCCCACTGATGGTCACGGTCGATCACGAGGGTGGGCGGGTGTCGCGGTTGTCGGCACTCGGCATCGACAACGCGTCTCCTCGTGAACTGGCCCGGACGAAGACGCCCGAGCAGGTGAAGGAGATCGCCGCCGGCGTCGGCCGTCAGATGAAGAAGCTCGGCATCACCGTCGACTTCGCGCCGGTGGCCGACGTCAGCGACGAATCCGACAACGAGGTCATCGGTGATCGTTCCTTCAGCAACGACCCGGCCGTGGTCACCGAGTACGCGGCCGCCTATGCAGCCGGTCTCGCCGAAGCCGGAATCACGCCGGTGTACAAGCACTTTCCCGGACATGGCCACGGCTCGGGCGACTCGCACCTCGGCGTGGTGAACGTGCCGTCGCTCGCCGAACTGCAGAACAGCGATCTGGTGCCCTTCCGCAATCTGCTGCGCGACCCGGGTACCGCGGGCGCCATGGTCGGCCATCTGATCGTGCCCGGTCTGACCGAGGGCCTGCCGGCGTCCATCAGCCGGCCGGCCATCCAGATGCTGCGGACAGGTGAGGGCTACAACGGTCCGCGGTTCGACGGCGTGATCTACTCCGACGACCTGTCGGGCATGGCGGCGATCAGCCAGCGCTACCCGATCGAGCAGGCGGTCGAGAAGTTCATCCTCGCCGGCGGCGACGTCGCCCTGTGGCTGTCCACCGACCGCGTCCCGTCGGTCCTGGACAACCTCGAGACCGCGGTGAAGCGCGGACGCCTCGCACCTGCTCGTCTCGATGCGAAGGTGACCCGCATCCTCCGGTCCAAGGGCGTCATCACCTGCTGAGCAATCTGTCCGGAGCAACCCGAGCGCTCGTTGAACTTACCGATTGGTAAGTTGATTGGGTATCGTCGTTCGGACACGACAGTGAGGATCGGAGGCGGCCATGTCGGGCGGAACCAAGCGCCTGCCACGTGCAGTGCGTGAGCAGCAGATGCTCGACGCCGCCGTGAAGGTGTTCGCGCAGAACGGTTTCCGTGAGACCTCGATGGACGCCATCGCGTCCGAGGCGCAGATCTCCAAGCCGATGCTGTACCTGTACTACGGCTCCAAGGAAGAGCTGTTCAGCGCCTGCATCGCCCGCGAGTCCGGACTCTTCATCGACGCGATGAGCGTCGGCTTCGACCCGTCCCTCACCCAGCGCGAGCAGGCCGTCACCGTCATCCGCGAGTTCCTGCGCTTCGTCCACGAGAACCGCGAGTCCTGGCGCGTGCTGTACCGCGTCGCGATCGGGACCGCGAGCTTCGCCGGGATCGTCTCCGACAGCCGCCAGCGTGTGACGGAGATGGTTGCGCAGCTCATCAAGGCGGGCACCACCGTCGAGACCGCCGGCGACATCGACTTCGAACTCACCGCCGTCGCCATCGTCGGCGCCTGTGAGGCCGTCGCCGACCGCATCACCGAGGGCGACGTCGACCTCGAGAAGGCCACCAACATGCTCGTCGGCATCGCCTGGCGCGGCCTGAAGGGTGTCGGTACCGACATCTGAGCGCGCCCCCTTGCTCCCTGAGGTGTGAGGAGCGATAGCGACGAACCACGAAGGGCCTGGCGAGAGCACTCACCAGGCCCTTCGTGGCTCGCTTCGCTCGCACCTCAGGGGGCGAGGGGGTCTGCGAAAATCAGCCCTTCCGCGTCGTCGCGGTGAGGTGCGGGAATCCCTTGCGACGGTCGCGGATCGCGATGTCGAAGTTGCCCTCACCGTCGATGCGGCGGGTGTAGAGGTTGACCTTGGCGGGCAGCAGGATCGGCTTGCCGAACTTCACGTCGTAGGTGACCGCGCCGGGCAGCTGCGCCTCGACATTCGCGATTGCCGCTGCGGCACTCCACATCCCGTGGGCGATCGCCTTGGGGAACCCGAAGGCCTTGGCGGTCAGGTTCGCCATGTGGATCGGGTTGCGGTCGCCCGACGCGGCGGCGTACTCGCGGATGCGGCCCAGGTCCACGGACAGAACCGAATCCGGCGGCGGCGGGGTCTTCGACTTCGGTTCGGGACCGCGCGGCTCGTCGGACAGGCTGGTCCGCTGCTGCTTGAGGAAGGTCGCCGTCTGCGTGGTCACCAGTTCGGTGCCGACGCTGATCTCGCTGATGACGTCGACGAGGATGCCCTTGCGATGCTCCCGCAGGTTCTCCGCGTGCGTCTCGATCGACAGCGGCTCACCGACCTCGATCGGACGCTTCCGCTCGATCTTGTTCGACATGTGAACCGAACCGATTGCGCCGAACGGGAACTCGTCCGACGTCAGCAGCTTCATGACCACCGGGAACTGCAGCACGAACGGGTACGTCACCGGCAGGGCGGCGCCGAAGCGCTGGCCGGTCGCGTGGCAATACGCCTGCAGCGCAGCGGGATCGACACGCACGTCCTCGAGCCGGTAGTGCGTGTCGGGGAGGGGTGCGTCGGCCGGGACGCGGGCGGGCTTGCCCACGCCCGGCAGCATCCCGGTGACCGCTTTCCCGTAGAGTTCGCCGGTGCCGGGGGCGCCGGGAAGAGTGATCGTCTTACCCATCACGCACCCAGGAATCCCTGGCCGCAGACGCGGACCACGTTGCCGGTGATGGCGGAGCTCGCCGGGTTGGCGAAGTAGGCGACGGTCTCGGCGACGTCGACGGTCTGGCCACCCTGCTGCAGCGAGCTCATCAGGCGGCCGGCCTCGCGGGTGGCCAGCGGGATCGCCGCGGTCATCTTGGTCTCGATGAAGCCGGGGGCGACGGCGTTGATGGTGATGCCCTTCTCGCCCAGGATCGGCGCGTAGGCGTCGACCAGGCCGATGACTCCGGCCTTCGATGCGCCGTAGTTGGTCTGGCCGCGGTTACCGGCGATGCCGGCGATCGACGAGACGTCGATGACCGCGCCGCCCTCACGGAGTGCGCCCTTCTCCAGCAGCTTCTCGACGAGACTCTGCGGGGCGATGAGGTTCACCGCGATGACGGCGTCCCAGCGGGCATCGTCCATGTTGGCGAGCAGCTTGTCGCGGGTGATGCCGGCGTTGTTGACGATGATGTCGATGCCGCCGTGACGCTCGAGGGCGTGCTCGGCGAGCTTGTCGCCGGCGTCGGGGGCGGTCACATCCAGCGGGAAGGCGGTGCCGCCGACCTTGTTGGCGGTCTCCGACAGCGCGTCACCGGCCTGCGGGACGTCGGCGGCGATGACGTGGGCCCCGTCGCGCGCGAGAACCTCGGCGATGGTGGCACCGATGCCGCGGGCGGCGCCGGTCACCACGGCGACCTTGCCCTCGAGCGGACGGTCCCAGTCCTTCGGGGCGGTCGCGTCGGCCGATCCGACACGGATCACCTGTGCGTCGACGAAAGCGGACTTGGCCGACAGCACGAAGCGTACGGTCGATTCCAGGCCGCTCAGACCGGTCTTGGCGTCGGGCGAGACGTACACGAGCTGGACGGTGGAGCCCTTGAGCAGCTCCTTGCCGAGCGAGCGGGTGAAGCCCTCGAGAGCACGCTGTGCGACGCGCTCGGACGGGTCGGTCACCAGCTCCGGCGTGGTGCCGATGACCAGGAAGCGCGCGCACGGCGCGGTCGACCGCATGGCCGGCTGGAAGAACTCGAACAGCTGACGCAGCTCGGCCGGGGAGGTGATGCCGGTGGCGTCGAAGACCAGGCCGCCGTACTTGTCGGCGCTGCGGCCGGTCAGGGCGTTCTGGATGAGGTCATAGTCGTCGCCCGAGAGCATCTCCCGGAGCGGTTCGACGAGGCGTCCCGAGCCTCCGAGCAGCACCGGACCCGGCAGCGGCGGCTCCGACGGCTTGTACCGCCGCAGAGGCGGCGGGACGGGAAGGCCGGCCTGCTTGGCGATGAAAGCGCCCGGGCCGGAATGGACGAAGCTCGAGTACAGGCCAGTTGTTCCGTTGGCGGCCATGTTGGATCTCCTCTGACTGTCGTTCGACAACGAACTTACTCTTGAGTAAGAATACGCTATAGATACCGCACACGACCCTGGAGATCGACGTGGCAGACAACAGCACCACCCCGAAGAAGCCCGAGACCCGCACCGAGCGCCCGGTGGCGATCCTCGGCGGCAACCGCATTCCGTTTGCGCGCCAGGACAAGGCATATGCCAAGGTCAGCAACCAGGAGATGTTCACCGCCGCGCTCGACGGCCTGGTGAGCCGCTTCAACCTGCAGGGTGAGCAGCTCGGCATGGTCGCCGGCGGCGCCGTGCTCAAGCACGCCCGTGATTTCAATCTCATCCGCGAATCGGTGCTGGGTTCGGCGCTGTCGCCCTACACGCCCGCCTTCGACATCCAGCAGGCGTGCGGCACCGGTCTGCAGGCCATCACGACCGTCGCCGACGGCATCGCCCGCGGCCGCTACGACGCCGCGATCGGCGGCGGCGTCGACACCACCTCGGACGCCCCGATCGCCGTGGGCGAGGGATTGCGTCGCCAGCTGCTCGAGGTCAACCGCGCCCGGTCGACCAAAGACCAGATCCTCGGCGCGGCGAAGTTGCTCACCAAGCTCGGGATCGAGATCCCGCAGAACGGCGAGCCGCGCACCGGGATGTCGATGGGCGAGCACGCGGCCATCACCGCCAAGGAATTCGGCATCAAGCGCGCCGACCAGGACGAGCTCGCCGCACGCAGCCACCAGAACATGGCCGCTGCCTACGACGACGGTTTCTTCGACGACCTGATCACCCCGTTCATGGGCCTGACCCGCGACCAGAACCTCCGCGGGGACTCGACCGCCGAGAAGCTCGCCAAGCTCAAGCCCGTCTTCGGCGTCTCCCTCGGCGACGCGACGATGACCGCCGGCAACTCGACCCCGCTCACCGACGGTGCGTCGACCGTGCTGCTCGGCAGCGACGAGTGGGCTGCCGAGCGCGGTCTGCCGGTGCTCGCGTACTTCGTGGACAGCGAGACCGCGGCCGTCGACTACGTGAACGGACCCGACGGCCTGCTCATGGCTCCGACCTACGCCGTGCCGCGTCTGCTGGCCCGCAACGGTCTCACCCTGCAGGACTTCGACTTCTACGAGATCCACGAGGCGTTCGCGTCGGTGGTGCTCGCGACGCTGCAGGCGTGGGAGTCCGAGGAGTACTGCAAGGAGCGTCTGGGCCTCGACTCGGCGCTCGGGTCCATCGACCGGTCCAAGCTCAACGTCAACGGCTCGTCGCTCGCCGCGGGTCACCCGTTCGCTGCGACCGGCGGCCGCATCGTCGCGCAGGCGGCGAAGCAGATCAAGGAGAACGGCGGCGGTCGTGCGCTGATCTCGATCTGCGCCGCCGGCGGTCAGGGCGTCACCGCGATCATCGAGGGCTGACCCGTCGTCCGGCACGCCCTGCTCCCTGAGTAGCGAGCTTGCGAGCGTATCGAAGGGACTCGGCGACGGCTGCGTCCCTTCGAAACGCCCCTCCGCGGGCTCCGGGGCTACTCAGGGAGCGGTAAGGAGACGGATCGGGCGACGAATCGCTCGATCCGTCTCGTTTTCGTCCCTGAAATGGGGTCCTTCGTCACATGTTTGGACCAAACGTGGCCCCGGACGTGTCAACGGCCGAAAAGTAGCGTAAACATGAAGACAGCTCCGGCAGAGCTGTCAGACCCCCGACCCGACAGCTCAGCCGGAGCACCTACATTTCTGGGGTATGAGTTCTGCGGCCACCACCCCGACTGGCCCAGGTAGTCAGCCGTGATGGATGGAGTTGTGACCACGAGCGCCGGGCGAGCACGCCACGCGGTACGCGCTGCGATCGTCGTCGTCGTCATCCTGACGCTCGCCCTCTCCGTCGACTTCGTGGCCTCCCGCGATCACTCCGCCCGTGGGGCCGTCATCGGCGGGATCCCGGCGAGCAACCGCGACACCGTCGAACTCGACTCCGTCATCGAAGAACTCACGACACGTTCCAGGCAGCCGGTCGTCCTGCGGACTCCCGAAGGCTCGGCCGAGGTCGCCCCTGCCGAGCTGGGGCTCACCTTCGACGCGGACGCGACCCGCGCACGCCTCCTCGAACAGCCGCGGAACCCGGTGACCCGCTTCCTGGCGCTCTTCGGCCGTCACCTCGACGTCGAGCCCGTCGTGACGATCGACCCCGGCACCATGAACAAGGCCCTCGACGCCAACCGCCGGTCGCTCGAGAAGGCCGCGGTCGAGGGTGGCGTCCACTACGACGGCGCCACGCCGGTCGGAGACGAGCCGGCACCGGGTGAGCGGGTCGCCCGCCAGGGCGCCGCGGCCGTGCTCGTCGACCGTTGGCTCGACGGCACACCCGTCGACCTGCCGATGGAACCCTTCTCCCCGACCGTGAGCTCGGCGGTCGTCGCGGCCACCGTGGCGGGCCCCGCCGACCGCGCGACATCGGCGCCGGTGAAGCTGATCGACCGGCGCAAGCGCACGGTCGAGGTCCCGGCAGGCGACATCGCGGAGATGCTGACCTTCGGACCGGACGGGCGGGGCGGACTCGCGCCCCGCGTCGACGAGAAGACGGCCCGTAAGTCGCTGGCTGCCGAGCTCGATCCCTCCCAACGCCCCGCAGTCAGTGCACGATTCAGCCTCGCGAGCGGCCGGCCCACCGTCGTACCCGCGGCCACCGGCTCGAAGATCAACTGGGACAAGACACTTCAAGCGCTCGCGACGACCGCGACCGCAGACGGCGGCAACCGCACCGCCGATGTGGTCTACGACGACGTCGACCCCAAGCTCACCACTGACGCGGCCCGCAAACTCGGTGTGAACGAACTGATCAGCGAGTACACCACCGACGGTTTTTCGAGCGCCTCCGGGGAGAACATCCGCCTCGTCGCGGCCGAGGTCGACGGCGCTCTGGTCCTGCCTGGCAAGGTCTTCTCGCTCAACGGGCACACCGGTCCGCGAGGTACGGCCGAGGGATACGTCGACTCGACGATCATCAACAACGGCCGCGCCGCGACGGCCGTGGGCGGCGGCATCTCCCAGTTCGCGACGACGCTCTACAACGCCGCCTACTTCGCGGGCCTCGAGGACGTCGACCACACCGAGCACGCGTACTACATCTCGCGCTATCCGGAGGCCCGGGAGGCCACCGTCTTCGAAGGTGCGATCGACCTGAAGTTCCGCAACAACACCCGCCACGGTGTGCTCATCGAGACCAGTTGGTCGCCGTCGGCGGTCACCGTGAGGCTGTGGGGCACCAAGGCTTTCGAGGTCGAGTCGATCACCGGCGAGCGGACCGATCCCACCGAACCGGAACGGATCAAGCTCCCCAAGGGCGACGACTGCATCGCGAGCAGCGGCAGCAAGGGCTTCACGACGTCGAACACGCGGATCATCCGCGACGCCCGCACCGGACAAGAGGTCAACCGGTACACGAGGACAGTGCGCTACGCGCCGGAGCCGATCGTCAAGTGCATCTGAGCCCCGCTCGCACCGTGAGGTGAATGGAACAGTGCCCTGCATGTGTTCCACATCTCACGAACGTTCGATATATTCCGAGACGTGGATATCAACGGAGCTAGTGCAATCGTCACAGGTGGAGCGTCGGGCATCGGCGCCGCGTCGGCCCGCCAGCTGGCGGCCAAGGGTGCGAAGGTCGTCGTCGCCGACCTGAACGCCGACAAGGGGGAGGAGCTCGCCAAGGAGATCGGCGGTGTCTTCGTCAGCGTCGACGTCACCTCGACCGAACAGATCGAAGCCGCCATCAACGCGGCCACCGAACTCGGCCCGCTGCGCGCCCTGGTCAACTCGGCCGGCATCGGCTGGGCGCAGCGCACCATCGGCCGCGACGGCGAGTTCGGTTCGGCGCACAACCTGGACGCCTACAAGAAGGTCATCGCGATCAACCTGATCGGCACCTTCGACTTCATCCGTCTCGCCGCCACCGCGATGAGCCGCAACGAGCCGCTCGACGCCCACGGCGAGCGCGGCGCGATCGTCAACATGGCCAGCGTCGCCGCCTTCGACGGCCAGATCGGCCAGGCGTCGTACTCCTCGTCCAAGGGTGGCGTCGTCGGCATGACCCTGCCGGTCGCCCGCGATCTGGCCGCGGTCGGTATCCGCGTCAACACCATCGCCCCCGGTCTGATCGACACCCCGATCTACGGTGAGGGCGAGGCCGCCGAGGCGTTCAAGGCGAAGCTGGGCGAGTCGGTGCTGTTCCCGCACCGTCTGGGCGCTCCCGACGAGCTGGCCTCGATGGTCGTCGAGCTGGTCACCAACAGCTACATGAACGCCGAGGTGATCCGCGTCGACGGCGGCATCCGGATGCCTCCGAAGTAGTCCGAACCAACCACTCTCTGCCGAACCCACTGCCCCGCGGGGTGGTGGGTTCGGCCGTTTGCGGGATTGCCGAGCTCTGCAGGCCGCGTATCGGGCTACGCTCGCCGGATGACCACGCCGCCACCCGGATCATCCGGGCATCCCGGCCACGGCTACCAGGGCCGGCCGGGACCGCAGGGACCGAATCCACCGAACGCCGGCCCGACGTACCAGGCGGGACCCGGGCCGTACCCCGGACAAGCCCCGTACCCCGGACAAGCCCCGTATCCCGGGCAAGCCCCGTATCCCGGGCAGTCGTCCTACCCGGGGCCGCCGGGGCCGTATCCGGGACAGCCACCGGCAGGCGCGTATCCGCCGGGACCCGGGGGTCCGCCTCCGAAGAAGAGTCGCAAGGGACTCTGGATCACGCTCGGTCTTGTTGCGCTGCTGGTGGGCGGACTGGTGATCGCCGGCGCGGTGCTGCTGGTCCGGAACAGCGACGGCTCGCTCGTCTCCGACGCCGACGACGTCGAGGTCGGGCAGTGCCTCGCGATCACGTCCTCGTCGGATTCGCTGCGGGCCAAGAAGATCTCGTGTGAGAACACCGACTTCCATTACGTCGTCGCGTCGAAGTCGTTCAGCCGATTCGGTTGCGGGCTGAGCTATTCGACGTTCTGGTTCGCCGGCGACGAAAAGGAGGTCCTGTGTCTGGCGCAGGTCTTCCAGGAGGGGAAGTGCTATCACCTGCCCGAATCGTCGGGGGCGGACGCGACGTCGCTTGCCCAGGCCCGCGAGATCGACTGCGGCGGGCCGGTTCCGGCGGGTGAGGCGACCAATTTCAAGGTCGAGACCAAGGAGTCCCGTGAGCCGGATTGCCCGGAGGGGCAGGGTGAGTACTACGTGGCCAGTCCCAGGCCGACCGGATACTGCGTCTCGCTGCTCGAGTGACCGTTCCGCAAACCCACCAGAAATGGGCAAACCCACCGCCTCGCAAGGTGGTGGGTTTGCCGATCAAGGGTGGGTTTGCGCCAGAGATCAGAAGGCCGCTTCGTCGAGCTCCATGATCTCGTTGTCGACGTTCTCGACGGTGACGCGGACTGCGGAGAGCAGCGGCAGCATGTTCTTGGCGAAGAAGCCGGCCACGGCGACCTTGCCCTCGTAGAAGGCCTTGTCGCTGTCCGATGCGCCGTTGTCGAGTGCCTTGAGGGCGATCTCGGCCTGACGCAGGAGCAGCCAGCCGATCATCAGATCGCCGACGGCCATCAGGAAGCGGACCGAACCGAGGCCGACCTTGTACAGCTCGGCCGAGTTCTCCTGAGCGGCCATCAGGCTGCCGGTGAGAGCGGCGGCCATCGCCTGGACGTCCTCGAGGGCGGTCTTCAGCAGAGCGCGCTCGGTCTTCAGGCGACCGTTGCCCGCCTCGGAGTCGATGAAGCTCTGGATCTGGCCGGCGACGTGTGCCAGGGCCTGGCCCTTGTCGCGGATGATCTTGCGGAAGAAGAAGTCCTGCGCCTGGATGGCAGTGGTGCCCTCGTAGAGCGAGTCGATCTTCGAGTCACGGATGTACTGCTCGATCGGGTAGTCCTGCAGGAAGCCGGAACCACCGAGGGTCTGCAGCGACTCGTGGCCGAGGGTGCCGTAAGCGCGCTCGGAGCCGACGCCCTTGACGATCGGGAGCAGCAGATCGTTGACGCGGGCGGCCATCTCGGCGTCGGCGCCGGAGACGATCTTCGCGGCGGCCTCGTCCTGGTGCGACGCGGTGTAGAGGTAGACCGCACGCAGACCCTCGGCGTAGGCCTTCTGGGTCATCAGCGAACGACGCACGTCCGGGTGGTGGGTGATCGACACGCGCGGTGCGGCCTTGTCGGTCATCTGGGTCATGTCGGCGCCCTGGATGCGCTCCTTGGCGTACTCGAGCGCGTTCAGGTAGCCGGTCGACAGGGTCGAGATGGCCTTGGTGCCCACCATCATTCGAGCGTGCTCGATGACCTCGAACATCTGCGCGATGCCCTTGTGGACCTCGCCGACGAGCCAGCCCTTGGCGGGGACGCCGTGCTGGCCGAAGGTGACCTCACAGGTGGCCGAGGCCTTGATGCCCATCTTGTGCTCGACGTTGGTGACGAAGACGCCGTTGCGCTCGCCGAGTTCACCGGTCTCGAAGTCGAAGTGGAACTTCGGTACGAAGAACAGCGACAGACCCTTGGTGCCCGGGCCGGCGCCCTCGGGGCGGGCGAGCACGAGGTGGAAGATGTTCTCGGTCATGTCCTGGTCGGCCGAGGTGATGAAGCGCTTCACACCGTCGATGTGCCAGGAGCCGTCCTCCTGCTGGGTGGCCTTGGTGCGGCCGGCGCCCACGTCGGAACCGGCGTCGGGCTCGGTGAGGACCATGGTGGCGCCCCAGCCGCGCTCGGCGCAGATGGTGGCCCACTTCTTCTGCTCGTCGGTGCCGTTGTTGTAGAAGATCTCGGAGAATCCGGCGCCGGCGGCGTACATGAACACCGGCGGGTTGGCGCCGAGGATCATCTCGCCGATGGCCCAGTACAGCGAACGCGGGGCGGGAAGGCCGCCGAGCTCCTCGTGGATACCGATCTTGTCCCAGCCGCCTTCGATGAGGGCGTTGTAGGACTTCTTGAAGCTCTCCGGGATGGTGACGCTGTGGGTCTCCGGGTCGAAGACCGGCGGGTTGCGGTCGGCGTCGACGAAGGATTCGGCGATGGGCCCCTCGGCGAGTGCCTTGACCTCGCGGAGCATGTCGACGGCGGTCTCGTGGTCGAGGTCGCCGAAGTCGCCCGACTCCAGCACCTTGTCGAGCTCGAACAGCTCGAACAGGTTGAACTGCAGGTCGCGCATGTTGCTCTTGTAATGGCCCATGGTGAATTCCTTCTCTGGTGCGGCCGTATGCGTGATGACGGTGTTGGTGCCAGGTCCCGGTCCGATCCCACTCGGTTGGAGCGGGTACCGGCCGGGCGTGGTGTAGCTGTCTCGGTTCGAGCTAAGTTACTCACCGGTAACCGCCAATATAGCCCCATATCGCCGGGGGATCAATCGCTCATCTGTGTGATCTGACCGATGGCAGGGGCGCAATATGTTGCACGACAAATTCGACAACCGCTGCAGGTGGCGGGCGTATGCGGTCCGATCGGGCATGGGTTCGCGCAGAGGTACCAGGGTTCTGATCGCCGTCTTCGCCGCGGTGGTCGTAGCGGTCGGTCTGGTTCCGACGGTGAGCGCCGCTCCGGCGAGCGCCGCGGATCCCGAGTGGAACGGGGTGTACACGCTCAAACGGTTCGCGGCGTCGAAGACGGGCACGAGCCTCGCCGCGCGGCAGCCGGAACCGGACTTCTCCGATGACTACACGTTCCGGAGCTCATGCGACGGCGGGACGTGCGTGGCCACGGTGATCGACGGCCCGAAACCCGCCAACCCGACGCTGCCGCAACCGCCGCGCTACACCTGGGAAGGGGGGTCCTGGGTTCATCGCTACGACTGGGAGTGGGACTGCTGGCAGGGCGAGGGCGTGCCCAAGGTGTGGCGGCCGGCGACGTCGGTCGCGACCTATACCCCACAGGGCGACGGCACCCTGACAGGTGTGTGGCGCACCACGATCGACGGCGGGCCCTGCGACGGGACCGTCGACATGAACGTGGCGGCATACCCGGTCACGCCGCCGGCGCCGGGCTGGAATCTGTCGTGACGGGCTAGAGCGCCGAGCGCAGGTATTCGAGGTCGGCGGGGATGCCCGCGGCGGGCGTCTCGAGGATCACCGGTGCGTCGGCGGCCTTGGCCACGGCGGCGAGGACCTCGGGGTCGATCTGACCCGAGGTCAGGTTGGCGTGGCGGTCGCGGCCGGAGTCGAACTCGTCGCGAGAGCTGTTGAGGTGCACCAGATCGATGCGTCCGGTGATCTCCTTGACGCGCTCGACCAGTCCGACGAGATCTTCGCCGCCGGCCCAGGCGTGGCAGGTGTCGAGGCAGAAGCCGGCCTGCTCGAAGTCGCCGACCGCTTCCCACAACCGGTCGATGGACTCGAGGGTGCGTGCCATCGCGTGGTCGCCGCCCGCGGTGTTCTCGATCAGGATCGGGACCCCGAAGCCGCCTTTGTCGACCTGGCGGTCGAAGAGCTTGCGCCAGTTGGCGAATCCTTCGGCGGACTCCTCGCCGTCCCGTAGATGCCCGCCGTGTACGACGAGGCCGAAGGCCCCGAGTTCGGCGGCTGCGGCGGCCTGCTGTTCGACGGCCTTGCGCGACGGCATGCGCAGCCGGTTGTTCAGGCTCGCGACGTTGATCTGATAGCTGGAGTGCACGACGACGTCGATGTCGGATTCGCGGATCGCGGCCGCGTGCGGATTGGGTTGCGGCTTCTTCCAGCTCTGCGGATCGGTGACGAACATCTGGAAGACGTCGATGCCGAGTTCGGCGGCGGTGACCAACGGGTCGGTGTCTTCGCGAAGGTGTGCTCCGATGCGCATGCGTCAACGATAGTGGCCGCCTCCGGGCGACACCGTCGGTGCCCGGGATCGGCTCGTTCGACGCGTCGGATCACTCGCCCGGCGCAGGCTCCGTCTCGATCGTGATCGGCACCCCGGCAGCGATCAGCAGACGGCAGGGGGCCGCACTGTCGTGGTACAGATTCAGCCACTCATGACCACGGGTGCCGTCGGAGTACACCGCATCGAGGGTGCGATTCAGCCGAGCCTCCGCCTCCTTGGTGATGATGTAGCGCTGGTCGCCGTAGCGCAGGTAGCGATTGGGCACCGAGACCTCCTCCGAGATGGGGCATTCCAGGCCTCCAGTGTGATCCACGACACGCCCAGGGGGTGTGATTCCGTCGAAACGGGTCGTCGACGCGGGTGATCGCCGTCGGCGCGGCTACCGGCGCGCACCCGCTGCGCAGCGGTGGCTCACCAACCGGACATGGCCACTACACTGACGGCAGGTTACGAGCGTGGGTGCCCTGAGGGGCGTGACGGGCGGGATTGTGTCGGGTGAGTGTTGACGAGTCGGTGGGCTTCCCGCGGCCGGGTGAGTCCTCGGAGCGCGGTGACGGCCAGAAGCCTGATGACACGACCTCGGCGGGCGTGACGCTGTCGAAGTCCGACCGGTCGAGTACAGGACCGGACGTCGACCCGCCGGAGATGGGTCCGGTCCTCGACGACCTGGCCGCCGCCGCCGAGATGGAAGCCCATCCGGAGAACCGCCGCGACCTGACCATGGTTCGCCGCATCGCGGTCACGGCCTGGTTCCTGGTGATGGCGGTGCACATCTACCTCGAGGGCCTGGCGTGGGACCGCACGCGGCTCATCATCCTGCTGTGCCTCGGACTGGCGGCAGCGAGCATCGGACGCCGCAGGTTCATCACGATCATCCTCGACTGGGCGCCGTTCGCGCTGATCCTGATCCTGTACGACTGGACGCGCAACATCGCCCAGATCGTCGGCATGCCGACCCACTGGCATCTGGCGATCGACTTCGACAAATGGCTCATGGGTGGTGACGTCACCCCGACCGCGTGGCTGCAGGAGCAGCTCAAACAGGCGAGTCCTCCGTGGTGGGAGGTCATCGTCAGCGTGGTCTACATGTCGTACTTCATCGTTCCTTACGCGGTGGCCGCCTGGCTGTGGCTGAAGGATCGCCACGCCTGGCGCCGCTACGCGGCCTGCTTCGTGGCGACCACGTTCCTCGCGCTGATCGGCTACACCCTCGTCCCCGGCGCACCGCCGTGGGCGGCGGCGCGATGCACCGCCGTCGAGGTGCAGGACTATCCCCGCGATCCGATCTGCATGTACTCGCAGGACGCCGACGAGCCGGGAGGTCTCCTCGGGCCGCTGGACAACGCGTACCCCGACGCGGCGCCGTACGTCGAGCGGATCTCCGCGCGCGGCTGGAACTACCTGAACATCAGCATGGCGTCGCAGCTCGTCACGCTCGGACAGGGCAAGTCCAATCTCGTCGCGGCCATCCCGTCGCTGCACGCCGGCCTCACCATGCTGCTCGCGCTCTTCATGTGGCCACGGGTCAAGGCGCTCGGCAAAACACTGTTCATGGGCTACGCGTTGGCGATGGCCTTCGCCCTCGTCTACACCGCCGAGCACTACATCTTCGACATCCTGCTCGGGTGGGGCCTCGCCGCAGCGGTGATCGCGGTCTACCGGATCATCGACCGGAAGTACCTGATCCCGCGGCAGGAGCGGCGGGCCGCGGAGGCCGATCCGGAAGCCGCGGACGTCGATTCCGGCAGCGAGGACCCGGACGCGGAGAAGGTCTCGACGCCCGCGTCGTGACCTCGCTAGCCTGGGACGGGTGAGCCGGCCCGCGCCCCGGACTGCCACCTGCTTCCGGGGGCTGATACTTCCTCTCGCGCTCGCGGTGATCCTCATGCACACCGTGATCGCGGGTCCGGGCACGGCGCCCGGTCAACCCGGTGCCGACCCCGGTCACGCCGGTCATCACGCAGTCGGACACGCGCAGATGGCGCCCGCCGCGGTGATGGGCGAGCCTCCGTCGATGTCCGGTGACGACTGCGGCGACCACGACCATGCGTGTGTGTTCACCCGCGCCGCCGGCGTCGACATCCCGCCCGTGGTCCTCGTCCTACTCGTCTGGGCATTCCTGTCCCTGTCGGTGGCCGGGCTGTACCTTCCGGCCCGTCGGGGCGCTTCCGTCCTGGGGCGTCCGCCCCCGTGGGCGATCCGAAACCATCTGCAATTGCAGGTGATCCGCTGCTGAGGAGACGGCTGCGGACCCGCCGGGTCCGCCACGTCGTCATACCCGAAAACTCTCAGCGAGGAATCCAATGTCTGTACAGCACAATGTAACTCTCCGACGCCGCGCCGCGTTCGGAACCGCCGTCGGCGCCGCGCTCGCACTCGCGCTCGCCGGGTGTTCATCCGACGACTCGCCTTCCGGTGGCACCTCGGCCGGCCGCCCGGCGTCGTCCGTTGCCGACGCATCTGCGCCGGGCCAGTCGCCCGCCGCGGAGCACAACGACGCGGACGTCGAGTTCACCACCGAGATGATCGGCCACCACCGGCAGGCGGTGATGATGGCCGACCTCGTCGAGGGCCGGACGCAGAACCGCGAACTGATCACCCTCGCCGACACCATCGAGGACGCGCAGGACGACGAGATCGACCAGATGACAGCACGGTTGAAGTCGTGGGGTGTGCCGGTGACCGGACACATGGACGACGACGGGGACTCCGATCACGGGGACGACATGGATCACGGGGACATGGGCCACGGGAACATGGGGCAGGGGAACATGGGGCACGGGGACATGCCGGGAATGATGTCCGCCGAGCAGATGGCGGCGCTCCGTCAGGCGAGCGGCGGGGAGTTCGACCGACTGTGGCTCGAGGGCATGATCAGGCACCACGAGGGCGCGATCGCGATGGCCGACGAGGTGCTGGCCAACGGCGCCGACCCGGCGACCAGAACCCTTGCCACACAGGTCAGGACGACGCAGCAGGCCGAGATCGACCAGATGCGGGCGATGCTGGGTCAGAACTGACGCCGTGACCCAGAACTGACACCGTGAAAGCGATGTGGGGCGGTACGAGGAGATCCCCGAACCGCCCCACCTCGCAGGCGTCATCGCTTGAGCGGCAACCTCATCAGGTAGACCTGATAGCCGATCGAGATCGAGTAGGTGAAGTACAGGGTGCTGCCCTTCGACCACGGGTGGATGTACGGCGCGTAACCGGTGTAGGGGTCCGCCGACGGTGCCACCAGCTCGCCGGAAGTCCAAGGACCCCACGGCTTGTCGGCGGTACGAAGCGTCACGCCGATGTCCTGGCTGGCCAGCGAGATGTACTTGCCGAGGTAGTCGTTCCAGGCGACCGACATCTCGCCGGTCGGCGCACCCATCACCGGAGTGGCCGCGCCGGGGTTGTTGCGGACCCAGCGGCCGTAGGAGAAATAGTCCCACTTGCCGAGGTTCTCGATGTCCTTCTCGTCGACCCGGGCGAGATAGACGCTGCCCCAGCGGCCATCGGGGGTGCCGTAATAGTAGACGGTCTTGCCGACCTTGAGGAAGGCGCCCATCTGGAACTTCTTGTTGCCGCCGCCGTTCGGGCGGAATGCGTTGAGGGCGCGCCAGTTCTCGCCGTTGTCGTCGGAGACGACCAGACCCGACCAGTTGGTCGTCCAGATCCCCGGCGAATCCCACCGTTTGACCGACATGACGGTCATGTACTGCCTGCCGTTGGCGGCGACACCCGCGGTCGGGATGATGGTGACCTCTTTGCGCACATTCGGCTTCAGCAGGCGCTTCGCGTGGCCGGGGCGGCCGGCGTGCGAGGTGAACGTCATGCCGTCGGCCAGGTTGCGGTCGGTGCTGCGCAGCAAAACGTTGGACCGCCAGTAGTACAGCTGGCCGTAGAGCAGTGACCAGCCGTTGAACGACTGGGTGTCGCCGAAGGCGGTGAGGATCTCGCCTCGGCCGTTGTCCCACATGACGCCCAGGTCGGTGCCGACGATGTTGTAGCGGCCGATGGTGTCGTTCATGGCGAACGGGCCCGTGAGGCGGTTGACGATGCTCGCCGGACCCGCGACGTTGCCGGCCTGCGCCGGTGAGGCCAGCGTCGACGTCAGGGCGAACGCGAGGGTCGAGACGACGAGACCCAGGAGAAGCCGATGAAGGCGTCGTGTCATGGGCGTGACCTTATCAAGACCTGAGAGCCCGGTGGGAGGTATTTCACCTGGCTAAATACGGTCTTTTCAGGCTTCGCGATACCGCTCGGAGGTGTCCACCGTGGTGAAGTCGATCTGGGCGGCAGCGTTGTTGACCGCCGTGACGAGCGCCGTCCCGAACATGCCGTCGGCGTCGTAGAGGCCGGCGTTGCTCACCGAGACCCCGTCGTCCTCGACGTGGACGTCCGCCTCGACGCCGACGCGTTCCCCGTGCGGCAGACGGCTCAGCGCGACGGTGAGATCGCAATTGATGAAACCGATGCCGGTATCACCCCAGTTCGAGACCAGGCTCGCCGACTCGGCGCTGACCACCGCGCGCTGAAATGGTGTCGGCTCCTCGCCCGGCACGATCGGGGCCGCACGGGTCCAGATCCGCTTGCGGTGACCGTTCTGGTGCCCGGACATGTCGCGCTGCCACTCACCGAGCCCACCGTCCGGTGCATCGGAGGCGAATCGCGGTGCGAGGTCGTCGCCGGTGGTGGTCGGCGGATGAAAGGTGACCGCTTCCGGCGGCCGATGCCACCGCTCGCCCGGAGGGTTGGTCGACGTTCGCAGGAACACTGTCGTCCCGCGCGCCACGACCACCTCGTCGGCGTCATCCGGATGCTGGACGATCTCCACATCGACGACGCGGATGCGCCCGCCGGAACGGACGAGTCGCGTGCGGGTGGAGGTGAGAACGTCACGGGCGGCCTTGAACAGATCGATCGTGCACCGAGCGGGCAGGAACTCTTCCGTGCCGAATTCCACCTCGACCGCCCGGGCGGCGAGTGCGCACACCGCCGGACCGTTGAGGGTTCCGGGAGCCCAGAGACTCGCTGCGAATGTGGTCGGGCGGTACCGGATCTCGCCGGACGGCTCGTCGGCCCTCTCGAAGAACGCGATGGAGGTCATTCGACACTTACTACCCGTACGAGTACCAGTTTGTGCCACAGGCCCTCAAGGACAGCGTGTTACGGCCCTCCGGGCGATAACCTTCGACCATGACATTCGCGACGGCGTACACGAAGCATTTCCCTGATGAACTGATCGGCGCCGTCCGGACGGCCCTGATCCTCACCTCGATCGTCGGCATCGTGCTCGGCATCGTCGCCATCCTCTGGCCCGGCCCGACCATCGTCGTGGTCGCGATCCTGTTCGCGATCTCGCTGATCATCGCCGGTATCTTCCGCATCTACCAGGCGTTCGCGGCGTCGTTCCTGAGTACGGGAACCCGTGTGCTGCTCGGCATCGTGGGCGCGATCGTGTTGATCGCCGGTGTCATCGCGGTCTTCAGCCCCGGTGACGCGCTGTGGCTGCTCGCGGTGTTCATCGGCATCGGCTGGATCTTCCAGGGCGTCGCCGACCTCTACGGCGCGGTCACCAAGTCCGGCCACAGCCCGACCTGGTTCCTGATCCTCTCCGGCATCATCTCCGTGATCGCCGGCATCGTGATGATCATCCTGCCGGTCTTCTCGCTCCAGGTCCTGACCTGGGTCGGCGGCATCATGCTGGTCGCACTGTCGATCGCCACTCTGCTGACGCTGCCGAAGAAGGTCGAGGCCCCGGCCGAGCCTGCGGTCTGATCCACACGGCCTGCCGAGGAGCGATCCTCCCGCCGGCGGGGTGAGGAGCGATGGCGACGGCTCTTTCCGCCGGCTGAGGTGCGAGGACGATAGCGACGGCTCTTTCCGCCGGCTGAGATGCGAGGGCGATAGGGACGGCTCTTTCCGTCGGCTGAGGTGCGAGGAGCAATGGGGACGGCTCTTTCCGCCGGCTGAGGTGCGAGGGCGATAGGGACGGCTCTTTCCGTCGGCTGAGGTGCGAGGAGCGATAGCGACGAGCCACGAAGCCCCTGGTGAGGTAGGGTCGCCAGCCCTTCGTGGGGCGCGGGGCGCGCCCCCCCGGGGGGGGGGGGCCGGGGCGCGCCGCGCCCGGTCCCACGCACAGTTCTGGGCAGACCCTGTCAGCGTGGAACGCCGAGTCCCCTGGCGATGGTCGGCCACGCACGGTGTAGGTCTTCGTTCCAGTAGCCCCAGGAGTGCAGTCCGGATCTGAAGTCGTAGGTGACCTTGACGCCTGCGGCATCGGCCCGGCGCTTGAAACTCTGTGTGCACTGGAGAACAACACCTTCGAGTACACCGCCCACCGGGGAGGCGAGGCCGGCGATTCCCAGCGACGGATCGGGCAGGCCGTTGCCGACGGCGACGTAGACCGGCTTGCCCTTCAGCACGTCCACGTGAGCGGCCGGATTGTGGTCGTCCCACGTCGAGTGGCCCACCGGGCCCCACATGTTGTCGGGGTTGCCGCCTCGGGTCGACACCGACGCGGCCGTGGCCTGACGGTACTCGGGAGCGCCCTGGTCGAGGCAGCCGCTGAACGCTGCCACACCGCGATAGAGGCCGGGGTGACGGACGGCGATGGACATCGCGCCCAACGCGCCCATCGACAGCCCCCCGATGACATTCCGGCCGTTGCCGTTGAAGCGTTTGTCGATCAGCGGGGGCAGCTCCTTGGTCAGGAACGTCTCCCATTTGTTCCGTCCCAGAACAGGATCCGGTTTCTGCCAATCGGTGTAGTAGGCGGCCATCCCGCCGATGGGCATGACCACGTTGACCGGTTTGTCCGCCATGAACTTCACGATGTCGGTCTGGAACGTCCAACCGCTCTGCGTGTAGTTGGTGTAGATGCCGCCGTCGATCCCGTCGAGGAGGTACAGAGTCGGGCGGGGCTTCTCACGGTCTCGGGGAAGTAGCACGCTGACACGGACGGGTCGCTCCATCGCAGCCGAATAGACCGTCACGGTCGAACGCGTCGGCGTCGTCGGCGACACGGACAGCACGCGTGACACCTCACGACTCGACCCATCGCTCGGCGCAGCGGCGACCGACCCCCCGACGGTCAGACTTCCGGTCACGGCGACGACACCCGCGCATGCGAGGACGACGGCTCTCTGCCAGATCGACATTTCTCCCCCTACTGCTTTCCGACGGTGCGCCCCCACGCTCCGCGTCGGCGATATCCGCTCAATCATGTACTAGACGTCGCCGACCCGCCGAGGTTTGGGACGAGTGTCCGCGTGTTCGCGACCTGGGTTTCACTGAATTTCGTCCGAACGGGCGAGCGCGGCGTGGCGAGCGGGCCCGCGGTGCTCGTGTTTGCGCCGAGGTCGCGCGGGTACCCGTTCGAGACTCGGCTGCGCCCCATCGTGTGGGCCCAACAACGCAGCCGACCAGAACCACCGACATCGGAAGGACGGTTCTCTGTGAGCACCTACGTCACCGCGAATCCCACCACAGGCGTCACGGATCGGGAGTTCCCCGGACTCGCCGACAACGAGATCGACGGACTCGCGGCACGATCGCTCGAAGCCTTCGAGAGCTGGCGACGCACCGACGTCGCGGAGCGTGCGGCCATCCTGTCCCGGACCGCGGACCTGTACGAGAAGCGGGCCGACGAACTGGCGTCGACGATCACGACCGAGATGGGCAAGCCGGCCAAGGAGGCGGCAGGTGAGGTGCAGCTCGCCGCTGACATCTACCGCTGGTACGCCGAACACGGCCCGGATCTCCTGGTCAGCGAGGAACTCGATCCGCAGGGCGCCGAGTCGTCGATCGTCCAGACGGCGCCGATCGGACCGCTGGTCGGTGTGATGCCGTGGAACTACCCCTACTACCAGGTGGCCCGATTCGCTGCTCCGAACCTGTTGGCCGGTAACACCGTCATCCTCAAGCACGCATCGATCTGCGCGGCATCGTCGGCGCTGATGGCTGAGATCCTGCACGATGTCGGGGTGCCGGACGATGTCTATGCGAACGTGTACGCGAGCAGCGGCCAGGTCGCGGAGCTCCTGGCGCATCCCGCCATCCGCGGCGTGTCGCTGACCGGCAGCGAGGGTGCCGGCGCCGCCGTGGCCAAGGTCGCCGCCGAGAACCTCAAGAAGTCGGTCCTCGAGCTGGGCGGCTCGGACCCGTTCATCCTGCTCGACTCCGCCGACATGGACCGAACCACCACGATCGCCGCGCGGGCCCGCCTGTCGAATGCGGGACAGGCCTGCAACTCGCCCAAGCGGTTCATCGTGCTCGAGGAGCTCTACGACGACTTCGTGCAAGGCCTCGTCGAGAAGTTCGAGGCGACGAAGGTGGGGGACCCGGGTGACTCGTCCACGCGTATGGGACCGCTGTCATCGATCTCGGCGCGCGACACCGTCGCCGACCAGGTCAAGACCGCGGTCGACCAGGGTGCGACGCTACGGACCGGTGGCGCTGCGATCGATCGCGACGGCGCTTTCTTCCAGCCGACCGTGCTGACCGACATCACGCCCGACATGGACGCATATTCCGAGGAGATCTTCGGCCCGGTGGCCATGGTCTACAAGGTGCCCTCGGCGGACGAGGCCGTGGCGTTGGCCAATGACGTGGAGTTCGGTCTGAGTGGGTCGGTGTGGAGCACCGACACCGCGAAGGCCGAGGAGGTCGCCGACCGGCTCGAGGTGGGCATGGCCTACGTGAACGAGCACGGCACCACGCTGCCGGGCCTGCCGTTCGGCGGCGTCAAGCGTTCGGGTTACGGCCGTGAACTCGGACGCTGGGGCCTGGGCGAATTCGTCAACACCAAGCTGCGGCGCACGGCAGCGAAGTAGGTCTTCAGGGCCCGCGGAAGTTTGGACAAGACCGGGGGTTCCTGTAAGCGCCCCGGCCTCTGGTTCAACAAGCGGGTTACAGCACCGCGTGAACGTGAGCCCGAGACTATCAGGTGGATCCGTCTTGCGACGAATCCGTGGCCGGGCGCTCAGCGCACCGAGCGGTTGACCCTCACCTCGACATCCTCGGGGTCGAGGGTCTTCTGCTCGCCCGTCACCACCCCGACCCGAACCGGACTGTGGGACGCGTCGGTGACCGTTAGCGGTGCGCCGTCGGGCTGGAGATGGTCATTGCCCCACTGCCAGAGCGACATGACAACCGGGAAGAGATCCCGGCCCATGGCGGTGAGCAGATACTCGTAACGGACCCGCTGGCCAGGCTCTTGATAGGGCACCTTCGTGAAGACACCCGCCTCGGTGAGCTCCTTCAACCGGGCCGACGCGACCGCATCGGTGATGCCGACACGGCGGGCGAACTGGTCGAACCGGGTCGCGCCGTAGAACGCCTCGCGCAGGATCAGGATCGCCGATCGGGTCCCGACCAGCTCGATCGCCTTGGCGATCGAGCAGTGCGTCGCCTCCCACCGGTCACGTTCCGCGAGCGGTCCCACCAACTTCATCATGTGATCCATCCTACCCTGGCTTGACAGGACCATAGTCAGGGCGTAGATCTCTGACTATGGCCGACAAAAGTCAGCCACCTGCGGATCGTCGGCGACGATCCACCTAGATGGAGGTCAGACATGGCAACTGCAGTCATCGTGGACGCGGTGCGCACTCCGATCGGGAAAGGGAAGCCCTCGGGTGGGCTGCACGACATCCATCCGGTCGACCTTCTCGCGCACAGTCTCCGGGCGATCGTCGACCGCACAGGCATCGATCCCGCGGAGATCGACGACGTCATCACCGGAGTCGTCAGTCAAGTGGGTGAGCAGAGCTTCAACATCGCACGGCTTGCCCTGCTGGCGGCGGGCTATCCGGAGTCGGTACCCGGTGTGTCGATCGACCGCCAGTGCGGCAGCGGACAGCAGGCGATCGCGTTCGCCGCCCAGGGAGTCATCGCGGGCACCTACGACGTGGTCGTGGCCGCGGGAGTCGAATCGATGTCTCGGGTGCCGATGGGCTCGGCCGCGGTGGGGGCGTCGGACCTGAACGGTGTCGCGTTCGACGACCGCTACCCGGATGGACTTGTCGGGCAGGGCATCTCCGCCGAACTGATCGCCGCGCGATGGGACATCTCCCGCACCGCGATCGACGAGTTCTCCCTGCGCTCACACGAACTGGCAGCGCAGGCGACCAAGAACGGGTTGTTCGACGCCGAGCTCGCACCGATCGCCGGGTTGACCGCCGACGAGGGGATTCGGGTGGGCAGCACCCTCGAGAGTCTGGGTGGCCTCCGACCCGCGTACTACGACGAGGCGATCGCGCAGCGGTTCCCCGAGATCGACTGGAAGATCACCGCCGCCAGTGCCAGCCAGATCAGCGACGGGTCGGCGGCCATCCTCGTCATGAGCGAGGAGAAGGCGGCGGAGTTGGGACTGCGCCCGCGGGCACGGGTCCACACGATCGCGGTGGCCGGCGACGATCCGCTCCTGATGCTCACCGCCATCATCCCGGCGACCCGGAAGGTGCTCGCGCGCAGCGGACTCGACCTGGACGCCATCGACCTGTTCGAGGTCAACGAGGCCTTCGCGCCGGTCGTACTGGCCTGGGCCCAGGAGCTCGGCGTCGACCTGGACAAGGTGAACGTCAACGGCGGGGCGATCGCCCTCGGTCACCCACTGGGAGCCAGCGGAGCCCGACTTGCCACCACCGGCCTGAACGCCCTCGAGCAACGGGGTGGGCGGTACCTGCTTCAGACGATGTGTGAGGCAGGCGGTCTCGCGAACGCGACGATCTACGAACGTCTCGACTGAGTAGGGCGGACCGACCGGTGTCAGCTGTCGGTGTGGCGGGCGCGCTCCACGGCCGCCGCCACACCGTGGTGCCACGGGACGCCGTGCCCGGGCAGGACGGACTTCGCGCCGGTGCTCGCGAGGGCGTCGAGCGATGCTCGGTTCCGCTCTAGGTCGGCGGTCGCGGACCCGGCGATCAACCGGGGCCCGTGTGCCCCGGTGTAGGGGTCGAGGGTGACCAGTGCGTCGCCGGAGATCACCGCGTCGCGGTCGGGGAAGTGCAGGGAGACGTGGCCGAAGGTGTGTCCAGGGGTCGGCACCACCGTGGCCTTCCCCGGGAGTTCGGCGGCTTCGCCGAAGGTGGACACATGGGCCTCGTCGACTCCGCGGACCTGGAAGGCTCCGGCAGAAGCCATGCGGCCGAGCAGTTTCCACGATGGCGGGTTGCGCAGCGGAACCCCGAACCGGGTGGCGTTCTGGTGCGCGTACCGATAGGGATGAGCTGCGAGCCACGCGTCGTCGTGATGGATGTGCACCGGTATGCGCCAGTGTTTGGCCAGGCGCCGTGCGGTGCCCACGTGATCGAAGTGCCCATGGGTGATGATCAGCGCGGACACCGCATCGACGTCGCGACCCAGGTGATGGATCGCGTCGACCAGGGGCCCGTACGAGCGGGGCAGTCCGGCGTCGACGAGCACCAGTCGGTCGCCGTCCTCGACCAGGTACTGGTTGGTGTACGCGTGTTCGAGGCGATGGATTCCGGGTGCGACATCGCGTTGGAAGACCATGTCTCAGCGTAACCCCGTTGACCGGCCTCCAAACCCGCCATCACCAGGGGAGGATTCCGTTCTCGTCCTGCAGGGTTCCGGTCGGTCCGTCGGGGCCGATCGTCGCCAGGCGCACGACGGTACGTGCACTGTCCTCGGCGGGCCGTCCGCCGGTCATTCCGGTCGAGGCCGTCATGTCGGTTGCGGTGAAGCCGGGTTCGACCGCGTTGAACTTGATCGCCGGTTCGGCCTTCGAATACTGGAGCGTGAGCATCGTCGCCGCGGATTTCGACGCCGCGTACAGCGTGGCGGTCAAACCGTGTTCGGGACGATCGGGGTTCGTCACGGCCCAGAACGATCCGGCACTGCTGGACACCGTGACGACCCGCGGGTGATCGGATTCGCGGAGCAGTGGAAGTGCCGCCTCGGTGACCCGGACGATGCCCACGGCGTTGGTGTCGAAGACCCGCGCGGCGGTCGGACCGTCGACGATCCAGTACCCGGAGATCCCGGCATTGTGCACCAGTACGTCGAGGCGTCCCTCGAGAGCGTCGATCCGGGCGAGCGCGCCGGCGACCGACGAATCGTCGGTGACGTCGAGTTGCACGAACCGCGCACCGGCTTCGGCGGCGGCCTTCTCACCCCGCTCGGTGTCGCGCGCGCCGATGTAGACGGTGTGTCCGAGCCGGGTCAGCCGGCGGGCCGTCTCGAAACCGATTCCCTTGTTGGCCCCGGTGATGAGCGTAACTGTCATGAGTGGATCCCTTCCGTCTGTGCCCGAGGTGGGCCATGTCGTCGACGCTATGGATGCGCCGCGCGATCCGGCAGTGCTCCGGCTGTCCCAGGGTGTGGCAGGACCCCCTTTCATCCGCGCGGCTCGACCTAGGCTGAATGGCATGACCAACCGGCCCAACACGCTCGGCGAGTATCTGAAGGCTCGCCACGGGCTCGTGACCCCGGAAGACGCGGGCATCCCCGACGTGGGGGTGCGACGCGTGCCGGGTCTGCGACGCGAGGAGGTCGCGATGCTCGCGGGGATCAGCGCGGACTATTACCTGCGCCTGGAGCGCGGCCGCGACCGGAACCCGTCGACGCAGGTCCTCGAGTCGCTGGCGCGGGTCCTTCAGCTCAACGACGACCACGTCGCCTATCTGCTGTCGTTGGTCGGTGATCAACCCCGACGACCCCGCCGACGTGCTCGCAAAGAGGTTGTGCCGGTGGGCGTTCAGAAACTGGTGGAGAGCCTCGGTCAGCCCGCGTACGTCGAGGGCCGCTACTTCGACATCCTGGTCGCCAACGCCTCGGCGACGGCGCTGTCGCCGCGGTTCGCGGTGGGGCGGAACCAACTTCGGGACATGTTCCTGGAACCCGCCGATCAAGCCCTGTACCCGGACTGGCGGAACTCGACGCGATGCTTGATCGGCAACCTGCGTCGAGCGGTCGGCACCGACGTCGACGACCCGCGGTTCGTCGAGCTGGTGGGCGAGTTGTCCCTTGCGAGTCCGTGGTTCCGCGAACTCTGGGCACGGCACGACGTCAAGGCCCAGTTCGGCGCCCCGATGCAGTTCGATCATCCGACGGTCGGGGAGATGACGCTGTACCGGGAGCGGATGAGCATCGACGGGACACCGGGGCTCGAACTCGTCATCTTCCATCCGGAACCGGGTAGCGCAGACGCCGAGAAGCTGGCTCTGCTGTCGTCGGCGACTTTGCCGGTGTCGAGTCGAGAACCGAAGGTGGACCGACCAGATCGCTCAAATCTCACATAGTGAAACGGGTGCAATTTGGTCCGGCCGGTGGCACAAACTGCCTTGAAATCACCCGGGGACGGCCTGCGTCGCTGGGCGGCCACGGTTCTCGGCCGTCCCGCGATGGTCCGGCCGCCAGGTGAGTAGGAGCGCCAAGGCCAGCAGGATCTCGGCGATGTCGCCCCAGTAATACATGAGGGTGCCGCCGGTCCGGAGCTCATCCGGCGGAGCGTCGACGCCGACGAACAGGCCGGCGTAGATCAGTTGCGCGACGACGGCGTGCCCGAGAACCGCGACACCGAGAACCACGATCCGCATCCGCACCGATGGGCGGTCCGGTCCCGGGTCGGGGCCGGCGATCATCCAGGCGAACAGATAACCGGAGATGAAGAAGTGCGCGTGGATCGCTGCATGCACTGCGGCATGATCGTCGGCGATGGTGAACAGTGGCGTGAAGTAGAGCGCAACCAATCCGCCGATGACCGCGGTGAGCAGGAATGCGGGGTGTGTGAGGATGCTGGCCGGCCGGGATCTGAGCAGATGCACCAGCGGCCGGGTCGTCGATGGTGACGCGGTCCGTAGGAGCAGCGTCATGGGAGCGCCCAGGACGAGGCCCAGCGGAGCGAACATGCCTAGCAGGAGGTGGCCGATCATGTGGTCCGGAAATGATCCGGATATGCTGGGCCGCAACGCAAAGCCCAGCAGGATCAGCCCAACGAGGAAGCTCGCGGTGCGCCAGTGGTTCCATCCGCGCGGCTCCTGGTGGCATCGGCGTGCGGCTACGAGGTAGATCGCTGCGGCGAGGACGAGGACCGTCATCGCCGCCAGGGCACCGGCGGACATCGCACCGGGTTCTGCCTGGTGGGCGACGTTCACGACGACGCCGAGGTGTGCTGCTTCGCCGGCGGCGTCGCGCGTGGTGCGGCAGATCGCTGTAGTGCCCATCCGGCCAGCACGAGGACCGCGCCCAGGATCAGAAAGCCGATGTCCCACAGAGTTTGGTCGTCCCCGGTGCGGACGTGGTGGATACCGAGGATGTGGTGATCGACGATCCCTTCGACGAGGTTGAACAGACCCCACCCGACCAGAACCCAACCCCACAGTGCGCGAGAGGTCCACAACCGTTGCCGGGATCGGGTGACACGCGAATACAGCAGCGCGAGCCCGACGAGCACGGCGAGCCAGGTGAAGGCGTGAAACAGTCCGTCCCAGAGGGTGTTGATCTCGAGGCCGTGCACGGTGTCGGCAGGGTAGTGGTCGAGTCCGATGCGGTCGCTGTCCGTGCTCGTCAGCATGTGATGCCACTGCAGGATCTGATGAAGAAGGATTCCGTCGATGAACCCGCCCAACCCGACGCCGAGAACCACCCCCGGCAGGGCGAGGGACGGCGCCGAGACTCGATCTGACCGTGTGCCGTTGCTGTTCACCGTTGGCCTCCCACAGAAGTTTGTGTGCGCGGAGTCGAATACCCCGGCCGCGAACGACGTCAAACGCGTACCCACTCGCCGCGACCCCTCGGCAGGGTTCGCCGTTGCCGGTAGGCGTTGCCCCGCGTGGCGACGTGCTCGTCACACCTGCGAATCGCCGCCGTCGACGAACAGTTCGCTGCCGGTGATGAAACTCGCCTGAGGGGTCTTCGTGGCGGGCAACCGAGGGATGGAGGTCCTGGCGAACGGCGGGGTGGACCGAACGGAGCTGACGGCGATCGCGGTGACCTCGCTCGCTGCGCTGCCGGTGACCGGCGACGGCAGCGACCCCGCTGGCGATTACCGACGTGTCGGTTGTGCCCGCGCGTTCGAGCGGACCGCGTGTTCACCCGTCGGCTGAGGTGAGGAGCGTGTCCGTCACTCGTTGCGTAGTTTGGCGAGTTCGGTGGTGGCCACGACGGTGAGCCGGTCGAGGATCTGCTGGTAGGCGGGGGACTGGCGGTGAACCAGTGAGGTGTGCGTTTCACCGTCCACCAGATTCAACTCGGCTCTGCCACCGGCCGCGTGGACTGCGGCGGTGTAGTGCCGGAAGTTGTTGGGATGCACATCGTCGTCGGCGAGACCGTGGAAGAGGATGACGGGCAGATCAGGGTCGAGGTTCTGGATCGGGTCCACCGACGCGTATCGCTCGGGCACCTGATCTGGTGTGCCGCCGAGGATCTGCTTGATGACCCGGCCGTTGCCGTGGTTCACGGCGTAGCGCATGTCCAGTGGGCCGGAGATGGACACCACGCGAGACGGGACGAAAGCCGGCCGCGAGCCCACTTCGTCGTCGTCGAGCCGGTGCCGGGTGCCGCCCCAGACGGCCAGTTGCGCTCCGGCGCTGTGGCCGATCACCAGTTCGTCGTCGATGCTCAGTTCCGGATGTGCCTCGGCCATCGTGGGTACGTGGTCGAGTGCGCGGGCGACGTCGTGGAAGGTCGTCGGCCATCCGCCGCCGGTGCCGACCCGGCGATACTCGAGGTTGTAGACGGCGAGTCCGCGGACGGCCAGGTCACGCGCCATATCGTCGAATTGTTCTGCGCCGGCCCGGCTTTCCCAGCCGCCGCCGTGGATGATGGTGACCAGTGGAACGGACCCGTCCTCGTGGTCGCCGGCCGGTAGATAGAGGTTGGCCCAGTTCTCGGCAGCGTCGGCGTCGGCGGGGTCGAGATACTCGATCCGTTCGATGCGGAGTCCATCAGAGGACTCGGGGACGGGCGGAGCCGCCGTCGGAGCCTGCGTTGTCGTGGTCACCGCGGACGACTGTGGGGCCGGCTTCCCGGACCCGGCAGAGCACCCGGCGGTCCCGACGACCAGGACAGTCGCTGCGGCGGTTGCGATCAAGTGACTTACGCGCACGACGAATTGAACCACGGCAGCGGCGGTTTCGGGGTAGGGAAATCGTGACCGGACACGACGAAAATGTGTCGTTCCACTTTCAGTCTATCGCCGGGTACGGGGCTTGCGGCAAGACCCGGGAGCGAGTGCACAATGGCTCGGCAACTGTGCTGCGGGGAGGTTTTTCAGTGGCGAACATGGCCGAGACACCCGAACGTTTCGAGGTGCACGAATCCGGTGCGTTGTTTCATGGCACCAGAGCGGACCTACAGGTGGGCGAGTACCTGGTGCCGGGCCATCAGTCGAACTATCGGCCCGAGCACACCTCCAACTACATCTACATGACGAAGGTCCTGGACGGTGCGGTCCTGGCTGCCGAGATGGCCCGAGGCGACGGCCGTTGTCGGGTCTACATCGTCGAACCGCAAGGCCCGGTGGAAGACGATCCGAACGTGACGGACAAGAAGTTCCCGGGCAACCCGACGCATTCGTATCGCAGCGACCGACCCGTACAGGTCATCGGGGAGATGACCGACTGGGAGCCGCATTCCCCGGAGTATCTCCAACGGTTCCGCGAGGGACTCGAGGTCCTGAGGCGAGAAGGACGGGCCGTCCTCTACGACTAGGCACGAACCCGGGACGACCGGTTCAGATGTCGGCATCCTCGGCGGCCGGGTGCTCGCGCGGGCGCTCGTCCGTGCCGCCGAAGACGTCGTGGCCGGGTTCGGTGTCGAGGACCTCTCGCCGGAAGACCAACATGTAGGCGAAGTAGACGCTGCCGAGAAGAATCAGACCTCCGACGATGATGACCGGAACGGTCGCGTCACTGGGGGAGACGAGGATGACGATGGCACACACCGTCCACACCAGAGCGACGACTGCGACAGGCAGCTCGAATCGGCCGAGGTCGAAGGCTCCGGTCCGTCGATCGAGGCGCTTGCGCACGACCAGATACAGCGTGACGACGAGTCCGTAGGTGATCGCCGGGAACAAGGTTCCTGCAGTGATGAGTTCGATGAGCGCGTCACCTGGGATCACGATCATCGCGATGACCCCGATCGCCAGTGGTAGCACGGTTGCGGGAATCGGGGTCTGAGTACGGGGGCTGACCTGCTTCATGAGGCGGTGGGCCGGGAAGCGGCGGTCGCGCGACATCGCGAACACGATACGTGCGCATGAGGTCATCGAGACCAGCCCGCCACCGAAGAAGGCGATGGCGATGACCACCAGCAGGATTCGTTCGGTGGGGGCGCCGAGTTGGTCGCGCATGATCGTCGCCACCGGCGACCCCGAGGCGGTCACCTTCGCGATATCGTCGATGGCCACCGTCAGACCGATGAGGAACATCATCCCCAGGATGCCGGCGGCGGCAACGGAACCCACGATCGCCCGGGGGACCGTGCGATGGGGATCCTTGGCCTCCTCCGCCATGTTGGCCGCCGATTCGAAGCCGACCAGGGTCGCCAGGCCGACGATCATCACCGCCATCAGGCCGCCTCCAAAGGCGAAGTAGTTTGCCGAATCCACTGCGACGCCGCGTGATCCGAGATTGCTGACCGCGCCGTCGCCGGTCACGGCCACTGCCACGAGCAAGGCGATGACGAGCACGATCACAATGGTGACCTCGACCCCCACGGCCAAGGAGTTGATCAGTCCGACGAGTCGGGTGGACGCGATCGCCAGGCCCGCCTGCACGAGCAGGACGACCACCGTGATGACGCGGGCGGTCTGTTCGTCAGGTGCCATGTTGAAGAGCGGCATCAGACATTGGCTGGCCATTGCGAAGTCGATCGCCATCAGGCCGGTGACCAGATAGCAGAAGGTCAGCCACCCGAAGATCCACCCCACGCGGGGGTTGGCCAGTCGTGAGGCCCACTGATACGACGATCCGCTGAGCGGGATGCGTGCGGCGAACTGTGCGATGACCAGCGCCACGAGCAACTGGCCGGCCAACGCGATCAGCCAGGTCCAGATCCCCACCGGCCCCGAGTTGTTCAGCAACATCCCGTAGGTGCCGAAGATGCCGACCGCCACCGAGATGAACGCGAAGGAGACAGCGAACACCTGGAAGGACCCGAGGGTGCGTTTCAGTTCTGGCTTGTACCCGAATTCGGCGGATACCTCGGTCGCATCGCTTCGGGATGTCTGATCGCTCATATGGCCTCCGCCGCTCAGGTCTGGACCAAAGCTAGAGAGCGTCGCCCGAAAACGTCGCGAAACGCTGAAACGTCACCCGGTCGAGCTAACGAGAAGACGATACGAGCAGTGCTCCGACTATTCGTGTCGTCTCTGTTGATCGATTGATTCGGGACATGGATCGTGAGCTGACCTAACGACGTATCCGCTGCATCCGTATGATCACGCCCATGTCTGGTCTCTCGTCTCTGCTTCGACGCGCCTCCGATGACACCCGGACCGCCGCCGGCCGTCGCCGGTCGCGGTATGCCTCGGCTGGCCTGGCGATCGTCGCCGCCGCGATGTCTCTGGTTGTTCTCGCTCCGAACGCCCAGGCCGATCGGGTGATCAACGGGATCGTGGTCGGGGGGAAGATCGAGGAGGCCTACTCCAAGACCGGTGGTTCCTGGAAGTGGGGCGCACCGACCGGTCCCGAACGAGCCTCGGCCAAGCAGGGTCGTTACCAGAGCTTCGCCCGCAATGTCTCGTTCTACTGGCACCCCGCCGTCGACGGCGGTACGGCTCATCAGGTCGGCGGCGCGATCCGGACCCGCTGGCAGAAGATCGGCGCCGAGCGTGGCGCGCTGGGCTTCCCTACGACCAACGAGTACAAGTCGGGTAAGGGGCGGACCAGCGACTTCCAAGGCGGCACGATCACCTGGTCGGCGAACGGCGGCGCCCAGATCGTGTGGGGCGGGATCTTGCAGAAGTGGCGTGCGCAGGGGGCCGCGAAGGGGTACTACGGTGTCCCGCTCGGTGGCGAATACCGCGTCGGCAGCCGCTTCGCCCAGGACTTCCAGAACGGCACCATCTTCTGGCCCTGACCCCCGGTAGCGTGGGCGCTCATGATGCGTGTGCGCGCCGCGCTGGTCCCGTTGGTCGCTGCTCTCGTCGTCGCGGGGTGTTCTGCTGACGACGGTGAGTCTGACGATGGCGGTGGTGCCGCATCTACGGTGACCGAGACGGTCACGTCGACGCCTACGTCCATGCCCGGTGCGACGCCGTCCGATGTCGCGACCGATGGCGGGGAACCCCAGACCGAAGACCGCGCCCGCGGGTGAGGGTGCCCGACTCACCGTCACCGACATCCGGACCGGCAGGCACGACGGATTCGATCGAGTCGTCTACGAGCTCGGCGGAAGAGGGCGGCCCGGCTGGCGCGTCGCCTACGTCGACGAGGCGCTCCAGGACGGAAGTGGCTTCCCCGTCGAGGTCGCGGGTGAGGCGATCCTGGAGGTCCAGATCACCGGGTCGACGTACCCCGGCGACAGCGGCGCCGAGCCATATGACGGCCCCGATCCGGTTCGTGCGCAACCCGGTGGCTCGGTGGTGGAGGTGCGGGGCGCGCTCGTATTCGAAGGCGTCACACAGTCTTTCATCGGAGTGTCCGAACCCGGAGCGCCGTTCACTGTCGATGTGCTGACCGATCCGACACGACTGGTGATCGACGTGCAACGCTGACCGTGCCGCTGGTGGTGTACGCGCCACCGAAAACCTAGTACGGTGTACGGAGTAAGGCGCCGGAAGGAGCGACCATGCCCACGTCACCGCGAACCGCCACGCCTCCGTGCTGGCTCAAGCCGATGAACAAGGTGTTCCTGTTCCTCCAACGCCTTGGTGCGATGAAGGAGCTACCGGTCCTGATCGTGCCGGGCAGAAAGAGCGGGAAGCCGCGGCGGACGCCGCTGACCGTGATCGCCCTCGACGGAGAGCGTTACCTCCTCGAGGGGTTCCCCGGAGCCGACTGGGCTCGCAACGTCCGCGCCGCCGATGGACTCGCGCAGCTGTCGATCCGCGGCGATGTGACCGACGTCCGGCTCGTCGAACTGCCCGCCGATCAGGCGATCCCGGTGCTCCGCGCCTGGCCCGAGCTGTCGGGCAGCGACGGCCCGAAGATGATGAAGGACGCCGGCGTGGTCACCGACGTCACCCCCGACGCATTCGCCGCCGTCGCGGGCCGCTGTGGAGTGTTCCGGATCGACACCCGCTGATCCGCCTGCTCGCGCTCGGGCTCCGGTCGCCGGCAGCGAGATCCGATGTTTACCGATACGAACGAATGGTTAAGTACCTTCCCGGTCAACGTATCGGAACACCAGGAGGCACGACGCATGGTCGCACTCATCGTGGGACTGTTCGCCCCAGTGGGGCTCACGGTGTTCACCATCGGCATGGAACGTTTCCAACGCCGCATGGAGCACCCCGGCACCAAGCGAGACGACTCGCTTGCTGCTGTTTCCGGGGCCGGCGCCACGCCGGCGCCCGCTTCCGAGCGCCCGAGCGGGGTGCCGACAGGTCTGAGGCTCGCCTGACCTTTCCATACCGCTCGATCCGGCCGAACTGACGTCCCCGGCGCGGTCTGGTTGTCAGTGCGCGTACTCGCGGGAATCCGTTGTGTACTCGGGTATTCCGTAGTCGTCGAGGCGTCGTTTGACCAGCTCGGTGATGTACTGGTCGGCGAGATCCTGCAGGACCGGGAGCCTGCCTGCGATGCGGACCGCGGCAAACCGGCTGGTCAGCCACGGCGCGGTCGCCGCTGCTCGCGCGAGGTCGGTGACCGAAAGGGCGACGCCCATGTCGGCAGCCTTCTTGAAGTTGCCCTCGCAGAAGGCGGCGGTGAAAGCCAGTTTGCTGTAGCTCTTTTCGACGGCGTCCGCTGCACGGTCGAAAGTGCTCGCCGACGGGCGCAGGTAGGCGTCCGGGGTGGAGCTGACGAGTTTGCGGCAGTCGTCGTCGTAGCCGTAGCGCAAGGTTGCGGCGCGCGCATTGAACAGATCGACGATCTCCTGTGCGGAACCGGGCAGCAGTTCTTCGGGTAGGCCGAGCAGAAATCCGCGGTAGCGGTGGAACTCGACCATCGCCCGCTCGTCGTAGGGCAGATCACGGTTCGCTCTGACCGCTTTGTCGGCCTTCTGGTATGGCCCGATCATGCCCGCCGGGAACTGATCGATCTGGGGGACCGGCAGACCATAGACCCTGGTATCCCAGATTCGCTTCTTGCGGTTGTTGCGGCCGGTTCGCTGCAACGCGTTGAACCGGACCATCGAATGCATCAGCCGCACCATCACGGTGGCCTCGAAGCCCGGGCTGAAGCGTTCGAGACCCCCCGGCAGTGCCGTGACCGCGAAGTAGGCGGTGGTCTCGTTGACCCGGTGTGCGGCGCGGGTGCCCGACAAGGCGCCGGTGATAGTCATCGGCAGTGCCGTGCCGCATAGCTGTTGGTGAAGGTCGCGAGGAATGCGCCTCGGGTCATGAAGGGCGACACGAGCGCGGCATACAGTCGGGAGTACGCAGCGCCGTCGTCGATGAGACCGAAGTCGATCCAGTCCGGCTTCTCCTGCATCCCACCGCGATGAGTTCGCCGATCTCCGGGGGAGCGTCGGGAACGTTCTCCGTGCCCTCGCGGCATACGCGTCGGACGAGATTCACGAGTTCGGAGACCGGGTACCGCGTAGACAGGGCAGCGACCCGATCGGCGGGTGCATCGGCCAAGAAGGTCGATGTGTGGACCAACTCCATCAGACGCGGGTCGTTCAGGTACTTGTTGCGATCGCCCAGTCGGCGCGGCAGTGCCGACTTCACGTCCGGGTCGGTGGTGAATCGTTCCGGGGTCGTGTCGAAGTCGAAGTCGCCGTACAGCTCGGGCAACTCGTCGGCCTGCCGCGCGACTCGCTCGGCCTGAGAGGTCGGGATGGCGCACTACTACCCAGCGATTTGGGACAAATCGTCGAAAGCGTCTCACAGCGGTGGGTGCAGATGGCCGGTCACCGGCTCGATTTGTCCACCTACGATGAGGACATGCCGGCACCTACGAGATCGGCGCAGGACGTCGAGAGAGAACCGTTCTTCACCATCGGACACTCCACCCACACTCTCGACCAGTTCGTGGGCCTGCTTCACGAGAGTGGCATCAAGCTTGTTGTCGACGTCCGAAAACTGCCCGGCTCCAAGCGATATCCGCAATTCAACCAAGACGCGCTTGCGCCAGGTCTCGAAGATGCGGGGGTCCGGTATCGGCGCGAAGAGGCTCTCACCGGACGACGCCCGGTGAGCAGAGACGTGCCTTTCGATGTCAACGGCTGGTGGGAGAACCGGAGCTTCCACAACTACGCCGACCACGCGTTGTCCGATGAATTCGCCGGCGCTCTCGACGATCTGCGCGACATCGGCCACAACTCCCGCGTGGCTTTGATGTGCTCCGAGGCCGTCTGGTGGCGGTGTCATCGTCGGATCATCGCGGACCATCTCCTGGCTTCCGGCGAGGACGTGCGCCACATTCTCAGCCCCGGCCATGTGGATCTGGCGGTCCTCAGCTCGGGCGCGGTCATCGGGCGGCGGGGGCAGGTCACCTACCCCGCAGGTCGGTGAACACCGCGGAGCAGAGGGGCGGTGGCGATCTGGTCGTACTTGCGTCGACGGCGAGCTGACGGCTGTGTCACCGCACCGACGCGAGGGCTTGCTCGATCACGGCGGTCACCGCTTCCGGGTGGGAGATCAAGGTGAGGTGCGACCCGCCGTCGAAGATGGTCACCTGGGAGCGCGCCCGCCGTGCCATGGCCTTCTCCGAAGTGGGCCTGATGATTTGGTCACCGCTGCTGATGAAGTACCACGAGGGGATGGTCTCCCACGCCGCGAACTTCGACGGCGTGCCGAAGGCCGCGGTCGACGCCGCGCGCTGCGTCGCCCACAGTCGGGTGGCGTGGACGGCGGGTAGGTCGCCGGCGAAGTGCCGCACGAAGATGTCTTTCTTCAGGTAGAGGTCGTTAGCTCCCGGGGGTGCGCCCGGATACGGGAGTTTGTCGAACAGTTCTGCGTCTGGCTTCTTCTTCAGGACGGAATCCGCTCCGCTCAGCGAGCCGTTGGTCTCTCCGACGGCCGGAGCCGCGGCGTCTACGTAGACGAGTGCCCTCACGCCGGGGTTCCCCGCCGCTGCATTGGTGATGACCGAACCCCCATAGGAGTGTCCGACCAGGACGACCGGGGCGCGCACCGTCCTCAGGAAACTCGCGACGTACTCGGAATCGGTGGTGAGGTTCTCCAGGGGGTTGGCGATCGCGCGCGCCTCGTAGCCCCGCCGCTGCAGCGCCGACACGACTCCGTCCCAGCTCGAGGTGTCGGCCCACGCTGCGTCGTCGGGCTTGACCGAACGCAGGACCGCGTAGACGTCGTTGGGCATCATCGGCGCGTTCGACACGGGGAGGTCGGCGCCCAGGTTGCGGCTCAGTCCGGGTGGAGCCTTCCGGTCGGCCGGTACGTCCACGAGCTTGACCAGCTCGTCCAGGACGGTGTTCATGTCGCCGACCAGGCTGTCGCCGACGGGGGCGACCGCCGCGAGGTGGGGATCCTCGGTGATCTGCAACAGGTCGGTTCCGTCGGGCAGGTAGTCGCCCGCCACGTACGGGTAGTAGCTGAACACCAGGGCGCCGATGACGACGACGAGATCGAAACCCGCCACCGCCTCATTGACGCCGGCGATCGTCAGAGGCAGCGGTCCCGCGTAGAGCGGGTGGTCCTCAGGGAACGAACACCTCGGCGCCAACGGTCCGCCGTGTACCGGAGCACGCAGCTTCTCCGCGAAGGCGATGCCGGCGTTCCAGGCGCCGGCGCGGTCCACTTCCGGCCGCAGCACCAGCAACGGGCGCTCGGCGTGGCTGATCCGGGTGGCGAACTCGCGATCTTCGCCAAGCTCGGGTTGTCCTCGCGGCGTGAGCTGAGGAAGGCCGGTGACCGGTGGCCGAAACAGGCGAGAGGCAAGCAGTTTTCGGAGTCTTGAGAGGAGCGCAGATGAGTCGCCTGAATCCTGCTGAGACGATCATCCGTCTCCCTGATGCCATCCGGTGGGAGTCACCGCCGGATGCACCGGCGCAATCGGTGGAGAGGGCGACGCTCGCAGGCGTGGAGGAAGAGTACGGACAGTACCTCGTCCTCACGAAGTGGTATCCGGCCTATATGAGCGCTCCTCACTTCTATCGCACGGACAGGCTGTGCGTGGTGGTCTCGGGGGTGTGGTGGTGCAACAGTGGTTCGGACTTCGATCCCGGGGCAGCCGTGCCGGCCCCGGCGGGGTCGTTCGTCAAGCGGGTCGCGGGAACCCCGCACTTCGACGGTGCTCTTGCTGATGCCGCCGAACCGGCCGTGATCGCCGTGACGGGTATCGGTCCGGTGGATCAGGTTTGGGTCGATCCGTCACAGCCCTGGCTGCGCCGGGTCTGAGACGCTACGCAGCGAGTCGATCCGAACCAACACACTCGATGAATGCGTGCGACCGTGCCTGCAGTGCACCCTCCCATGATCGTGGTGACGACGTCGGCGTGACCCAGGGCAGATGGTCGAGCCCGCGCGCGGCGATTGGCGCCCTCCCGGCCACGTTCTGCGACGATGGTTCGATGTTCCCAACCTCGATGAGCTCGGCACTGCGAGTTCGCACTTCGTTTCGACACGGTATGCCGACCGCCGAAGTGCGGATGAACCTGCCTCCCGAAGCGGTGTGGTCAACCATCACCGATGTGAGCTCCTGGCCGAGATGGGGGCCCACCGTCACCGGGGCACGTGTGCACGGAGACGCCGAGTTGGCCTCCGGGGTACGAGGAACGATCACGACCATCGCGGGGGTGCCCCTGCCCTTCGAAATCACCGAGTTCGTAGATGGACGGTCGTGGGCCTGGAAAGTGGGAGCCGTGAACGCCACGCGACATGAGGTGATCCCAGTGGCGGGTGGGTGTGTTCTCAGCTTCGGCGCCCCGGTCTGGGCGGTGGCATACCTACCTGTCCTGGCCATCGCGTTGCCGCGCATCGAACGCATCGCCTCGCCTCTGGAATAGAGGACCAACGCCACGCGCCGCTTGGGTTTGACCACTGATTCGATGATTGTCAATATCGACAAGTGTCGATACAGAACGCGGTGACAACCGCCTGGCCTGGGTTTGATAACGATCGGTTCGCTGATGCGGCGACGGTGATGAAGGCTCTTGGGGACCCGGTGCGGCTGCGTCTGTTGTCGGAGGTGGCTGCGCATCCTGGTGGCGAAGCATGCGTGTGCGATATCTCGGGCCCGTTCGATCTGTCGCAGCCGACGATCTCGCATCATCTGAAGGTGTTGCGTGAGGCCGGTCTGGTGACCAGTGAGCGGCGGTCTACGTGGGTGTACTACAGAATCAATGCGTCTGTGTTGCAACAACTCTCCGGATTCCTGGAGGATCTCTCCGCAGTGCAGGGTGAGTCCCGTTCGTGTGAGGATTGGCAGTGAGTGGGGGAGAGGCGGCGGTAGCAGGAAGGTTGTCATTGCTTGACCGGTTCCTGCCTGTGTGGATCGGGGCGGCGATGGTGGCCGGTCTGCTGTTGGGCCGGTGGGTCACCGGACTCGGCGACGCGCTGGCTGCAGTGGAGGTCGATGGCATCTCACTGCCGATCGCTGCAGGCCTTCTGGTGATGATGTACCCGGTCCTGGCCAAAGTGCGCTACGACCGGCTCGACTCGGTCACCGGCGATCGTCGTCTGCTGGTGGGGTCACTGATACTGAACTGGATTGTCGGTCCGGCGTTGATGTTTGCACTGGCGTGGCTGCTGCTGTCAGATCTCCCGGAATACCGCACTGGACTGATCATCGTCGGCCTGGCTCGTTGTATCGCAATGGTCATCATCTGGAACGACCTTGCCTGCGGTGACCGAGAAGCTGCCGCCGTCCTGGTGGCGTTGAACTCGGTGTTCCAGGTGGTGATGTTTGCCGTTCTCGGGTATTTCTACCTGTCGGTCTTGCCCGGTTGGCTCGGTCTGGAACAGACAACGATCGACGCCTCGCCGTGGCAGATCGCGAAATCGGTGCTCATCTTCCTCGGGATTCCGTTGCTCGCCGGGTATCTCACTCGTCGGCTCGGAGAGCGAGCAAAAGGGCGTCAGTGGTACGAGGACTCGTTCTTGCCGCGACTCGGTCCGTGGGCCCTGTATGGTCTGCTGTTCACCATCGTCATCCTGTTCGCTCTGCAGGGGGAACAGATCACGTCCCAGCCGTGGGACGTCGCCCGGATTGCGTTGCCGCTGCTCATCTACTTCGCGGTGATGTGGGGTGGCGTGTACGCGATGGGTGCGCTACTCGGGCTCGGCTACGAGCGGACCACGACGCTGGCGTTCACAGCTGCCGGCAACAACTTCGAACTGGCGATCGCGGTCGCAATCGCAACCTATGGGGCCACCTCAGGTCAGGCGTTGGCCGGGGTGATCGGACCGCTGATCGAGGTGCCCGTGCTGGTGGCCCTGGTGTATGTGAGTCTGGCGTTGCGCCGACGGTTTCCCAGCCACCTCGAGTCGCCGACGGAGAAAGTCCAATCGGCGGCAGCGAACGAAGGTGTCTGATCCGCGACGACATCACCGCCCGGATCCACGCCCTCGCCGACCGATCCGAGCGGTAGACGGGGACGCGAGATCGCAACGAGTGCTCAGCAACAGGCGGTGCGCGTATCGACGCCCTCGGCGGTGCTGCCGCCGCAACAGACTGTTCCTTCTACGTCCTCTGTGCTGGTCTGCTCGAGCAGTTTGGGGCTGCTACCGAAGGTCTCGGAGTCCGCGAGCACGGTGTAGACCTCCCACTTCTCGTTGGCAGGCCCGATCACCCACACCTTGTCCTGCTTCGCGAAGCAGCAAGTGGAGTTGATCTCCTCCTGGGTGAACAGATCTTCGCCGGAGAGGCGGGCGATCTCGGCGTGGACCTTTTCGCTTGACTCGACCTCGACACCGAGATGATTGATCGTGCCTCCCTGGCCGGGATTCTCCAACAACACCAGCTTCAAGGGTGGTTCGGCGATCGCGAAGTTGGCATACCCCGGCTTGAGCTTCGCTGGGCTGGTGTTGAACAACTTCGAGTAGAACTCCACCGAGGCATCGAGATCATCGACGTTGAGTGCGAGCTGCATGCGGGACATGACAACCACCTTTCACCTGTGAGACATATATCGAACTGACGGAGTACTCGCAGGATGCCACCTTTTCGACATATGTCAAGAAACCTGCGTACGATGACTTCATGCCGAAGACGTTGCCAGTCGTCGATATCAGTGCCCCCATCTGCTGCGCTCCGGTATCGGCTGCGCCACTGAATGACGACGCCGCACTCGAGATTGCCTTGCGGCTCAAGGCACTTGCCGACCCAGTACGGATCAAGTTGCTCTCGATCCTGTTCGCCGACGAGTCAGGGGAGGGGATCTGCACCTGCGACCTCGCGCCGGCCGTCGGGCTGACCGAGGCGACGACCAGCCATCATCTGGGTCAACTCCGAAAGGCCGGGATGGTCGGTCCCGAACGGCGCGGGATGAATGTCTTCTATCGAGCACAACCGGACGCTCTGCAGGCGCTCTGCAACGTGCTCGGCGCGTCGACGGGATGCGGCTGACCGACGCGTTCACCCCGAAGCCGGCGGCGGGTCAGGGCAGCGCCGGCGCGGGTTGGGGGAGCGGAGTGGCACCCTCTCGCCGGAGTCCGTCGAAGATGATCGCGAGGTAGCGCTTCCAGAGCTCGGGATCGGGATCGGACAGGTTGCTGACCACGTGTACGGGCGCGCACATCAAGAGGAAGATATCCGCAGCGGTCACGTCATCTCGGATGCCGCCGCCTTCTCTGGCGTTGTGGACGAGCGCCTCGATCGCACTGTGCAGTCGGATGCGCAGTTCGATGACCCGGGCGTCGCCATCGCTGACCGCCCAGAGGAATTCGACGTCATGCTGCTGCCGTTCGTCGGCTGCGAGAGTCAGGAATTCCAATAGGGCAGCGAGCGGGTCGTCGGCCTGCGCCAGTTGTTCCGCGCGGTCGATGAGGATGTCGAGGTGGCCGGCCACGATCGCCACCATGAGGTCTTCTTTGCTGGCGAAGTGTCGGAAGACGGTCCCTTTGCCCACGCCGGCCCGGCGAGCGATCTGGGCGACCGAAGCCGATAGGCCGTGCGCGGCGAACTCTTCCTCGGCCGCGGCAAGCAGCAACTGCCGATTACGTGCGGCATCCACGCGTAGTGGGCGGTCGGGTGACGGCATGGATTGATCCTAACAAGGTGACCACGCGGTCCGATTACGTGCTAACGTCGCCAGGGTAAGCGGACCGATGGGTCACCTTGTCGGCCGGACCGACCCGAGGGGGACGAAGTGAATCTTGCCAACGCCACAGCACTTGTCACCGGAACCAATCGCGGTCTCGGCCACGCCCTGGCAACCGAGTTGGTGCGCCGAGGTGCCAAGGTCTACGCAACGGCACGGCGGCCGGAACTCATCGACATCGCCGGTGTACAGGTTCTTCGCCTGGACATCACCGATCAGGAATCGGTCGATGCCGCGGCAGCGGTCGCCGACGACGTCGATGTCGTGATCAACAATGCCGCGTTCACCGGTGGCGGGAATCTGGTCACCGATGAGCTCGACGCCATCCGTGCTGTGATGGACTCCAATTACTATGGGACACTACGGGTTATCCGCACTTTCGCCCCGATTCTCGCCCGCAACGGTGGCGGTGCCATCCTCAATGTCCTTTCTGCCGCGGCATGGAACACGGTCGACGACAACACCGCCTATGCGGCGGCGAAGTCTGCGGAGTGGGGCCTGACCAACGGCGTCCGGGTGGAGTTGGCGGGACAGGGGACTCTGGTCAGTGCTCTGGTGCCCGGCTTGATCGCCACCCAGACGTTGCTCGATTACGCGGAGCAAGCCGGCATGGAGCTGCCCGAAGCGCTGCTCAACCAGCCGACCGAACTCGCGCGCATCGCTCTCGACGGCCTGGAGGCGGGCGATCTCGAGATTATCGACGATCTGAGTAGGCAGTCCAAGGCTGGTCTCTCAGGTCCGCCGCAGGCCCTCGCGTTGTAACCGATTTCGACCGCCGGGCTCGAGTTTCGAGAACTGCCATACCGTCAGGTGCTGCGAGGCCACGAATTCGGTTGGGGCACTGTCCATGAGGCTGGCGTCGCATGCTGGGTGCATGCACCGAACTGCAGGTTCTCCGTTTTGGAGGCGTCTCACGCTAGCGCGACTCATATTCGACGGGCGGGCAGTGGTGAGGCGGGAGGAGCGAGTGATTTGCGCCTGATGCAATATGTAGTGGTTTAGTGGTAACCCTGCATATTCGGTCGCTGCATAATGTGGTTGCACGTCTGGTGAGGCGTTGAGAATCTTGTCGTGTGGAAGCTGTCGCGTCGAAAGAGAAGAATCAGCCGGCGCCGCCGCCTCCCGCTCCTGCTGCGCGATCCGATCGGCATCGCCGGTCGTAGTACCCGAACGAAACCCGCCGTCGATCTCTGCTTGACGGACCCCGTTGCGTAACGCCTCGGGGTGCACTCCGAGGCGATCGGCGATCCGGTTGATCGCACCCCGCGACGACTCCGGAGCTATCTCACCGCTGCCGTCACGGTGAACGGCTTCTGGGCTAGCGCTATGACTCTCATGGTTGCGAGTTGGCACCTCTGAGCGGCGGCCCGATGTACTCGAACCAGTCGTCGAGGGGTTCAGAGGGGGGGTGTGTGGCGGGGTGTCACGCGCGGGTTGTGATCTCGTTCGAAGGAGTGAGCGAGGTTGAGTAGTGTGCTTTCAGCGAACGGTCGCCCCAACAGATCAAAGCCAACCGGGAGTCCCTGCGGGGATAGGCCTCCGGGCACCGACAGCGCCGGCAATCCAGCGCACGGCGCGATGTCTGCGGTGATCGCTGCGTCGACCCGCTCGTCGGGGATTAGTGGAGGCTGAATTTGCGTGGTGGGATGAACCAACGCGGCAACGCCGTGGCGATCCATCAGCCCGGTGATCCTGTTCTTTAGGGCTGTGCGTTGGGCCAGGGCGACACCGTAGAGCGGATTCCTGCGACCGCCGGTTGCACGTGACGCCAGCAAACGCGATTGCGCGTATGCGACCGACGTATTGGATGCGATCACGGCGTCGATGCCGGCGACCGGTCGTCCTGGTAGATGCCTGAGGTAGTTGTCGATGTCCTCGCAGGCTTCGTACAACACGACATCGGCAACGAGTGCCTCAGTCTCGTCCAGTTCAGGAATCTCCACCAGAACGACACCGCTGTCGCGAAGGCGGGCCAGAACCGATTGCATCACTGCCAACACACCGGGGTCACCGCCCGGGCCCGTCGGGCCGGTGAACATCGAGCGAGCCACGCCGATCCGGGCGCCTCGCAACGCCTGCGCGGACAACGCAGCGTAATAGCTCGGAGGGCGCTGTCCGACCGCCCGAGCTGTGGTCGCGTCGCGTGGATCGCTGCGCCCTGCGATGACGTCGAGAACCATCGCCAGGTCTGCGACGCTCCGACCTATCGGCCCAACGGTGTCCTGGGTGGACGCCAACGGTATGACACCACCAATGGATGCGAGCCCCTTGGTTGGGCGCAAACCGTACAAACTGTTGTGCGCGGACGGAATTCGGATCGATCCGGAAGTATCCGATCCCAGTCCGACAGCTCCGAAGTCGGCGGCGACGGCAGCGCCCGTACCGCCGCTGGATCCCCCGGGGTTATGGGTGAGGGAGTGAGGGTTGCGGGTCTGGCCCAGGCGAGAGCTGTCTGTGGAGATGAAAATCGCCCACTCACTCATGTTTGTCTTCGACAGGACGATGGCCCCGGCAGCACGCAATTGCGCCACCACGGTCGCATCGGACGCCGGGACACTACCGGCGAGTAGTCGGGATCCGGCTGACGTCGGAAGGTCTGCGGTGTCGAAGTTGTCCTTGACGACGATCGGAATACCGTGCAGCGGACCTCTCACGCGGCCAACGCGCCGTTCCTGATCGAGCCGCGCGGCGGTGTCCACAGCGTTCGCATTGTCGGTGATGATCGCATTGATTCTGGGACCGCGCTGGTCGTAGGCGGCTATTCGCGCGCGGTAGGCTTGAACAAGATCGACCGAGGTGGTCTCGCCTCGCTCGAGTGCCCGCGCGAGATCAGTGACCGACAAGCCGTCGGGTCGAAAATCCGGCGGCTTACCGGGCGTTGTCGGCGACGTGGGTGTAACCGCTGACGAGACGCCGTCACCGAAAGTGACTGCCGAACCGGCTGCTGCGGTCACCGCGCCCGCTGCAGAGAGAAACCGCCGACGGCTCACCCGCTGCCGATCATCCATCAGATAACTCGCTTTCAAACGTAGAACCAGCTCCACGCGTACTCGCCTGGCCCGCTGGTGCTCTTACGAAGCGCGATCGAAGAGTCGATCCGCGCAAGGTCGACAAGGTTCTAGGTAGGAGTAAATCTCCCACGCGACCGGGACACGTGTGTATCAAACGCAGCGAATCTCTTTAGCGAAGAGAAGAGAAACAGGTCACACTTCGACGAGTGCTGGCTAACTCAGCCAAGTTCAGCGGCGCCCGTCCAGTAGCGCCGACCGACGGAAGGCGGAACTCGGCTACGGTGCAGACCCGCTGGCGTGGCCATCGATGTCCGGGCCAGCCCGCAAAGCTCTGGCCTGGCAATTGATTAAGTCACTACGGATTTCGCGTTCGTTTTCAGTGGATATTCGGGCCGGGGTATGGGCGGGCCGTGCGAGATCGCATGGCAGATAATGTGACAGAAGGATCGGTCGAGACCGCCGCGGAGGCGGTGGGCGAACTGAGCGTCTACCTGTCGAGCGCGTCCGAAGGCGCCTTGCAACAACCGGGTGAGAACGTAATGGGAGCTCAGTGGATTCAAACTATCGACACCGTGTCCCGACCACCGTAAGTGTCCACCCCAGACGCGATCCGTTCGATGCGCGGCAACGCGATGGCCAGCACCGGCAGATACGCGGCCGCCCAGACCGGGGCGCCGAAGCTCAGAACGCAGCCGCCCGCCACCGGGATCACCTCATGTCGCGTCGCGTTCACCCCTGCCACCTTCCAGGCCCATGACCGTCCATCTACGAACTCGGTGATCTCGCACGGCAGGTGCACCTCCGCGACAGTCGAGATGGTTCCGCTTGTCCCGGAGGTCAACTCGACGTTTCAGTTCACTCGCGCCCCGGAGACGGTTGGCCCCCATTTCGAGCTCCCGGCACACTGCCGCGACATCCGCGCCGTCGGCGAGCATCCTGTCCGCCTGACCGAGCTTGCGGACGACCTGCTCCGGGGTGTGACGCTTCCTGCTGTTCGACATGATCTGACCAGTCTCCCTACCCGCAGCTACGGGCGACAGGACGACTCTCAGGACCACCGGACCTACAAACGGGGTCCGCCCAGTGTCGCTGACCACAAGCGTGGAGTAACCTGCTCGCTACGCGTCCGGCGGATGCGTGTTTGTGCAGCCAGAAAGGGTGTGTGAATGAAGGTCGCAGCGGTCCAACTTGAGGCAGTAGTCGCCAATATCTCCGAAAACCTCGCCCGATGTGAGCGGCTGGTGATCGACGCTGTCGCGGCCGGCGCCGAATGGGTGATGCTGCCCGAATTCTTCTCCACGGGTATGGCTTTCGACGACGCGCTCGCTTCTGCCGCGTTGCCACCCGATGGCGTGGCGGTCGAGATGATGATGACTCTGGCCAAACGGAACCACATCACGATTGGAGGATCGTTCCTATGCCGTGACGCTGACGGACACACGCGGAACGCGTATTTTCTTGTGTCCCCGTCTGGTGAAATTCTTGGGCGTCACGATAAAGACCTACCCACGATGTGGGAGAACTGCTACTACATCGGCGGTGACGATGAGGGCGTCATCGACCTCGGCGATGGCCGAGCCGCAGGAGCTGCCGTGTGCTGGGAGTTCATGCGTTCACAGACAGCGAGGAGACTACGCGGTCGAGTCGATGTGGTAGTTGGCGGGTCGGCGTGGTGGAGTATTCCGTCGTGGCACCCGAAAAAGATCTTTGAGCAGCTTGAGAATTCGAATTCAGCCACTGCCACGGGAATCGCGCCCGCGATGGCTCGATTGGTCGGCGCTCCTGTGATCCACGCAGCACACACCGGAACGTTGCATTGCCGCATGCCATGGCTTCCTCTGCGCTACAGGGGACACCTTGAGGGGGGAGCAATGATCTGCACTGCAGATGGTCGCATCCAGGCGCGACGTGACGCGTGGGAAGGTCCCGGTTTCGCGCTCGCCGATGTCGACCTGCAGAGAGCGGCCCCTACTGGCGCTGTGTCGGAAAAGTTCTGGTTGCACCCGCGAGGCGCTATCCCCGCTGCCATGTGGTCAATGCAACGCGTGCACGGAAAGCGTTACTACAAGCAGAAGTCCTATGCACCGAGCAAAGAGCGCACAACAACCTAAAGCGCAGGACGATGTGCCCCCGGTCGTTAACCACACCGAGCCTACCTCTCCGCGAAAACCGGGGCACTTCAGATTGATTCGTGACTTGGGCCCAGATCGGGAACGTTCGGATCGCGTGGCGTGTGGTCGGGCCTGTCATAACCCATTGGTCGACGTCCTGTTGGACACAAGTCTCGATCGTGCGGCCATGCTCGGCATCAAGCCACGCGAGAAACCGAAGTGTCTCAGTGATTTCCTGCTTCGAAGAGTGCACAGGTCCTCGCGTCGGCTTGCCGGCGAGAGCAAGTTCGTTGATCCGGCGCAGGTGATGCCAGGTTGCGAACTGTCGGACTGGACGCTTGATCTCGTCGTTCTCCACTGCGGCGAGCTTCTCATCGAGCCACCGTGTGAAGTAGGCGATGTACTTATCGCGGGGTGGTAGAGCTTTGTGGTGTACGAGGATCGACCGTAGGTGTTCCACGTGTCTGCCAGTCGGCTCGTATGCGTCGAGGCCCTCATGGGTAGGGGCTGTAGCCCCAGACGCCACCGCCGATAGAAGTGGTTGCACCTTCGCCGATCGCTTCCATGTCAGCACGCTTTCGGGCCTGTCGGCAGAACAGAGTGCGTCGATCAGTGCGGCGACTTCGGAGGGTGTGTCGTCGCGAATCAGATCGTGTTCGAGATCTGCGCGGAGGGTACAGCGGGCACAGACGCCGCGGCGGTATGGACGGGCTTCCTGGCCGCACGATCGGCAGTGGTAGTCCTGTCGGATGCGGGCGCAGTCGCGGCATACTGGCTGATCACCGATGGCCAGTCGTCCTGGCAGCATGCGCTCCATGCCGCAGCTTGGGCATGACCCGAACAGGCTCGTGGCCTTGTAGAAGCACGAGTTGCACACCTTGCCATCCGGCCACGTAACTGCAGCTTTTCGCATGTGTCGCTGGCAGCGGACGCATTCCAGTTGGCCGTCGGTTGCTTTGGGTCGGTCTCGGACAGTGTTCCGGCGGCGGGGTTCAATCGTCGTCACTGATGATCCTCGCTCGGCGTGGGCGTACTGCCTTGTTGAGCTCGACGACGTTCTCGCGGCCAGCGCTGGCGGCCTTCTTTCGGGCGTTGGCTGCGGTGACAGTCACGAGGTCCTCAGGGCCGCAGTCGAAGATGTCACACAGAGCTGCAATGAGCTTGAGGGAGACACGTTCGGGGCGCTGGTGCACGAGGCGGTAGACCTGCGGTCGCGAGAGCGTGATGCCACGTTCGTTGAGTCGGGGGATGAGGTCGGTGCTGTTGTGCATCTGGTGGTTGGCCATGAGTTCTGCGAGCCGCCAGGTGTAGTCGACGTCGCGCTTCATGATGCGCCACCTTTCTCGGTGGGGGAGAGTGCGGCATTGAGTGTCGCGTCGAGTGCGTTGCGCAAGGTTCTCGTCCGGTAATCGCTGCTCACGCAGCTGTAGATCGCGGTGGTGGATGCGTGCTCATGACCCATTTGGTGCTGGACGAACATCGCATCCCAGCCGTCCTCGAGCAGGTGGGTTGCGTACGACCGTCGAAAGGAGTGGAGGTCGAGCCCTGGCGACAGGTCCAGATCGTCACAGTATCGGCGGAAACGTCGAATCAGCGTGGTCTCTGAAACCAGGTTGCCGCGCTCGCTGCCCCAGGTCAACGAAGTGTGAATCGGCCGGTTGCCTCTCTACAGGCAGGGGCTCTCGTGGCGTTTGCAGAACCACCATGCTCCGAATGTCGCTGCCTAGCAGCAGGATTGGGGCTGGTTGTAGTGAGGTTGGGGGAGCAGGTGAGTTGATGCATCTGATGAAATATGCAGTGCTTTGCTGGTAACTCTGCATATTCGACTGCTGCATAATCCATCCATCCCGGGTCAGCTCAGCAAGAGACGGGGCGTCGCGGTTGCGAGCGAACCCGTGTTGAGCGCAAGGCTCGGATCGGATGCATTGTCGGTGGCGTCTCCTAGCATCGTCATCATGATGAACCCTGGAAATGATGGTCGCGCGGCACCACCAGTCGGCACGATTGCCCTTGTGCGCGATGAGTGACGAGACGTTGCTCTGGCGGCACAACTTCAATCAGCTGATCTTCTTTGTTGAGGTGGCGCGGGATAACGTTGAGGCCGCCCCTAACTCAAGAGGCGTTGCGGAGAAATCAACCAAGGAGGGCTTGCGGACTTCGGTCTTTCACCATCTGCTTGAAGAGCGCGAGAGGAAGTCGATCTATAGTGCGCAGCTCAGTGCGATTGTTGACGGCGTTCTGGCCGCTGTCGTCGAGCTCCTTGACAGGCCGCTAACGACCACCCAACAGTTGGTGGAAAGCCTCAGCGACGTTGCCACTCTCGCCGGCAAAGCAATCGAAAGTGTGGATGCAATGCCCGACGAAGAAGACGCAGACCAGGTTGTCGATGAGTTCGAGACCCGATTTCTAGTCACCCTGGCGACGACCCTGTCAGCTCATAACACACTCGCCATGACGATCGATGCACGGAAGGATACCGACGGCGAATACTTCGACATCGGGACGTATTCGTTTCGATCAGAATCGGGGCCAGGCCGCGTCCACATCGCGGATCTGAAATATGCGATGGACAGTGGAGCAAGCTCATATAGCCTGAAGCGGGGGTTAATCTCTTACGAGCGGTTCCCGCCAATCCAACTCTTGACCTACGGGCAATGGTTTGCGTACATCCACGCAATCTGGGACGAATGGTACCGGCCACGGCTAGCGGCCGCGTACTCGCGGCAGCTCGGGACGGAGTTCTTGAAGAACGACATCAAGAGTAAGTTCATGGGGGAACTCAACAAAGTTCGAAACGACGTTGTTCACAACAAATCTCGGGTGAAAGAGAGCGCTCGAAACACCGTCCTCGAATGGAGCACGAGTGATGGGGTAGTGGGCATGACAACCGAGAGGATGGTTAGCCTGCTCACACTGTTTCCACGCGACGAACTGATGACTGCACCCGTACGCGGAGACGTCCCGAAGACACAGAACATCCCATGGACTGCCGATATCCAGCTGATCGACTCGGTCAAGCAACAGATATCCAATCTGGGGATCACGAAGAGTCAGCAGAAAGACATCGGTGACGAGATGCTTCGGCTCTGGCTCGAAGCCAACAAGACGCCAGGTACCGAAACGTCGGACCGCCCGACGACTTGAGAAGTCAGCTGGTTCATCTGATGCAATATGCAGAGCTTTTACTGGTAACCCTGCATATTCAATCGCTGCATAATCTCTGCGTGGTCGCCAACGAGCACGTCGGCTACCAGACTGTTGATTTGCATCCGATCCATCCCCGAACTACGAGTCCTGCTTGACAGCAGCAAAGTTCGTGCCAACTCGCGCTGCCGTGTCCCCCCAACAGACGAACCCTGTCACTCAAGTCGTCGCCGCGACAGGGTCCATGCACGTCAGTGCCCTGAGATCACTCGCTCCGTCAATGGCCACCACGAACGTCTTTTAAGACTCCCCTCAGGTACGTAAGATCCTGCAAATGGGTTCAAGCAAGGCCAAGAACGACGACAGCACCATCTTCTGGGTAGGAGCCATTCTGCTCGGGCTAGCGTTCTTGGCGATAGCTTGGCCGTACTTCCTCGGCACGTGGCTCGCCGTGAACGTACTGGGAGCGGACAACCCATCACCAGCGCGAACTGCGACAGGCTGGGTCCTGGAGGGTATTTGGCTCGCTGGGCTTGTAACCGTCGCGTTGTGGTCCTGGTGGAAGGAGGAGACAAAGAAGGCCGAAGCACGTCGCCGTGAGGTCGAGAAAGCTGAACGAGCTGCCGCTAAGCGACAACAGAAGGTGGACTTCGGTCCCGAAGGGTTCGCGCTCTACGAGGACGCCGAAACGTGGGTCGCTACCATCATCGGAACCGAGGCCGCCCGAACCGGTTGGCTCGGGGACCCTGCCGATTTCGACTTCCACGCCGACCTTGAGTCAATCGCGGACAACCTACGTCGGGCACACGAGATTCGCAGCGTGACGACAGATGCCGCCTCCCTCAGGAACTTCAGTGAATCCGACAAGCAGATGTTGCAAGACGCGCAGCGTGAAGTAGCGCGGTTAGAGAGGTCGGTGCAGGAGCGAGTAGCGCTGATCGGCAAGTGCGCTGAGGAGGCCGTCGACATTGACCGCGCTCTGCGTGAGGAGCGCGAGAACGTGGAGATGGCGAAGCAGCGCGAAGAACTAAGGGGCCGCCTCGGCCCGATGCTGTACGGCGCGCATAAGACACAGTCGGAAACCACGTCCGACGCCGCCGATGTAGTGACAGCGCGCGCGACCGCGTTCCACGAACTCAAAGCCATCATCGATAGACACCGCATCGAGGACCTCGGCGAGCAGTAGGCCGCTGTTCGTTGACCGCCTTAGGCGAGCGGGTGTGCGTACAGGAGTAGGAGAATGCCGGCAACACGGTTGGGGAGTGAGTCACTGTCACCCTGTAAGAGCTCCCGGATCCACACCAGGCTTTCCTCTTTCGTGAGCAGGCGCACGGATCTCGCTTGCCGGACCCCGAACGTGACGAGCGATTGATTCGTGACTTGACGGCCGAGATCAGGAACGTTCGGGTTGTGTGGCGTGTGGTCGAGCCTGTCATAACCCATTGGTCGACATCCTTTGGACGCAAGTCTCGATCGTGCGCCATGCTCGGCATCAAGCCAGGCGACAAACCGAAGTGGTTACTGATAATGCTGCATATTCGATCGCTGCATATTGCGCGGCAGGAGAGTGCCCTCCTTGAGCGGCCGGGCCACCGGCACTCGGGAGATCTCAAAGACTGGCTATCGAGGGACGCGAGGTCAGAAAGAAGTTGGTGAGGGACGGCGCGATGCATTCTGATGCAATATTACCGGGTTTACTGGTAACTCTGCATATTCGATCGCTGCATACTCGCAGTGGGAGATATCGATATCCACGGGTTAGCACTTGTCACCGAGGTCCTGGGTCTCCCGCTGGAGACGTCCGGCCGGCACGGGGCGCTCCGGCGTAGATGATGCCAAGTGGCGAACTGTCGTATGGGCGTACTGCCTTGTTGAGCTCGACGACGTTCTCGCGGCCAGCGCTGGCGGCCTTCTTTCGGGCGTTGGCTGCGGTGACAGTCACGAGGTCCTCAGGGCCGCAGTCGAAGATGTCACACAGAGCTGCAATGAGCTTGAGGGAGACACGTTCGGGGCGCTGGTGCACGAGGCGGTAGACCTGCGGTCGCGAGAGCGTGATGCCACGTTCGTTGAGTCGGGGGATGAGGTCGGTGCTGTTGTGCATCTGGTGGTTGGCCATGAGTTCTGCGAGCCGCCAGGTGTAGTCGACGTCGCGCTTCATGATGCGCCACCTTTCTCGGTGGGGGAGAGTGCGGCATTGAGTGTTGCATCGAGTGCGTTACGCAAGGTCCTCGTCCGGTAATCGCTGCTCACGCAGCTGTAGATTGCGGTGGTGGATGCGTGTTCATGACCCATTTGGTGCTGGACGAACATCGCATCCCAGCCATCCTCGAGCAGGTGGGTTGCGTATGACCGTCGAAACGAGTGGAGGTCGAGCCCTGGCGACAGGTCCAGATCGTCGCAGTATCTGCGGAAACGTCGAATCAGTGTGGTTTCTGAGACCAAGTTGCCGCGTTCACTGGGGAAGAGGTCAATGCCGTCGTCCATGTGGGCATGGCCGTTGGCGAGCCAGTCGGCGATGACCTCGGGGGTCCAGTCGAAGACAGTAAGTACGCCACGACGCTTTGGCGGCGACCCTTTCTTGGCCTTGCCGTATCGGACGTTGACCACCCCGAACTTGCCGAACTCCTTGGCATGAGGGTTTCGCGCGAAGTCGACGGTTTGCAGGTGCGCGAGCTCGTTGAAGCGAAGGCCGTAGGAGTAGGCGAGCTTGAACATCACGGAACCGCGGTAGGCCGGCAGCCACCCCTTGCGTCCGGATGCGGCGATCGCCGAGACCTGATCGTCGGCATGGTCGAAGAAGTCTTGAATTTCGCGCTTGGTGAATGCCCGCTTATCTGGCCTGGACTCGTTCTCCTGGACGTGCTGGGCAGTGTTCCAGTCGAAGAAGACCTGCGATGGATGGGTGCCGAATAGCACCTCGCAGACGCGGTCCCAGCCGTAGTCGGGATTGCTGATGTATGAGCAGAACTGCCGCAAGCCCACCTGATAGGCGCGGATGGAGGACTGGGAGAGACTGTGAATCGATCTGAGATCGCCGAAGAACTCGTCGACCATTGCAACTGTCCAGGACCACGGGTGCTCATTCGAGTGCTCGATGAACCGTTCGACCTGCTTGATGCGGGCATCGATGGTCTCGAACCGAAGGTTGCGGCTGAGCTGCTGGTTGCGCCATCCCTGCAGCATCTCTGCGATGGTCTGTTCCTCGGGGTGCAGCGGCCGGACAGCATTGACGAGATAGGCGCGTCCAACATCGTCAACCGCCATCGGCACCTCCAGGCCGTGTCTCATCTGATGCATCAATGATTCATCTGATGCATCATCAAGTCAAGACCCCAGGTCAACGAGGTGTGGATCGGTCGGTCGCCACGCCGCGGGCGCAGGCCCTCGTGGCGTTTGTAGAAGTCTCGATGCTCCGAATGTCACTGTGCGGCAGTCGGGTTGGTCCTGGCCGTGGCGAGGTTGGAGGAGCGGGCGGGTTGATGCATCTGATGCAATATGCAGTGGTTAACTTGACATAATGTATCTTATCGGCACTTAACG
>NZ_JALPSY010000016.1:0-110032 GCF_023218005.1 Gordonia sp. C13
GCTAGGCTTCGAATCCACATCGGGGCGTCGAGTATCGAGCGCCCAACTGATCGAGGGAGACAATGCATGTCGGGCCATGTGAACGTGGACAACTTCGTTCGGGCGGAGACGCACCGGATGTTCGCCGACATCCAACTGGCTGCCGGTGGGGTGGGGAAGTTCCGGCACAACCGGGAACCTGCCTCGATCGACGAGCAGACGGTGATCCGGCTCAACCGCGACACCCTCTACAGCTTCGCCATCGTCGACCTCGCCGAACCGGCGGTCCTCACACTGCCCGACGCAGGCGAACGGTATGTGTCCGCGATGGTCGTGAACGAGGGCCACTACGTAGGCGGCGTTCTGCACGCCGCGGGTGAGCACAGGCTGACGCAGGAGCAGTACGGATCGAGGTATGTCCTCGTCGCGGTGCGGATTCTGGTTGATCCGACGGATGCTGCCGACGTCGCCGCGGTCGGTGAGTTGCAGGATCGGACGACGATCGCCTCGGCGTCGTCGGAACCGTTCGTTTCTCCCGACTACGACGCCGCGAGCCTCGACGCGACCCGCAACGCGCTGTTGGAGTTGGCCAAGGGACTCGACTCGTTCGACCGAACCTTCGGCGCCCGCGACGACGTCGACCCGGTCCGGCACCTGATCGGGTGCGCCGCGGGTTGGGGTGGTCTCCCGACCTCGGAAGCGACCTATGTCGGCGTCGACCCGGGCACCGGCCCCGGACATTACGAACTGGTCTTTGCCGACGTCCCGGTCGACGCCTTCTGGTCGGTGTCGGTCTACAACGCGGCGGGGTTCTTCGAGCCCAACGAGAAGAACCTGTACACGGTCAACAGTGTCACCGGCGTTCGCAACGACGACGGTTCGATCACCGTCCGGTTCATCCCGGACACCTCGGGCGACGTCCCGCCGAACGCGATCGTGACTCCGGAGGGCTGGAACTACCTCATCCGCCTCTACCGCCCGCGCGCTGAGATCCTCGACGGCATTTGGACTCCGCCGGTGTTGAAGGCGGTTGCTCAGTCCTGAGGCCGACTGCAGATCTGTATGACGTTGTGCCCGGATTCCGGGCACAACGTCATACGGAACCTAGGAGTGGTTGCGCGCGTAACCCTCTCGCCCCCCCTGGAGTGCAAGGAGTGATGGCGACGGGCCGTCCTCGCTCCCTGAGGTGCAAGGAGTGATAGCGACGGGCCGTCCTCGCTCCCTGAGGTGCGAGCGCAGCGAGCCTCGAAGGGCCGGCGACGCTCCTATTCTGAGTGCCCGTACGCGTGGTTGAGAAGTGCTGAGGCGACTACGAGTTCGACGGGTGTGGCGCCACGGAGGTCGATGACTTCACGCATCTGTAGGCGTGGTTGATCGCCGGACTCGGTGTCGGGTCCGTGGATTTCGGTGCGCACGTGTTGGAGGTGTTCGGCGAACCGGCGGGGTATGTCGGGGCGCCGGTTGATGCGTTCAGGGTTGGGTGGTGCGCCGGGTTCGGCGTTGAGTCGCCAGGCGCAGCGTCCTTCGTTGGGTCCTTCGCGCACCATGCGGGTGGTGTAGCCGCCGGGTTGGTTGCTGACCATGCGGTTGTGTTTCGGGCAGGCGGGGGCGAGGTCGGTGATGTCGGTGAGTCCACCTTCGGCCCAATCGAGTTGGGCGTGATGCATCTCGACGTGTGCGGCGGCGAGGTCGCAGCCGGGGGTGGAGCAGTTTTCGCCGTCGGGTCGGGCGAAGGACACCAATCGTTGTTCGCGGGTGGCCAGGCGTTTGCCGCGTCCGAAGTACAGCGGGACGGCGGTGGCGTCTTTGAACACCGCCAGCCAGGGTTGGGCGTCGGCGGCCATGTCGATGAGCTCGGGGATGGGGATCAGGGTGCCGGTGGCGGTGGTGGCGAACCCGGCTTCGCGGACCAAGTCGTTGAGGTCGGCTTTGATGATCAGTTGGGTCGGCAACCCGCGGTGACTCTTACCCAGCAGCCCGTCCTCGAAGACAGCTTTGAGCAGTGCGTTGAAGGCGTCGTGATTGAGCTGGGCCGGGGTGCGGTCATCGCGTTCGGCCGCAGCAGCGACGGCTTCGGGGTCGGCGTCTTCGATCGACCCGTGTGGGGAGTCGGGGTCGTCGGGGTTGTTCATGCCGGGTTTGGCCCACACGGCGAGCAGCATGGTGACCCGGGCGAGGAGTTCGGGGGTGAGGGTGGCGGTGAGTTTGGCGGTGCCGTCGGCGCGTTGCCGGTGGACCGACAGGTTGCGGCGGCGTTTGCGGTCGGTGTCGTCGGTGAGTGTGCCGTCGGGGTCGAGGTGGGCGAGTAGGCGTGCGCCAAGGTTGGTGATGTCGGCGGGGGTGTGGTCGACGGCGATCTCGGCCATTTGTCGTTCGGCGGCGACTTTGATGTCGTGGTCTATGGCGTGCGGGATCTGATCGAGCACGTCGAGAACGGCGTGCACGTGGGCGGGCCCGACGCGGCCACCGGCGAACGCCTCGGCCAGGGCCGGGTGTGTGGGTTCGAGAGGTTGGCCGGTGATGAAGTCAGGGTAGGTCGCGGTGGCCCGGGTTTGTTTGAGCCGCTTACCCGGGTAGGTCATGCGCAGTCGGAACTTCATGTAGTCGATCACGCTGCGGTATCCGGACTTACGCGGTAGGTCGCGTTGATCGGCTTCCACGATCTGTTGGTTGCCGGTGTACGTGAGTCGGGCGATGGCTCTTTCAATACGCACACCGGCTTCGTCGACCTCGGCATCGGACAGCCGGGTGAAGCCTGCGTTCTGGAGCTTGTCGACGATCGTGTCGAGTTCATCGAGCAACGCGGGCATCTCGGCCGGGAACGATTCGTCGACGACAGCAGAAGAAGCGATGTCGGTCATGACGGTCACCCCCTATGCCGTAGTGCGAATGTATGTTCGACTGTATACGTAAATCGGTTGCCGTGCAGAAAGTTTCGGACCTCGCCGTCGTGGTGAGAATTGTCGGTGGCATCGTGTAAGGGGCCTCCGGTCGACGATCGACACCCCGGATGTTCCGAATCTCGGTGTTTGGATCGGGCAATCTCGTGCACGCCCAATCGACGTCACGGATACTGCTCCAATGCTGTTGCCTCAGCGAATCCTCACCCGCCGGACCCGCGTCGGCGCACTGATGGTTGCGATCCTTGCGCTCTCGGCGCTGCTGGTCGCGACTCCCGGTACGGCCGACGCGGCGAGCTGGCGGTACACGATGGTGGCGTTCTCCAACACCAGCGCCAGTCACATGGACGTCTACCAGTCCTCGGATGCGGCCCGGTTCAAAGCCCTCCGATTCGGGGCGTATCGACCACCGTCGGGCCTGGTGCGTGATCCGAGCATCTACCGCAGCGCCGACGGCTGGTACTACGTCACCTACACCACCGGTTCGACGACGATCGGCTTCGCGCGGAGTCGCGACCGTGTGAACTGGAACTTCATGCACAACTACCCGGTGCCGCTGTGCTGCGCCTTCCTGCCCGGTACAGGCGACGGCTCGGGTTCGTCGGCGGGTTCATTGAGCTTCGGATCGGCCGGTTCCAGTGACGGACCATCGTTGTCGCCGTTCACCACCAAAGCCTGGGCTCCGGAATGGTTCGTCGAGGGCGGACGGGTACACGTGATCCTGTCGATGTCGACCGGTGGCGGGTTCGTGCCGTACCTGATGACCGCGCTCGAGCCGGGACTCCGGCTGTGGAGTCCGCCCGTGCCAATTCTCGGTCTCCGCGCCGACCGCATCGACACCACGATCGTCAAGGTCGGCGGGACCTACCACGCCTTCACCAAGAACGAGACGAAGAAGGTCATCGAGCATGCGGTATCCGGGTCGCTGCTGGGGCCGTACCGATTCGTCCGGCCGGGCCCGTGGGGCCGACTGGTCGAGGGCTCGGCCGTGGTGAAACTGCCGAACGGGAACTGGCGTCTCTACCTCGACGCCTACCGGGACCGGCGGTACTTCTACTCCGACAGCCGGGACGGCCTCTGGTCGTGGACGCCGTTGAAGGAGCTTCCCGGACTGTCCGGCTCCGTGCGGCACTTCGGTGTGATCCGCGAGCCGGTCTAGGTCTGTTCGAGCAAGTTGACGGCATTCGAGCCGACGAGCCGGCGGCTCGTGGAGAACTGTCTGATCCGAGACCGGGTCGACGACGGTTGTCCTTGGTGTGCGGCACTCGGTTTCTCGTCGGGCGACACGTTCGACGAAAAGCGTTGACGATCCATACTCGGGCGGTACTGTGTGGAACATCACATAGTGGCCGGAGGGATCGCCATGATAAATGCAGAGATCAACGCAATCCATCACAGTATCCAGGCGCTGCGCCATCAGCTGGTGACCCTGAAGGCTCGCTACGGTGACGCCGACAGCGTCCGCCGGATGGTCAACGACCTCGATCGTCTCGACATCGATCTGCACGACTTCGAGCAGCATCCACCGAAGTTGAAGCCGCAGCAGAAGCCGGGGCAGGACCGGGTCTATGTGCCGGACAGCAAGTCCGACGAGTCGGCGTGGCTCGGTGCTCAGGACGAAGGGCTCGGGTTCCACTCGCGTGAGCGGACGAAGTGAGCGCGCCCGCGGCTGAGCGGGATTCACTCGGGGTCTTCTCCCCGAGACGGGCGCGCCTGACGGCGCGCACTCTACGGACGGACCGATGGTGGCTGTCGCCGTTGTTGACGGTCGTCGGTCTCGCGGCGTTCGTCATCTACGCGACCGTGCGGTCGTTCATCCGTAGCGCCTATTACGTTGCGGACTACCACTACCTGACGCCGTTCTACTCGCCGTGTCTGAGCGAGTCGTGCGTCCCCGGGTCGAGTCATTTCGGCACGCCGTTCCCGGAGCTCCCGATGTGGATTCCGTTGGCGTTTCTCACGTTGCCGTTCCTGCTCGGGTTCCGGTTGACCTGCTACTACTACCGCAAGGCCTACTACAGGTCGGTCTGGCTGTCGCCGCCGGCATGTGCTGTCGCCGAGCCCCACACCAAGTACACGGGTGAGACGCGCCTGCCGTTGATCATCCAGAACTCACACCGGTACTTCTTCTATGCGGCCGTGATCATCTCGGTGATCAACACCTACGACGTCGTCGTCTCGTTCCACGCCAAGGACGGTGGTTTCGGCCTGGGACTGGGAAATGTGATCCTCGTGGTCAACGTGATTCTGCTTTGGATCTACACCGTGTCCTGTCATTCGTGTCGGCACGTGACCGGCGGGCGGCTCAAGCATTTCTCGAAACATCCGGTGCGGTACTGGATCTGGACCCAGGTCTCCAAGCTGAACACCCGGCACATGCAATTCGCCTGGATCACGCTCGGCACACTCGTGCTCACCGATTTCTACATCATGCTGGTGGCCAGCAACACGATCTCGGATCTGAGGTTCGTGGGTTGATCGATTGAGGCGCAACGCCTGTTGTGCAACCGTTTTCAACGTTGGGAGTCGCGCTAGATGACCGAGCCGGAACGCTACCAGTACGACGTCGTGGTGATCGGTGCCGGTGGTGCCGGCCTGCGGGCGGTCATCGAGGCCCGGGAGAAGGGTTACTCGGTCGCGGTCGTGTGCAAGTCGCTGTTCGGCAAGGCGCACACCGTGATGGCCGAGGGCGGCTGTGCGGCGTCGATGGGCAACGCGAACGCGAAGGACAACTGGGCGACCCACTTCCAGGACACGATGCGTGGCGGGAAGTTCCTGAACAACTGGCGCATGGCCGAACTGCATGCCAAGGAAGCACCCGACCGGGTATGGGAACTGGAAACCTATGGGGCGCTGTTCGACCGGACTGCCGATGGTCGGATCGCCCAGCGCAACTTCGGCGGTCACACCTATCCGCGGCTGGCCCACGTCGGCGACCGGACCGGGCTGGAACTCATCCGGACCATGCAGCAGAAGATCGTCTCGCTGCAGCAGGAGGATTTCGCGGCCACCGGCGACTACGAGTCCCGGATCAAAGTGTTCGCCGAATGCACCATCACCGAGCTGCTCAAGGACGGCGACGCCATCGCGGGCGCGTTCGGGTACTGGCGTGAGTCGGGCCGGTTCATCGTGTTCGAGGCACCTGCGGTCGTTGTCGCGACCGGCGGTATCGGCAAGTCGTTCAAGGTCACATCGAACTCCTGGGAGTACACCGGTGACGGGCACGCGCTCGCGCTGCGCGCCGGCGCGAGCCTGATCAACATGGAGTTCGTCCAGTTCCACCCGACCGGGATGGTGTGGCCGCCCAGCGTGAAGGGCATCCTCGTCACCGAGGGCGTCCGCGGTGACGGCGGCGTCCTCAAGAACACCGACGGCAAGCGGTTCATGTTCGACTACATCCCGCCGGTGTTCAAAGGCCAATACGCGGAGACGGAGAAGGAAGCCGACGAGTGGCTCGCCGACAACGACTCCGCCCGCCGCACACCGGATCTGCTCCCTCGCGACGAGGTCGCCCGTGCGATCAACGAGGAGGTCAAGGCCGGCCGCGGCACCGAGCACGGTGGCGTCTACCTCGACATCGCGTCCCGTATGCCGGCCGAGGAGATCATCCGGCGCCTACCGTCGATGCATCACCAGTTCAAAGAGCTCGCCGACGTGGACATCACGAAGGAACCCATGGAAGTCGGTCCCACCTGCCATTACGTGATGGGTGGGATCGAGGTCGACCCCGACACCGCGGCGTCGCGGGTACCCGGCCTGTTCGCCGCTGGTGAGTGTTCCGGCGGTATGCACGGGTCTAACCGACTGGGCGGCAACTCGTTGTCCGACCTGCTCGTGTTCGGTCGACGAGCCGGGCTCGGCGCGGCGTCGTATGTGGAGTCGCTGAGCAGCCGGCCCGAGATCGCGCAGGACGACATCGACCGGGCAGCGAAATATGCGCTCTCGCCGTTTGATCCGCCCGCCGACGGCAAGCCGGAGAACCCGTACACGCTGCACATGGACCTGCAGCAGGCGATGAACGACCTGGTCGGCATCATCCGCAAGGAGGCGGAGATGCAGGAGGCACTTCGCGTGCTCTCCGACCTGCGCAACCGGCTCGGCAGCATGCAGGTGGAGGGGCACCGTCAATTCAATCCGGGCTGGCACCTGGCGATCGATCTCCGAAACATGTTGCTGGTCAGCGAATGTGTCGCGAAGGCGGCATTGATGCGCACCGAGAGTCGCGGCGGACACACCCGCGACGACCACCCGTCGATGGATTCGGCCTGGCGTAACACCCTGCTGGTCTGTACCGCCGACACGAGTACCGACTCACCGGTACCGGAGGTCGAGGTCGTCAAGGAGGAGCAGGAGCCGATGCGCCCGGACCTGTTGGAGCTCTTCGAGTTCGAAGAGGTCGAAAAGTACTACACCGCGGCCGAAATCGCCGGCCATCCCGGCGCCGGAGGCGAGCGAGCCGAGGGACAGTCGGAGGACTGACATGGGATACGACGCGAAGTTCCGAATCTGGCGAGGCGACACCGAGGGCGGTGGGCTCGAGGACTATACCGTGCAGGCCAACGACGGTGAGGTGGTGCTCGACATCATCCACCGTCTCCAAGCGACCCAAGCCCCGGACCTCGCCGTCCGCTGGAATTGCAAGGCCGGCAAATGCGGGTCGTGTTCGGCTGAGGTGAACGGTCGTCCGAAGCTGCTGTGTATGACCCGGATGTCGTCGTTCACCGAGGACGAGGTCATCACGGTGACCCCGATGCGCACGTTCCCGGTGATCCGCGACCTCGTCACCGACGTCTCGTTCAACTACCAGAAGGCCCGCGAGATCCCGGCCTTCGCCCCGCCGCCTGATCTGGGGCCGGGGGAGTACCGCATGAAGCAGGTCGACGTGCAGCGCTCGCAGGAGTTCCGCAAATGCATCGAGTGCTTTCTCTGTCAGAACACCTGCCACGTGGTCCGCGACCATGAGGAGAACAAGGAGGCGTTCGCCGGCCCCCGCTACCTGATGCGGATCGCCGAGCTCGACATGCACCCCCTCGACACCGCCGAGCGTCGGGATACGGCTCAGAACGAACACGGGCTGGGGTTCTGCAACATCACCAAGTGTTGTTCCGACGTGTGTCCGGAGGACATCAAGATCACCGACAACGCCCTCATCCCCATGAAGGAACGGGTCGCCGACCGCAAATACGACCCGTTGGTCTGGCTGGGAAACAAACTCTTCCGACGGTAGCGCCCTTCTTCGCGCGAGCCCCCGATACGCCGGTTGCCGCGTCCGGCGACACTGCCCGACTCCCACCGTCGGCTCTGGACGAGTTCCTCCCACTCGTCTGTCCTCTGGTGTGACCTGATCGACGATTCATCGGCGGGCGAAACGGATATACGAGGTGCAGGGGTACCGACCAGGGGCCCATCAGGAGGGAGTCGGTACTTCGATGACAGTGAACCACCGCGTTGCCACACGCACTCCAGAGCTCGTATGAGGACGGGTGACGACGCTCCGGTTGACGGCCGGACCCGGCACTACGGCGAGTTCTACGGCGTCACCGACGCTCCGGTGAGCGATGACCGAGGCCTACTCGTTGTTTGGGGGAACTGTCAGGCCGAGGCTTTGCGGATCGTCCTGTCCAGCTCTCCCGACCTCCCGTTCCGTACCGTTCGTGTCCCACCTGTCCACGAAATCGAGTCCACTGACCTGGCGCGGGTCGAGCACCTCATCCGCCGTGCCGCGATCGTGGTCTCGCAGCCCGTGCGTTCCGGATACCGGGGATTTCCGATCGGCACCTCGGACCTGGCTGACTTGGCGCCGTCGGCGTCCGTCATCGTGTGGCCGGTCATCCGCTACGGCGGATTGTTCCCGTTCCAGGTCATCGCCCGACACCCAGCGCAACCGTCCGCGGTACCCGCGGCTGTTCCGTACCACGATCTACGAACGGTACTCGCGGTGGTGGCGGGTCGCGACGGCTTCGGCGAATGGGACGTCGACGTCGATGCCGACCGCATCCTTGAAGCAGCGCAATGGAGTGTGGGCCAGCTCGAAGCCCGCGAGCGTCGGCATTGTGACGTCGGGATCTCCGACGTCCTGCTCGACCTCGGGGCCGATGCCGCCCACACGATCAATCACCCCGGTAACCGGGTGTTGCTCACCCTCGGCGGCCGAATCCTCGACTCGCTCGGGGCGTCGGCGCCGGTCCCACCCTCACGAGACCTTCTCGGCAACATCCGTGCGCCCCTGGAACAACGAGTGATCGACGCGCTGGGTATCGACGCGAGTCCGCGGACATCGTGGGACGTCAACGGTACGGCGCTCACCGAGGATGACGTTCGCCGTCGCCAGATGCTCTGGTACGCCGATCATCCCGAGTTCATCGATGCGGTCTTGGGCCGTTACGCCGACCTCATCGAGATCCTGGGTCTGTCATGAGGGGACCGATCGGACATCTTCTGGTCGGACCCCGATCACACGGCGTCGTGCGATATGCGCAATCGGTCTTCGACGCGGTCAGTGTCGAGAGTTCGGATCATCGCCTCGTGCACATGCCCACACTCGATGCCGACGCGACGGCACTGGCCGCCTGCGGGCTCGTGCACGTGCACATCACCGATCGCCTGTTCGGGCGCACGCCACGGCGAGCCCGGAACAACGTGCTCGCCATGATCGCGGCCCTGAATCGGCCTGTCTCGGTGACCCTGCACGACCTACCCCAACCCTCGGACGGGCCGGCGATGCGGGCACGTGCTGACTTCTTTCGCGCGGTGGCGCGGGCTGCAAAGGGTGTGATCGTCTCGAGTCACCACGAGGCGGCGCTCTTCGCCGAGTACGTTGACGCGACGATCGGCGTCGAGGTCCTACCGCTGATGTTCGACCCCATCCGTGTCGACAAACCCTCGGACTCAGCGGAATTGACCGTTGGCGTCCTCGGTTACCTGTACCCCGGGAAGGGGCACATGGAGACGCTGCAGGCGATGTCCGATCTCGATCCGTCGATCGGCTTCGTCGCCCTCGGCACCCCGTCACCCGGCCACGAGGACCTGGCCGACGACCTCGGCAAGGTCGCCGCCGACATGGGTAGGCGGTGCACGGTCACGGGATTCCTGAGCGACGACGAACTGTTTCGGGCGTCGACTGCCGTCACGGTCCCGGTCGCCTATCACCGGCACATGTCGGCATCTGGTTCGATCAACTCCTGGATCTCCGCCGGACGCCGACCACTGGTTCCGCGCACCGCCTACACCGACGAACTCGCCGAGCGTTCTCCGGGTGTGCTGACGATGCACGACAACAACGACGCCGCTCTGCGGAGCGCCATCGAGAGTGCATTCGCGGAACCTGCGAGCACCTGGATTGATTCGGCGGTGACGCCGTCGCCCACGGCCGCCGATGTCGGCCGGGCTCACCAGCGGCTGTTCCGGCGGTGGAGTTGGTGACCGTCATCAGGCTCGACGACGGCCGGGTCGTGGTGCCCGACAACCGCTGGGATCTGGTCGGGGTGGCGTCGACGACGCCGCTGGTGAGCGTCGTGATCCCGTACTACAACCAACCCCGCCAACTCGCGCTGGTTCTCGAGGCGTTGACGGCCCAGACCCACCCACCGGATCGTCTGGAGGTGATCGTCGCCGACGACGGCTCGGCGCGCTCGCCGGACGTGAGTGCGTGGACATCGCGACTCGACATCACCGTTGTGACGCAGGAGGACAAGGGCTTTCGAGCGGCAGCCGCCCGCAACCTGGGTGTCGCGGCGTCCAGCGGGTCGGTTCTGTGTTTCCTCGACGCGGACACCGTTCCGACACCCGCCTACATCCAGCACGCGGTCAGGTTGCCCGCCGCAGCGCCGGACACACTTGTGGTCGGGCGGCGTAAGCACGCCGACCTGAGTCGGGTGGCCCCGGACTCGGTGGTCGAGTGGATGTCCGAACGACGACCGCTCGAATCCTCGCACGACTGCGAACCCGGATGGCTGGTCGACGCATACGACCGCACGTCCAACCTCCTGAACCCGGGTTGGGACGGCTACAAGTACCTGATCAGTGCGGTGATGACCTGCAGCCGCCAATTGTTTGACGACGTCGGAGGATTCGACCCGTCGTTCGTCCACTACGGCGGCGAGGACTGGGAATTCGCGAACCGGGCCTTCATGATGGGTGCGGTGTTCGCCCACGAGTCCGGCGCCCTCGCCTGGCACGACGGTCCCGACTGGGCCGAACGCTCGGTGCCCGAACGGATCTCGGAGAAGAACACCGAAGCCCTCGCGCTCGCCCCGCTCATCACCGATCCGGCGGCCCGGACTGCCGGGCTGCTGTACTCGATCCCGGACATCGTGGTGCTCGTGTCGACGGCGAGGCACACCGCGGCATCGCTGATGCGTACAGTCGCCGGCGCGCTGCGTGGGCGGGACGCCGCCGTCTGGCTCGTCGGCGCTCACGCCGACACTCTGCTCACTCGCCTGGGCGTTTCCGACTCGCGGATCCGTGTCGGTGATCCGGACGCATCGACGCTGTCCCAGTGCAGGTTCGTCGTCGAGGTCTCCGGGACCGTCGTCTTCTCCGCTGACTCGCTCGACCTGCTCACGGCCCAAGTCGGTCCGGGCGAATGCGGCCAGGTGACGGTGGACCTCGACGGGTCACCGGCAGCCTCGGTGACGGTCGGGTCGTCGCGCGCACGGCACCGGGTCCGCCGCTGGGCGGCGCACACCGACGTGGGACCCGACGAGCTACTCGACCGCCTGTTCGGCGCTCGGGCCGTGCATCACAGCGAGGTCGGGATCGTCATCGGCGACGAGGAACCGGCGCTGTCCTGGTGAGTGTGTTCCGCTGGTGACCGGCACCGGCGAACCTCACGTCGACAGGCAGACTTCGATCGAGTTCTGCAAGTCGGGATCGACGTCGACCGGTTCGGAGTGGGGTTCGATGACCTGGATTTCTGGTGCCCCCGGTGAGACTCGAACTCACACTGGACGGGTTTTGAATCCGTTGCCTCTGCCAATTGGGCTACGGGGGCCAGTACACGGGTTGCCCCGTGCAGGAGCCAACTCTAGATGATCGGCCGACCGGCCCGGTAACCGGTACTCTTCTGTTTCGACTATGGCGTGGAGGAGGGGATGGTGACAGTGACAGACAGTGCGACCACTACGGCCGGGGAGAACACGAAGACACATCGTGTTCTGGTGGCCGAGGACGACTCGCTGATCCGGATGGATCTGATCGAGATGCTCCGCGAAGAGGGTTATGACGTCGTGGGGGAGGCCCCGAACGGGCAGGTCGCCGTCGAACTCACGGAGTCCCTGAACCCCGACCTGGTCATCATGGACATCAAGATGCCCATCCGCGACGGTATCGACGCCGCGACGGAGATCGCGGAGAAGAGGCTCGCGCCGGTGGTCATGCTCACCGCGTTCAGTCAGCGGGACTTCATCGAGAAAGCCCGCGACGCCGGTGCGATGGCCTACCTGGTGAAGCCGTTCACGAAGGCCGACCTGGTGCCGGCCATCGAGGTGGCCGTCAGCCGCTATCACGAGCTCAAACTGCTCGAGCGTGAGGTCGCGACGATGAACGAGCGACTGGAGACCCGCAAGCTGGTCGAACGCGCCAAGGGCTTGCTCATGCAGAAGCAGGGCCTCTCGGAACCCGAGGCGTTCAAGTGGATTCAGCGTGCGGCGATGGACCGTCGGACGACGATGAAAGCCGTGGCCCAGGTGGTCGTGGAGACACTGGGAACAAACTGACAAAGAACAAGTTGATTTGACCCAATGCGTCTGCGCGCAAGTCAGTTTCACTGTCTTTACGCAGGGGCAACAAGATCACGCTAGCTTTCTTCCAGCGAGGCGCGGTTCGATGCGTCGATCTCGACGCGCCGCTCTCGTCCGATAACAGAATCGCAAGGAGAGCATCGATGTCCTTTCGCTTTTTGACGAGCGGGGCAGTGGTCATGACGGCGGCGGCAACGCTCCTCGTCGCCGGCTGCAGCAGCTCTGACTCTGGTTCCGACGATGGCTCCGGAGGGTCGGCCAGCGCGGCCGTAGAGTCCACTCCCGCACCCCCCGGCCAGGGCCTCGCGCAGAAGCTGGCCTGCAACCCGCCGAAGGCCACGCCGGGCCCCGAGAGCACCGCTCCGCTGAAGATCGGCACGCTGCTTCCCGAGACCGGCTCCCTCGCCTTCCTGGGGCCGCCCGAGGTCGCGGCCGTCAAACTGGCGGTCAAGGACATCAACGCCGCCGGCGGCGTTCTCGACCAGCCCGTCGAACTCGTCACCGGTGACTCCGGCGACACCACCACCGACACGGCGAACGCCACCGTCGACCGCGAACTCAGCGCGGGCACCCAGGTGATCATCGGCGCGGCGTCGTCGTCGGTGTCGCTCAAGGTCATCGACAAGATCGCCAACGCCGGCGCTGTCATGTTCTCGCCGGCGAACACCTCCGACGAGTTCACCTGTTATCAGGACAAGGGTCAGTACTTCCGTACCGCTCCCGCCGATGTCCTGCAGGCACAAGCGCTCTCGCAGATCATGGCCGAGGACGGCGTCCAGCGTGTGTCCATCCTCGCCCTCAACGACCCATACGGAACCGGTTTGGCCGACAACACCGTTCGTGACCTCGAGGCCGCCGGTGTGCCCGCAGACCAGATCCAGAAGATCATCTACGACCCGAACGCCCAGTCGTTCAACGCAGAGGTCGACCAGGTGAAGAACTTCAACCCGGACGGTATCGCTCTCATCGGATTCGAGGAGAGCGCCAAGATCCTCACCCGCATGCACGAGATCGGCATCGGTCCGAGCGACGGCAAACTCGTCTACGGCGTCGACGGCAACATGGGTAACGCTCTGGGCGAGTCGGTGGGCTCGGGACTGCTCGAGGGCATGAAGGGCACCACGCCGCTGACACAGACCAGCGCCGACTTCCAGAAGGCGCTCAAGGAGGTCGACGGCAATCTCATCGACTTCAACTACGCCGGCGAGAGTTACGATGCGGCCGTCCTGAGTGCCCTTGCGGCCACTGCGGCCAAGTCGACCGACGGCCGGTCCATCGCTGCGAACATCATCGGCGTCACGAACGGCGACGAGGACTGTGACTCGTACAAGGCCTGCCTGGATGCGCTGAAGAGCGGCAAGACCATTGCCTACGTCGGCAAGACCGGCAACCTGGCGTTCAACGCCGCCGGTGAGCCCAGCGTCGGCTCGTACGGTGTCCTCGAGTTCGACGGGGACAACAAGCTGCTGACCCCGACCCGCAAGTACGTGTCGGTGGCCGCGCAGTAGTTCACCACAGAACCAGGGACCCTCGGCTCACGAGCCGAGGGTCCCTGCGTTTTTCCGTGGGCGAAAACCTATGCCTTCTTCTCCGAGCTGCCCGCCAGGGTGCCCAGGTAGAGTTCGATGATCTTGGGGTCTTTCGCCAGGTTGTGGCCGGTGTCGGTGTAGGCGTTGCGACCCTGGTCGAGAACGTAACCGCGGTCGCAGATCTGGAGGCAACGGCGAGCGTTCTGCTCGACCATGATGATCGAGACGCCGGTCGCGTTGATCGCCTTGCAACGGATGAACACCTCGTCCTGGAACATCGGGGACAGGCCCGCCGACGGCTCGTCGAGCAGCAGCACCGCCGGGTCCATCATCAGTGCCCGGCCCATCGCGACCATCTGCCGTTCACCGCCGGACAACGCGCCCGCCTTGATCTTTCGACGCTCCGACAACAGTGGGAACAGCTCGGAGACGAACTCGAATCGTTTGGCGAACGTCTTCGGGCGCAGGTACACGCCCATCTCGAGGTTCTCCTCGATCGTCAACGCGGGAAACACATTCTGTGTTTGCGGGACGTATCCCACGCCCTTGTCGACGAGAACATGTGCCTTGGCCGAGGTGATGTCGTCACCGCGCAGGGTGACCGAGCCCTCACGGACCGGGATCAGCCCGAACAGGGTCTTGAGCAGCGTCGACTTACCGGCGCCGTTCGGCCCGATGATGCCCACGATCTCCCCGTCGTTCAGGAAGAAGTTGCACTCCTCGAGGATGTTGATCCCGGGAAGGTAGCCGGCGGTGATGTCGTCGGCCCGCATCAATGCGTTCGTGGCGAGCTTCCGGTGCTCCTCCGGCGTGGCCGCGAGCTGAGCGGGGGTCAGCGCCCCGCCGTTCGATGCCAAGCTCATCACTCGGCCTCCTTCTTGTCGGTGTCGACCTGTCCCGGGGCGACCCGGCCCGGATCGACGGGCGGTAGCTCGACCGGCTCCGAGAGGTCACCACCTTCCTCGAGCGTGGCCTCGATGGCCGCCTCGACCCGCTCGGCGAGGACGGCGGTCGCACCGACGGGTTGACCCCGGTCGTCGAACTCCAGCGCCTGATCGTGATGCCCACCGAGATAGGCGTCGACGACGGCCTCGTTGTCTCCGAGGCGATCCGGCAGGGACTCGGCAATGATCTGGCCCTGGGCCATCACCACCACCCAGTCGCTGATGTCGCGGATGACGTCCATGTCGTGTTCGACGAACACCACCGTGACGCCCTCGTCCCGCAGCGACTTGATGTGTTCGAGCAGACTCTGCGTGAGGGCCGGGTTCACACCTGCCATCGGCTCGTCGAGCATCACGATCTCGGGATCTGTCATCAACGCGCGCGCCATCTCCAGCAGCTTTCGCTGACCACCGGACAGCGAGCCGGCGAAGTCGCTCGCCTTGGCGTCGAGCTTGAACCGCCGCAGTAATTCGTGTGCGCGTTCGGTGATCTCGGCTTCCTGTTTGCGCCAGGTCCACGGTGCGAGGGCGGCGAGGAAGTGTTCGCCGCGCTGGCCGGTGGCGCCGAGCTTGACGTTGTCGAGCACGGACAACTTCGACAGTGCCTTGGTCAGCTGGAAGGTGCGGACCATGCCGCGACGCGCGACCTGGTGCGGGACCATCCGGCCGAGGGATTCACCGTTGAGCGACCATGTACCGGAATCGGGCTTGTCGAAACCGGTGATCAGGTTGAAGAACGTGGTCTTGCCGGCACCGTTGGGACCGATGAGCCCGGTGATCGCGCCACGCTGCACCTCGAGGTGGTCCACCTGGACCGCCTTGATACCGCCGAAGGTGCGGGAGATGTTGTCCACCACGATGATCGGATCGGGTTTCGGCGATCCGGGTGCGGGTGACACCTCCGCGAACAGCCGGGAGCGCTCGGGTGCGGACAGGGTGGTCAGATCGCGACGCGTCGCCCGCGTACCGGCGATGTCGGGGTCGGTCTCGTCGACAACGATCCCGGTGTCGCCCACCGGCGTCGAGGGCTCGTCGTCGTGTGCTGAACGGCGTCCATCATCAGGCATCGAGCTGCACCTCCCTCTTGTTGCCGAGGAGTCCCTGTGGTCGGAACACCATCATCAGGATGATCGCCAGACCCAGCAGCACGTAGCGGATCGCGCCGACCTGCTGTGCCGAGAGGTCCAGGATGGGGTCGTCGCCGGCCGTGGCCTGGCGCAACAACGCGTCGGGGATGGCCAGCAGGAACCAGAACAGCATCGCGCCCACGACCGGTCCGAATACCGTAGCCGCGCCACCGAGAATCAGTGCGCCGTAGGCGAAGAAGGTCTGGGCGGTGGAGTAGAAGTCCGGGTTGATCGATTGCGTGGCCAGTGCGTTGAACACGCCCGCGAGGCCACCGATACAGCCGCCCAGGATGAGCGCCTGCATCTTGAAGAAATAGGCGTTCTTGCCGAGCGACCGGGCCGCGTCCTCGTCCTCGCGGACCGCCTTGAGCACGCGACCCCACGGGCTGTGCACGAGGAGATAGACCATGAGGCACAGGAGCAGGACGACCGACCAGCCCACCACCATCGACCACAGGTCGCCGCCGAGGAACTTGACCCCGAGGAACGAGTACTGCTTGCCGTTGTCGAACGGGCTGACCGAGAAGAAATCGCTGGCGTAGCCGTAGATTCCGTTGGTGGAGTGGGTGAAATCGTCCGACGACGTCGACCGGAACACCAATCGCAGGATCTCCGACGCGGCGATGGTGACGATCGCCAGATAGTCCGCGCGGAGACGAAGTGTCGGGATTCCGAGGACCACCGCGAGCATCCCCGCCGCGGCGATACCCACGATGGCGCCGAGCCAGAGGGGCTGGTCGTAGTTGACGGCCATGATGCCGACGCCGTATCCGCCGAGGAGGGCGAAGGCGATCTGGCCGAAGTTGAGCAGCCCGGCATAGCCGAAGTGCAGGTTGAGGCCGATGGCCAGCAGGGCGTAGAAGATCGCCGACGGGCCGATGAGCTGTGCGAACGCAATCTGTAGCGCCGAGATGATGTCCATGGGTCAGCCGATCCTCGCTCGCGATCCGAGAATGCCCTGGGGCCGGATGGTCAGGATGATGATCAGGATCAACAAACCGCCGATGTACTTCAGGTCGGGGCTGAGGATGTAGGTCGACAACTGCACCAGCAATCCGACGATGAGGCAGCCGAGCAACGCGCCGTAGGCCGTGCCGAGTCCGCCGAGCGTGATGCCCGCGAACATCAGCAGCAGGAGCTTGAATCCCATCTCCCACTGGACGCGGCCGCCGAGCTCCGAGAGCGCGAACATCACGCCGCCGAGGGTCGCCAGGCCGCCGGCCAGCGCCCACACGAACAGGATCACCCGATCGACGTCGATTCCCGACGACTCGGCGAGGTCCTTGTTGTCGGCGACGGCGCGCATGGCCTTGCCGATCCTGGTGCGCTGCAGCAACAGGGCGACGCCGAGGAGCACGACGATGCAGATGACGATGCAGGCGAGATTCACCGGCGTGATCGCGAACGGGCCCGAGCCGATCTGCGTCTGCGCCTGGTAGTCCTTGAACGGTTCGGACCGGTCCGAGAAGAAGATCAGGATCAGATACCGCATCATCAGGGCGAGGCCGATCGACACGACGAGCATGGCGATGAGCCCGGTTCGTCGTCGTCTCAGCGGTCTCCAGAGGCCGAGTTCGTTCAGGATGCCGATGCCGACGCCGACGATGACCGCGAGGATCGTCGCCGGGATGAGCTGCAGCCCGACCTTCACGTTGAACACCCACGCGACCACCGCGCCCAGGGTCACCAGCTCGCCATGCGAGAAGTTGGTCAGGCCTGTTGTCCCGAAGATCAGGCTGAGGCCGACGCCGGTGATGGCGATGATGAGACCGAAACGGATGCCGTCGATGGCCAGACGGGTGAGTTCGGCGACCGCCGAGACCTCCGTGCCGGTCCGCACCTCGCCGAACGAGAAGATGACCGGGCGTGCCGTTCCACCGCTGACGTCGACCGGCAGCTCGGCTTTCTGTACCTCGACATGGTCTGGGAGAGAGTCGGTGTCGACGACGACGGTGTACTTCCCGGGCGGGACCATGATCGACCAGGCGCCGGTCGCCGACGACGTTGCCGTCCCGACGACGGTGCCCGACGCGTCCTTGGCCTCGAGCTTCACCCCCTCGACCTTCTCGGTGCCGTTCCGCAGCACACCGAACACCCGGACCTCGTCGGGCGCGGCGTCGGCCGCCGATGTCCCGAAGAGTCCGCACAGCATCGACGCCGCGATGAACAGCAGTACGGCGAGCGCGGTGCGCCGCGTCGACGCCGATGTGCGACGCCGGGATGGCGGGCGGCGGGACGGTGATCGGGTCTGGCGGGCGGGCTGACACTCGGGACGATGCGCGTGGATCCGATCGGTGCGGTCGTCGGAGACGAGTGCGGCCTGCCGGTCAGGCTCTGTCATCGAGGGTGGTACCTCCTTGTGGACCTGTTCGCCAGTGACATCCATCGGCACGTGACCGGGGGCGATCTGTGCGCGGCCGGTCACCCTGCGGGACATTAGCCGCAGCGTCGTCGCCACGTGACGACAACGACGTTTCCCGGAAGTTACATCTGCTGGGGCGCTGGGCGGCTCCGGTCGACACGAGGTGGTGCCGGCGTCCCCGGCGGGGCCGTACGCTGGTCGGATGGTGCCGGTGACCATCACACAGACGAAAGACGTTGAACTCGCCAGTGCGTTGCTCGCGCAGGCGTTCGCCGACGACCCGGTGACGGTATGGATGGATCCGGACACCTCTCGGCACCGCGCGGTGTTCCGGACGCTGCTCGTCCACATCCACGGGAAGGCGTCGACGATCGACCTGGCGATGCGCGACGGGCAACCGGTCGGTGTGGCCGCATGGGATCCGCCCGGGCACAAGATCTCGACGCGGGCCCAGCTCGTGTCGTCCTGGGAGTTCCTCCGGACCCTCGGACCGCGGATCGGCCGCGGGATCAAGCTCGAGGCCGAGTTCGCCAAGCACCGGCCGAAGGAACCGCACTGGTACCTGGGCCAGATCGGCGCGCCGCTCAAGGGGGCCGGCATCGGCACGGCGCTCCTGCAGCACCGGCTCGAGCAGATCGACGGACCGGCCTACCTCGAGAGTTCCAACGCACTCAACGTCCCGCTGTACGAGCGGTTCGGTTTCCAGGTCACCGAGGAGTTCGAACTGCCGCTCGACGGCCCGAAGGTCTGGGCGATGTATCGGCCGATGTGACGCCCGGCCGCCACCCCTCCGACCGCGGTGTCTGCCGACCTCGGGCGGGGCGGGTCCGGGTGTCGGGACGGATCACTAGACTCAGCGACTGTGAGTCCAGCGCAGAGTTCCCCGGCAGCCACCCGTACCGGAAGCAAGGGCAAGACCAAACAACCGGTTCTCATGCTCCTCGACGGGCATTCCCTGGCATACCGGGCGTTCTTCGCGCTTCCGGCCGAGAACTTCAAGACGGCCACCGGGCAGACCACCAACGCGGTCTACGGCTTCACCTCGATGCTCATCAACCTGCTGCGCGACGAGGAACCCACGCACATCGCGGCCGCCTTCGACGTCTCGCGTAAGACGTTCCGTTCGGAGATGTTCCCCGAGTACAAGGCGCAGCGCTCCAAGTCGCCCGACGAGTTCAACGGGCAGGTCGACCTCACCAAGGAGGTCCTCGACGCGCTGGGCGTCACGGTCATGGCGATCGAGGGCTTCGAGGCCGACGACATCATCGCCACCCTCGCGACCCAGGCGCGCGAACAGGGCTTCAAGGTCCTGATCGTCACCGGCGACCGCGACTCGCTGCAGCTGGTCGATCCGTCGACCACCGTGCTGTACCCGCGCAAGGGAGTCTCGGACCTCACCCGCTTCACTCCTGAAGAGGTGGAGAAGAAGTACGGTCTCACCCCCGCCCAGTACCCCGACTACGCGGCCCTGCGCGGCGACCCCAGCGACAACCTGCCCGGCATCCCGGGTGTGGGGGAGAAGACCGCGTCGAAGTGGATTCGCGAGTACGGGTCGCTGGCCTCGCTCGTCGATCACGTCGACGAGGTGAAGGGCAAGGTCGGCGATGCGCTGCGCGCGAATCTGGCCTCGGTGCAGACCAACCGTCAGCTCACCGAACTCATCCGCGACATGCAGCTTCCCGCGGGCCCCGAAGACCTCGCGATGGTCGGCTGGGATCGCGACCGCATCCACCAGCTCTTCGACGACCTCGAGTTCCGCGTGCTGCGCGACCGACTGTTCTCGACCCTGAGCTCGGTCGAGCCGGAGGCCGAGGCGGGGTTCGATCTCGACGGTTCGGTCCTCGGCGCCGGCGAGGTCGCGGGATGGCTGAACGAACACGCTCGGACCGGCCGAACCGGTCTCGCGGTGACCGCGCCGCACGTCGTCGTGGGGTCCGACCCGACCGGGCTGGCGATCGCGGCGGCCGACGGCACGTCGGCGTATGTCGACGTGACCACCCTGACGCCGGAAGACGATGCAGCGCTGGCCAACTGGCTCGCCGACCCGCAGGCGCTCAAGGCCGTACACGAGGCCAAGTGGGCGGTACACGCGCTCCGCTCGCGCGGGTGGAAGCTCGACGGCGTGACCAGCGACACCTCGCTGGCCGCATACCTCGTCCGCCCCGGGCAGCGGACCTTCAACCTCGACGACCTCGCCCTGCGCTACCTGCGCCGTGAGCTGCGCGCCGACACCGGTGCGGGGGATGGCCAGATGTCGCTGCTCGACGACGACACCGAGGGCAAGGTCGCCGAACAGCACATGCTCGAGGCGCGCGCGGTGCAGGAGCTCGCCGACACCCTCGACACCGAACTCGACCGCATCGACTCCAAGCCGCTGCTCACCGAGATGGAGTTGCCGCTGTCGTTCGTGCTCGCCGACCTCGAGGCCGCCGGCATCGCCGTCGACGTCGACCACTTCAACGCGCTGGCACAGATGTTCAACGACCGCATCCGTGCGGCCGCCGAGTCCGCCTACGAGGTCATCGGCGAACAGATCAACCTCGGTTCGCCGAAACAGCTGCAGACCGTGCTCTTCGACAAACTCGACATGCCGAAGACCAAGAAGACCAAGACCGGTTACACCACTGACGCCGACGCGTTGCAGTCGTTGTACGAGAAGACCCAGCATCCTTTCCTCGCCCACCTTCTCGAACACCGCGACGCCACGCGGCTGAAGGTCACCGTCGACGGTCTGCTGAAGTCGGTGGCCGACGACGGTCGCATCCACACGACCTTCAACCAGACCATCGCCGCCACCGGACGCCTGTCGTCGACGGAGCCGAACCTGCAGAACATCCCGGTCCGCACCGAGGCCGGACGTGAGATCCGTCGCGGCTTCGTCGTGGGGACGGATCAGGCGTCGGGCGTGAACTACGACTGCCTGATGACCGCCGACTACAGCCAGATCGAGATGCGGATCATGGCGCACCTGTCGGAGGACGAAGGTCTGATCGAGGCCTTCAACACCGGCGAGGACCTGCACAACTTCGTCGGATCGCGTGCTTTCGGGGTGCCGATCGACGAGGTGACCACCGAGATGCGTCACCGCGTCAAGGCCATGTCGTACGGACTTGCCTACGGCCTCAGCGCTTTCGGGCTCGCCGCACAGCTGAAGATCAGCCGCGACGAGGCCAAGGACCAGATGGAGGCATACTTCGCGCGGTTCGGTGGTGTGCGTGACTACCTGCACGACGTGGTCGCCGAAGCCCGGCGCAACGAGTACACCGCGACGCTGTTCGGCCGCCGGCGTTACCTGCCCGATCTGAACAGCGACAACTGGCAACGACGCCAGTCCGCGGAGCGGATGGCGCTCAACGCGCCCATCCAGGGTACGGCCGCCGACATCATCAAGGTCGCGATGATCAACGTGCACAAGCGTTTCCTCGCCGAGAAGCTCACTTCGCGGGTACTGCTGCAGGTCCACGACGAACTGGTGGTCGAGGTAGCGGCAGGCGAGCGCGACGCGGTCGAGGCCGCGGTGCGCGAGGAGATGGGCAACGCCATCACGCTGTCGGTCCCGCTCGAGGTGTCGGTCGGGTTCGGTCGGTCCTGGGACGACGCGGCCCACTGATGGTCTCGTCGCCCAGGCGGGTCGGCGTTCTCACCGGCGACGGTATCGGTCTCGAGATCGTGCCCGCCGCCATCACGGTCGCCGATGCGGCCGCCGCGGCCGAGGACTTCCGGATCGACTGGGACGAACTCCCGTTCGGCGCCGCCGCCATCGCCTCGCACGGCGACCCGGTTCCCGGGACGACTCTGTCGGCGCTCGACGATCTGGGTCTCTGGATCGTCGGACCGCACGATTCGGCGTCGTATCCGCCCGAGCACAGCAGCCGGACCCCGGGCGCAGTACTGCGCACCCGGTACGGGCTCTTCGCGAATCTTCGTCCTGCCAAGGCGTTTTCGGGGGTGCCGGCGACCGCGCCCGGCATCGATGTGCTGATCGTCCGGGAGAACTCCGAGGGCCTGTACGCCGACCGCAACATGACAGTCGGGAGCGGTGAGTTCATGCCGACCCCCGATGTCGCGCTGGCCGTGGGGCTCGTGACCCGCGCGGCGAGTGAGCGCATCGCACGGGTCGCCTTCGAAGCCGCACGCGCCCGCGCGGCGTCGGGGGGCCCGGCTCGGGCGACCATCGTGCACAAGGCGAATGTGCTGCGCCTGACGACCGGGCTGTTCCGCGACGCATGCCGGGAGGTCGGCAAGGAGTTCCCCGACGTCGAGATCACCGAACAACACGTCGACGCCGTGGCGGCGCTGCTCGTGCGCCGCCCCGCCGACTTCGACGTCGTCGTCACCGAGAACCTCTTCGGCGACATCCTGTCGGATCTGGCCGGCGAGCTCGCCGGCTCGCTCGGCATCGCCGGTTCGGTCAATTGCTCGACGACCCAGGTGATGGCACAGGCAACGCATGGTGCCGCCCCCGACATCGCCGGACGCGGTGTCGCCAACCCGGTCGCCATGATCGCGTCGGTGTCGATGGGGTTCCGGCGGTTCGGGCTGATGACCGACGACCCGGCCCTCGTCGCTGCGGCCGACCGGATCGATTCCGCGGTCGCCGACACCCTCGCGGCCTCGATCGCGACCGCTGACCTGGGCGGGACGGCGTCGACCAGCGAGTTCGCCTACGAGGTGGCGCGGCGGACCGGTGTCGCGTGACGCGCGCGTGGACATGCGTGAACTCCCGGTAGCCAGCCGCCGAGGCCGGTGCAAACTACAGTGAGTTGGTCTGATCAGGTGATCTGTACGTCATCGAAGGGATGTGTTGTGGAACGGGCCTCGACGCGGGTCGACCAGCGCTGTGTCCGGTCGCGCGTGGCCCAACTGCTCGGCGTGTTCCTCACGTTCGCGGTCATCCTCACCGGATGTGTGAACAACGAGGAACGGGAACGCGCCAACCAGGTAACGCCGATCAATGTCGACGTGGAGAAGGTGCCGGCGATCGCGGCGCTCGTACCACCTGAGATCGCGCGCACCGGGCGTCTGGTGGTCGGCGTCAACGTGCCCTATCAACCCAACGAGTTCAAGGGGCCGGACGGCAAGATCATCGGCTACGACGTCGACCTCATGAACGCCGTCGGCAAGGTGCTCAATCTGCTACCGGTGTACAAGGAATCGCAGTTCGACACCATCATCCCGTCGGTCCAGGCCGGCACCTATCAGGTGGGGATGTCGTCGTTCACCGACACTCTCGAGCGGGAGAAGCAGGTCGACTTCGTGACCTACTACAGCGCAGGCGTGCAGTGGGCGCAGTCCGCGGACTCCGACGAGATCATCGACCCGGCGAATGCGTGCGGCCGGCGGGTTGCCGTGCAGACCACGACCTACGAGGACACCGACGAGATCCCGGCCAAGAGTGCCGAATGCGTCGCGAAGGGTCTCCGGCCGATCGACAAGGTGAAATTCGACAGCCAGGACGAGGCGGTCAACGCCCTGATCCTCGGTCGGGTCGAGGCGATGTCGGCCGACTCACCGGTCACCGCCTACGCCATCAAACGCACCAACGGAAAGCTGAAGGCGGCCGGTGAACTGTTCGATTCGGCGCCGTACGGATGGGCGGTGCGCAAGGGCTCACCGCTGGGACCTGCGATGCAGAAGGCGGTCCAGTACCTGATGGACAACGGACAGTACGAAGAGATCGCGGCCAACTGGGGCCTGCAGGAGGGCATGATCGATGTCTCCGTCATCAACGGGGCGGTGAGTTGAGATGACCTCACCGCAGACCGACACCACCACGGCCGGCGAGCCCGAACCGATCAAGGCGGTACCGCTCCGCAGACCGGGTCAATGGGTCGCCGCCGTCATCATCCTCGTGCTGGCGGGGCTCTTCATCTACGGAGCCGCCACCAACAAGGCCTACGCGTGGGGCACCTACGCGCGATACATGTTCGACCAGCGCGTGTTGTCCGGCGTCGGATACACCCTGGCCCTCACGGTGCTCGCGATGACCATCGCGATCGTCCTCGGCGTCGCGCTCGCCATCATGCGCCTCTCGCCGAACCCGGTGCTGCGCGGCACCGCCTGGGTGTACCTGTGGATCTTCCGTGGGACTCCCGTCTACGTGCAGCTCGTCTTCTGGGGGCTGTTCCCCGCGATCTACAAGCAGATCGACGTCGGCATCCCGTTCGTCCACCAGTTCGCGTCCTTCGACATCCAGACGCTCAACGCCGCTTTCCTGTTCGCGGTCATCGGCCTCGCTCTCAACGAGGCCGCCTACATGGCCGAGATCGTGCGCGCAGGTGTCTCATCGGTCGGCGAGGGTCAGTCCGAGGCGTCGATCGCTCTGGGCATGTCGTGGGCGCAGACCATGCGCCGCACCGTGTTGCCGCAGGCGATGCGGGTGATCATCCCGCCCACCGGCAATGAGCTGATCTCCATGCTCAAGACGACCAGCCTCGTGGCGGCGGTTCCGCTGACCCTCGACCTCTACGGGCGCGTGCGTGACATCTCCGGCGTCAACTTCGAGCCGATCCCGCTGCTGCTCGTCGCCTCCACCTGGTACCTCGTCGTCACCAGCATCCTGATGGTCGGCCAGTACTACGTGGAGCGCTACTACTCGCGGGGTGCCACCCGTGCACTGACCGCACGCCAACTCAAGGCGATGGCCGACGGACAGACCGCCGCGGCCGACGACCTCCCGGACGGACCGGGAGCCGGCCGCACGACCGGGGGAGAGAACGCATGAGTTCCGCCGAGACACCGATGGTCCTCGCCGACCGGGTGTGCAAGAGCTTCGGTTCGGTCCAGGTCCTCAAGGGCATCTCGCTCGAGGTCGCCAAGGGCGAGGTGACGTGTCTGATCGGCCCGTCGGGCTCGGGCAAGTCGACGTTCCTCCGGTGCGTCAACCATCTCGACGTCGTCAACGCCGGCCGCCTCTACGTCGACGGCGACCTGATCGGCTACCGCGAACGCAACGGCAAGCTCTACGAGATGAGTGCCAAAGACGCTGCCGCGCAACGCCGCGACATCGGCATGGTGTTCCAGCATTTCAATCTGTTCCCGCACCGGACGGCTCTCGAGAACGTTATCGAGGCACCGATCCAGGTGAAGAAGGAGCAGCGGTCGGCGGCGATCGAACGCGCCGAGTACCTGCTGGAGCGGGTCGGTCTGTCCGACCGTGCCGACGCCTACCCGGCGCAGCTGTCGGGCGGTCAGCAGCAGCGCGTCGCGATTGCCCGCGCTCTCGCGATGGAACCCAAGCTCATGCTCTTCGACGAGCCGACCTCGGCGCTCGACCCCGAACTCGTCGGCGACGTCCTCAAGGTGATGCGTGAACTCGCCGCGTCGGGCATGACCATGATGGTCGTGACCCACGAGATGGGCTTCGCGCGCGAGGTCGCCGACCAGCTGGTCTTCATGGACGGCGGCGTCGTCGTGGAGAAGGGCGACCCACGCGAACTCCTCGCGAACCCGCAGGAGGAGCGGACGCGGGAGTTCCTGTCCAAGTTGCTCTGAGACTCGAAGTTGCTCTGAGAAGCCGGGCGTATCCGCGGTTATCCGGGCTTGTGGCTGCAGAAGATCGCGGTGCCGGGGAAGTAGCGTCCGCGGAACGGGCTCCACTGGCCCCATTCGCGGTCGTGGTCGTCTGGCCACTCGGGTTCGACGATGTCGTCGAGGACGAACCCGGCGGCGCGTAGTTCGCGGACGCGGTCGCCGATGGTTCGATGATGTTCGACGTAGGTGATCTGCCCGTTCGGATCGGTCTCGGTGTACGGCGTGCGGTTGAAGTAGGGGATTCGTACGGTCAACCCCTCGGGGCCGGGGTCGTCGAGGAACATCCAGCGCATCGGGTGGTTGACCGCGAAAACCCAACGGCCACCGGGCTTCAGGACCCGCGCGACCTCGGCCATGACGCCGGCGGAGTCGGCGACGAAGGGGATTGCCCCGAACGCGGAGCAGACGGTGTCGAAGGACTCGTCGGCGAAGGGCAGGGTCTCGGCGGTCGCCTGGATCAGCGGCACGCGCACCTCGTCGGCGTCCATGGCGTCGAGACCGATCCCGAGCATGCGCCGGGACAGGTCGACGCCGACGGCACGAGCGCCGTGAGCGGCGAGCCAGCGGGCGCACGGCGCTGAGCCGCAACCGATCTCGAGGATCGTACGGCCCTCGATCTCGCCGAGGAGTCCGGCCTCGGACTCGCGGACGCCCTCCGGGCACCAGACGAAGTCACCACCACCGGTGTACGTGCCGAGGAAGGCGCCGTGCTCGTCGTGGTAGTTCTCCGCGTCGTGGTCCCACCACCAACGGCTTGCTCGGTCACTCGTCGCGGAGTCGACGTCGCCCAGGATGCGCGGCGGCCTCACGGAGGTCTCCTGCGCGGTGGTGCTCTCGCGGTCGTCGTCGGTCGGCATGCTGCGATGATATTGCTCGGGGTCGGTCGACGAGCCAACCGGTGCCGGGAGCGGAGCGAGCGGGCCGAATGTCAACCGGTGCGGAGTTCGTAGAACCGGAAGAAGGCGAAGTCCTCGATCGGCAGCACCTCGACGCTCCGGAAACCGGCCTGTTCGGCGTAGGACCGCAGGGTCGAGGGGCGCATGACGGTGCCGGTGGCGGCCGACGGCGGTGAACTCATCGAGTCGGGTAGGCAGACGAACAGCGAGAACCCGTACATGAGTTTGTCGAGTTCGTCTGCGGGACCGGAGAACTTGTCGGACACTGCTTCGTCCATGACGATCATCGGTGCCCCGGGCGCGAGAGCCTGCCGCGCCGCGGTGAGAACCTCGACGGGCCGGGGCATGTCGTGGAGGCATTCGAAGGCGAAGGCGGCGTCGAACGGGCCGCGCCGAGTGGCTTCCTCTCCGCCGGCGATCTCGAAGTGCACCCGGTCGGCATGCCCGGCGGCCTCGGCGTTCCGCCGCGCCATCTGCACGGAATCGGCGTCGATGTCGAGGCCGATGAGCCTGGCGTCGGGGTAGGCACGGGCGAGTGCGATCGTCGAGTATCCGGCGCCGAACCCGATGTCGAGGACCTGGGCACCTGGTCGGGACAGAAGTTCGTGAATGTGGGGCACACCGGCGAGAGCGGGTGCGAGTCGGGACTCGAACCACGGCCGGTTGAGGGCGGCCTGCGATTCGCGTGCGTCGGTGCCGAACTGTTCCCAACTGACACCTCCGCCGGTGCGGTAGGCGTCGAGCAGTTCCGGCAACCGGCCGAACGACGCGGCGAACATCCGCGGTAGCGCACCGAGATAGTTGAGACTGGCGGTATCGGTGAGGACTTCGGCGACACCGGGGGAGATGTCGAATGTCGTTGTGGTCCCGGACATGTCGGCCTCGAGGATGCCGTAGGCGGCCTGCATCTCGAGCCATTCGCGCGCGTACCGTGCGTCGGTGGCGGTCCGGGCGGCGAGGTCATCAGCGGTCAGTGGGCCGTGATCGGCGAGGGATCGGTACCAGCCGAGGCGCTCCCCGAGGTAGACGCTCATCGTTTCCGCGGTTGCCAGGGTGGAGGTGAGGAATCGCTCGGCGAATTCGTCGGCGGTCGGTGCCGCGGAGACGACTCCGGTGCGGTCTGCGTTCGTACTGTCTGCGTCCTGCCCGGGAGGTGGGGTGCTGTCGGGGGTGATCGTCATTCTGGAACGATGTCAGCGTCGGCTCACGGACCGGTCACGGAGCGGTTCCGACTCGGGTCCCATCCCTGCAGGTCAGCAGGCCCGGCCGGCGACCACGTACTCGGTTCCGGCGTCGGGATCCCAGCGTCGCAACGTGGTGAAGGTGCAGACGCGGTCGGGTTCACCCAGTGGTTCGAGCGTGGCGAGTGCCTCGCCGACCTGGTGGTAGGTGAGGCGGCGGCCCAGGGTGATGTGCGGGGTCCATCCGCCCGGCTCGACATGGGCAAAGGTGCTCGGGTTGTCGATCCCGGCCGCGACGTCGTCCGGGTGAACCGTGTGACCGCGAACCGTGCGTGACACCTGGGCGTGAAGCGACAGCAGCTCGGCCCCGGGGACGACGAGCAATGCCAGGGTGTGGCGGGAGCCGTGACCGAACACGACTGGTGCCCCGATGATGCATCGCAACGGTAGGCGCTGAGCGGCGCCACCGAGGGCGGCGTCGGCGGCGGAGGTGATGTGGCGCGCCGCCAGGAGGGTGACGTGTGGACGGTTGGTGTCCGAGCGCACGCGCTGCGCGCTGGGAAGGCCGACTCCGGCGAGCGCCGACCAGCGGCGCCGCACCCAGGCGTCGGTGTCGTCGTCGGGTAACAACTCGATCGAATGTACCACGGATGTAGTCAACCAGAGCTCCCGTGCAGCGCCCGGCGGTTCGGTTCACGATCGCCGGCAGGCGAGCGACGTGTCTGCCTTCCGTGACTCCAGGGCTCTCGACGCTGGCTGTGTTCGACCAGGTCAGAGCTGACAGCAACTTCCCAGTTTCACCGCACCGTTTCCGAAGGTTCATCTGATGAAGTGGACGAGTTCCGAACGGGTGATCTGCGGCCGCCGAGCGTGTGGCCGCCGAGGAGAAGCGTGGGAATCACGAGCTGGTTCAAACGGGCCGGCGGTGACGAATCATCGACCGACGGGGACCCGCCCACACCTGCACGCGCGTCCGGCTTCCAGGAGACCGCCAGCAGACTCCACGCCTTCAATCGCTACGAGATCAAGTACTTCGTCGACGAGATGCGCGTGCCTGAACTGCGTCGAGAGTTGGCTGCGCGTATGGACTCCGACCCGCACTCTCCGGTAGGTGGATATCCGGTCACGTCCCTGTACTACGACACCCCGGATCTGCGCTTCTACTGGGAGAAGATCGAAGGACTCAAGTTCCGACGGAAGCTGCGGATGCGGCTGTACGGCGATCCCGCGGCATGCACCGAGGAGACCCCGGTGCAGATCGAGATCAAACAGCGGGTCAATCGCGTCACCCAGAAACGACGCACCGCCATGCCCTACGGCATCGCGCGGAGCTGGCTCGACGACCGTCAGATGATCGAATGCGACGACTCGCAGAGGCCGTTCGTCGAAGAGGTCACCACACTGATCGGAAACCTCGACCTCCGGCCGACGGTCACCACCGGATATCTACGTGAGGCCTTTGTCGGTCGCGACGCCGATCTCGGACTCCGGGTGACCATCGATCACAAGGTGCACGGTCGTGACGGCGACTTCTACTTCGGTTCGAAAGCCCAGAACCGCTTCACGATCCCACCGCGCCTGGCGATCGTCGAACTCAAAGCCAACGAACGGGTGCCGTACTGGGCCACCGACCTGACCGCCCGGATGGACATGTCGGTGATCCGGGTGTCCAAGTACTGCCAGTCGATCCAGGCCTTCGGGTTGGCGCCGAGGTCGATTGTCGGTGCACCGGAACTGATCATCCTGCCGGGCGAACACGACCGGGTGCCCGACGACCTTTTCAGCACGCTCTAGACAATTGCTGAAAGCAGACAATGAACTTCGAGATCCAAGACCTCAGTGGCACATTCACCACCCTCGACATCATCGTGTCGCTATCGCTGTCCTTTGTCCTGTCGGCGATCATCGGCTGGGTCTACCGGCTGACCCACAAGAACGTCTCCTACAGCCAGTCCTATGTCCAGACCCTGGTGATCGTCGGCATGGTGGTGTCGCTGATCATGCTCGTGGTCGGATCGAACATCGCCCGGGCGTTCGCGCTCGTCGGCGCGTTGTCTGTGGTGCGATTCCGCAACGCCATCAAGGAACCCGCGACGTCGGCTTCATCTTCCTGGTCATGGCGATCGGCATGACCACCGGTACCCGCTTCTATGTCCTGGCGATCGCGGCCACCGTCGCGATCTGCCTGGTGATGGTGCTGATGAGCAAGTTCAACTGGTTCAAACTCGACGTCCAGCGTCAGGTCGTCAAGGTCCAGGTTCCGCCGGAACCCGAGTACACCGCCCGCGTCGAGGACGTATTGATCGACAAGTGCAAGGAATTCGAGCTCGTGTCCACCGAATCCGTTCGCTCCGGGGCCTTGTCGGAGCTGTATTACACGGCCCAGCTGAAGAAGGGCACCAAGCCGGGTGAGCTGATCTCCGCGCTGAGCGTGGTCAACACCGGACAGCGCGTCACCGTGCTGACCGGTTACGACCAGACGGACATCTGACAGCGATGCCCGACAGTCCCGACGACCGTACTCCCGCGGCTCCCGCAGAAACCGCGCGTCCGACTCCACCACGTGCGCGGTTGCGACACCGTATCCCACGGTCGCTCCGCCAGCACTGGAAGTGGCCGGTGGCGTTCGTCGTCTTCGTCCTCGTGATGGCAACGGTGTTCGGCGGGTGGAAGATCCGGCCGTTCATCACCGGGGACGCGGATGTCATCGCCTCGGAGATCACGACGAACGTCGCCGGGAACGTCGACCTGTTCGATCCGTCGGTCTCCCACGAGCTGACCATCGACATGACCGATGCGGAGTACCGGTCGCTGCTGTCGTCGTTCGAGAAGGACGGCAGCAAGGACTGGGTCGCCGCCGACGTCGTGATCGACGGCACCCGTCTCGACGACGTGGCTGTCCGACTCAAGGGCAATTCGACGCTGATGGGTCTGCGCGGCGGAGGATTCGGTCCGGGTGGGGATCGGACGGGGGGGTCCGCCGGGGCCTCCCGGAGGAGCAGACGTGGTACCGGGACAGGCGCCGCCAGGGTTCGATCCCGCCGCACTCGATCCCGCCGCACTCGATCCCGCCGCCATGGAACGGATGCGTAAGACGATGACGCAGGTGTCGAAAGACGACCCGACCTCGTTGCCCTTGCTGCTCAGTTTCGACGAGTATTTCGACGGTCGCGCATATCAGGGCATGACCGAACTGTCGGTGCGGCCGGGGAGTCCGGTCGTGAACGAGGCGACCGCGCTGTCCGTGACAGCCCAGACCGGCCAGGCGTCGCAGCGCTACGGTTACGTCACCTACTCGATCAACGGCAGCGCCACCGCCAGCAAGCTGGTCCTCGAGCACCCTGACGCCAGTTATGCAGAGAGCCTCTTCGACTCGAAGGGATACCTCTACAAGGCCGATGCGAACTCGAGGCTGAAGTACGTCGGGGACGACCAGTCCGACTACGCCGAGCAGTTCGTACAGATCAACTCGGTCGGCAACGGCAATCTTCAGCCGGTCATCAACCTCGCCCGCTGGCTCGACTCTGCCGACGACCGGGAGTTCGCCGAAGAACTCGACCAGTGGGTCGACGTGAAGTCCTTCGCGCGCTACGTGGCGACGCAGAATCTGCTGGGCAACGGGGACGACATGAGCGGGCCGGGCCAGAACTATTACCTCTGGTACGACCTCGAGTCGAAGAAGTTCACCGTCGTCTCCTGGGATCTCAATCTCGCGATGAACGGGGACCCCGGTGCCGAACCCGACGACGAGGTCTCCATCGGACCCATGGGCGGCCGCCGCGGACAGCAGCCGCCCGGCTCCGGTGGCCCGCAGCCCGCGGCAGACGGCAAGCAGCCGGCGGCAGACACCATGTCTCCGCCCGAGGGAGCAGGACCCGGCGGGGCGCGACCGCCAGCTCTGCGTGACGTCAAGAACCCGTTGAAGACCCGTTTCCTCGCCGCGGCGACCGAACCTGGGGGAGCATTCGTCGATCTGTACCGCTCCACCTACTGGGAGCTGTACGACCAGATCTACGCCGACGGGCTCGCCGACTCGGTACTCGACGGTGTCGCGGAAGCCGTGCCGGTCACCGACAAACTGTCGGCGGGCGACCGAGAGGAAGCGGTCGAATCGCTGCGGTCGTGGATCGCGGATCGCACCGCGGCGCCCGCGTCACAGCGTGATTAGCCACCGATGCGGTGCAGAATGTGACCACACACTCTTGTCGACGCGCTCGAAGGGGAACGGATCACTACCGTCCGGCGTGTCGGTCGTCACTCACAGGAGTTCGTCACAGGCTGTGCGGGAGGGGCCGTCTCAAGGGCATTTGCCCAGCACAATCCCGCTGGAGTAGGCTTGGAGAACGCGCGTGCGCTCGATGACGCGCGACAGGCACACGCCCCGATCGAAATGCTTCTGATCAGGGGTTTTGTGCCGATCAATACGTCAAGCACTGTACCTACTACACACCTGTCCGGAGCAACTCAACATATGTCGTCCCCCACGATCACCTCGCCGCAAGTAGCCATCAATGACATTGGCACTGCCGAGGACTTTCTCGCCGCCATCGACTCCACGATCAAGTACTTCAACGATGGCGACATCGTCGAGGGCACCATCGTCAAGGTCGATCGGGACGAGGTTCTGCTCGACATCGGTTACAAGACCGAAGGCGTCATTCCTTCGCGCGAACTGTCGATCAAGCACGATGTTGACCCCAACGAGGTCGTCAACGTCGGTGACGAGGTCGAGGCCCTGGTCCTCACCAAGGAGGACAAAGAAGGCCGTCTGATCCTCTCCAAGAAGCGTGCGCAGTACGAGCGGGCTTGGGGCACCATCGAGGAGCTCAAGGAGAAGGACGAGGCCGTCAAGGGCACCGTCATCGAGGTCGTCAAGGGCGGCCTGATCCTGGACATCGGCCTGCGCGGCTTCCTCCCGGCATCGCTCGTGGAGATGCGTCGCGTCCGCGATCTGCAGCCGTACATCGGCAAGGAGATCGAGGCCAAGATCATCGAGCTCGACAAGAACCGCAACAACGTGGTCCTGTCGCGTCGTGCATGGCTCGAGCAGACCCAGTCCGAGGTCCGCAGCGAGTTCCTGCACCAGCTGCAGAAGGGCCAGGTCCGCAAGGGCGTCGTGTCCTCGATCGTCAACTTCGGTGCGTTCGTCGATCTCGGCGGCGTCGACGGTCTGGTCCACGTCTCCGAGCTGTCCTGGAAGCACATCGATCACCCGTCCGAGGTCGTCGCCGTGGGCGACGAGGTCACCGTCGAGGTCCTCGACGTCGATCTGGACCGCGAGCGTGTTTCGCTGTCGCTCAAGGCCACCCAGGAAGATCCGTGGCGTCAGTTCGCCCGCACCCACGCGATCGGTCAGATCGTCCCGGGCAAGGTCACCAAGCTGGTGCCGTTCGGTGCGTTCGTCCGCGTCGACGAGGGCATCGAGGGTCTGGTCCACATCTCCGAGCTGGCCGAGCGCCACGTCGAGGTCCCGGACCAGGTCGTCGCCGTCAACGACGATGCGATGGTCAAGGTCATCGACATCGACCTCGAGCGTCGTCGTATCTCGCTGAGCCTCAAGCAGGCCAACGAGGACTACACCGAGGAGTTCGACCCCTCGAAGTACGGCATGGCCGACAGCTACGACGAGCAGGGCAACTACATCTTCCCCGAGGGCTTCGACGCCGAGACCAACGAATGGCTCGAAGGCTTCGAGAAGCAGCGTGAGGCATGGGAGGCCCGGTACGCCGAGGCCGAGCGTCGCCACAAGATGCACACCGCCCAGATGGAGAAGTTCGCCGCTGCCGCAGCCGAGGCTGCCAACGCCCCGACCGACTACTCGTCGGCCTCGGAGAGCCGCGGTGGCTCGTCGAACACCGGTGGCGCTTCCACCGGCGGTTCGCTGGCCAGCGACGAGCAGCTCGCCGCTCTGCGCGAGAAGCTGTCGGGCAACGCCTGATAGCACTGCTCCCGCAGTAGATCTGCACTGAGCACACGAAAGCCCTCCCGGGATTCCCGGGAGGGCTTTTCGTTTGCTGTCGGACAATCCGCCGCCCACTGGGTACGGTGTTGATCTCGTACGCCGTACGGAGAGGAGGTGCACCATGTCGACAGCCGACGATGTCCGGACACTGGTTCGCTTGCTGTGGCGTGGACGCGGGGAACCGCAGGCGCCCAGGCGTGGTCCGCGCCAACGGGTCACCGTCGACGAGGTCGTCGGCAAGGCGATCGCGCTCGCCGACGAGCGCGGACTGGCCGCGGTGTCGATGCGGACTCTCGCCGCCGAGCTCGGCGTCGGCCCGATGACCCTCTACACCTACGTGCCCACGCGAGACGTCCTGGTCGCGCTCATGGTGGACCATGTCGCCGGCGACCCGATGCCCGGCCCGGCCTCGACCGTCCGGCAATCCCTCGCCGAGATCGCACACCATCTGCGCGCCGAATACCTGGCGCATCCCTGGCTGATCGACGCCAATCCGTGGCGACAGGTTCTCGGCCCCCATCGCCTCGCGCGCTACGAACGCCAGCTCGAAGTACTCGAACCGCTGGACATCTCGGACCTCGACCGCGACCACATCCTCGGTCTCCTGTCCGCCTTCGTGACCGGCAATGCCCGGGAGGCGCTGGCAGCCGATGCGGCGGTGGCCGACAGCGGCATGACCGACGTGGAGTGGTGGGAGGTTGTCGCACCCGAACTCGACGCGGTGATACCCGACGGGGAGTTCCCGCTTGCCGATCGCGTGGGAACCGTTGCGGGCGAGCATCATCAGGCGCCGGGAGCTCCCGACGAGGTGTTCGATTTCGGCCTCGAGCGACTCCTCGACGGGTTGGCGCCGCTGATCGGGGAGGACTGACTCCATTCACAACGTCGGCAACCATGCGTTGTTGACAATCATTTTCATTAGACGGTTGACTGTCCGAGTGCTATCACCTCGAACAACTCTGACCCGTTCCCTGGCGCTGCTCGCGGCGTCCTCCATCGCGCTCGTCGCCTGCGGCGACACCGAGCAGGCGGCCCCGCCCGCCGAATCCTCGAGCGGACCCGCGGAACAGCAAAGCGCGACACCGCGACTCGCACTCAGCTACGACGGCGGGATCCTCGTGCTCGACGCCACCTCGCTCGATCAGGTCGCCGACCTTCCCGTCGACGGATTCGTCCGGCTGAACAGCGCAGGCAACGGGCGGCACGTCTTCGTCTCCGAGGCCGACGGGTTCCGGGTCCTCGACGCCGGCACCTGGACCAAGGCGCACGGCGACCACGGTCACCACTACACGACCCAGCCCTCGCTCACCGGGATGCGTTTCGGCGGAACCGAACCCGGACACGTCGTGGTCCACGACTCGCGTATCACTCTGTTCAGTGACGGCACCGGGCAGGTCGACATCGTCGAACCCGCGGAACTGCTGCGCGGCAATCCGGTGGCCACCACGTTCACGGTCCCGCAACCCCATCACGGTGTGGCCGTGTTCCGCGGCGACGGATCGGTCGTCGTCACGCGCGGCGACGAGGAATCGCGCAGTGGTATCGCGATCCTGGACAAACAGCGGAACGAGATCGCACGCAACGACGAATGCCCCGGCGTGCACGGCGAGGCCGCCGCAGCCGACGGTCGCCTGACCTTCGGCTGCGAAGACGGCATCCTGATCGTCGACGGCAACAACATCCGCAAGGTGGCCAGCCCGGATCCATACGGCCGCATCGGGAACCAGGCCGGCGACCACGGTTCCCCGGTCGTGCTGGGGGATTACAAGAGCGACGAGGGCGCCGAACTCGAACGGCCGACACGCTTTTCGCTGACCGACACCCGAACGGGCGACCTCCGACTGGTCGACCTCGACGCCTCCTACAGCTTCCGGTCGCTCGAACGTGGCCCCGGCGGGTCCGCGGTGATCCTCGGGACCGACGGCGCGCTACACGTCTTCGACGCGCAATCCGGGAACCGCACCGCCCGCATCCCGGCGATCGGGGAGTGGGCCGAACCCGACGAATGGCAGTCGCCGATGCCCAATGTCGTGGTGCAGGACCGCATCGCGTACGTCAGTGAACCCGCGTCGAAGAAGATCGTCGCGGTCGATCTGAACATGGGCGAGAAGGTCGGCGAGGCCACCCTGCCGCACGAGACCATCGAACTCGTCGCGGTCACCGGCTGAGCCGGCACGACACACGGGGCGCCGGTGTGCACCGGTCAGGAACCTGTTTGCCAGACTGGTGGCGTGATCAGGCTTGGACTGACCGGTGGCATCGGCGCCGGCAAATCGACCGTGGCGAAGACTTTCGTCGAACGAGGCGCGTACATCATCGACGCGGACAAGATCGCCCGCGAGGTGGTGGAACCCGGTTCGGAAGGTCTCGCCGGACTCGTCGAGGCCTTCGGCTCGGACATCCTGGCCGCCGACGGCAGCCTCGACCGTCCGGCTCTCGCGGCAAAGGCATTCGTCGACGAGGAGTCGCGCAAGACGCTGAACGGGATCACCCACCCGCTGATCGGTGCGCGCACGCAGGAACTGCTCGCGGCGGCCCCCGACGACGCCATCGTCGTCCAGGACATCCCCCTGCTGGTCGAGAACCACACTGCGCCGTTCTTCCATCTCGTGGTGATCGTGTTCGCCGACGCCGACGTCCGACTGCATCGCCTCACGACGATGCGCGGCGTCGACGAGGCCGACGCGCGTGCTCGGATCGCCGCGCAGGCCACCGACGAGCAGCGTCGTGCGGTCGCCGACGTCTGGCTGGACAACTCCGGAACGGCCGATGATCTCGCTGCTGCCGCGGCGCGGGTCTGGGACGATCGGCTGGTGCCGTTCGAGGCCAACGTCCGCGCGCGCCGGGTCGCTGATCCGGTCTCCGAACTCATTGCCGCCGAACCGAATCCGGATGGTCCGGCGGGGCGTCTGGTCAATCGGCTGTGGGCGATCGCCGGGGAGCGGGCGACCGCCGTCGAGATCACCGACGCGGCGAAGGTCGAGCTCCGGATCACCGCGCGTGACGACGCCGCGTCCGCAGATCTCGTCGATCTTCTTGCCGACGGCGGGTTCGCGCCCGCCGGTCCCGGTGTTCACGGTTCCTGCGATCCGGGGCGGCCCGCGACAGTTCGGGTCACAACCGACTGAGGGGCCAAACTGAGGTGACATCCACGCGGGCGGGCCGCACCGTGACGATCTACAACGCCAGGCCCACCGCCGTCGAGGTCACCCCGACCTGGCGGCCCTCGGCCCCCGGACGGTACGTGCTCGCCGCGAACCTCGACGGGGTGGTCAAGACGCGGACCGTCGACGTGGGGACGGGAGTGCAACTGCCGCAATTCATCCGGAACGGCGCGTGTTTCGTGCTGCCCACCTACTGAGTCCGTCGTCGGCCGTCCTGCCGAATCACCGCGCGTGATCGGGGCGATGGTCCCGGAAGAACACCACGCCGCCGACCGCGTCGTCGAGCCAGGCCTGTACATCGTTGCCGTGTGCGGCCGCCCCGACGAGCGCGCGGGTCGCGATCTCGACGGCCTCCACGCACTGGTCGTTGTCGAGCAGTCCGCAGCGGTGCGCTTCGAAGACCTCGTCGACGTCGATGAGTTCCAATGGTGATCCCGGAACGTCGACGAGGTCGAGGTACCAGTCCTCTGCGTACCAGCGGCCGTGTTCGTCGGGACCGGAGAACCGGCCGATGTCGAGGTAGAGGCGCTGATCCGCCCGATACCCGCCCTGGTAGTGGAAGATGTTGGCGCGCAAACCCAGTGAGGGGAGAAGCCACGACTCGAGATGGTCGAACTTGGGGTGGCCCGGTGCGGAGCGCGACATGTAGAGGCCGTAGTCGGTGACGCGGTACTCCTCGACCTCCCGGATGAATCCCTTGTTGTCGGTGTTCGTCATCGCGGGCACATCGAAGACCTCCCGCTTGGGCGGGTGCATCGAGTGGGGTCCGGCCGGCGCGGTCGTCATGGGACCGCTGTTGCTCGTCATTCCCCGAATGTAGTTCGGCCGGCAGCCGATCTCAGGGTGAACATGGGAGATGTTCCCCGATGTGCGCACCACCCCGTCGGGCTTCTTAATCCACCGCTGGGTCCTGGTGAAGTTCCTCATCACGGGCTGGCTGTCGGTGGCCAAGCCGTGGTCTCGCGTGCCCGGCAGGCCGCGGGTGAAGGCGCCGGTACCGGGTCCGCGGGTCGTCCCGTTCGCGCTGATCGGGGACATCGCGTTGTTCGCGGTGACCGGCCGGCCGATTCCGGTGTGTTCGTCCGTCGTGCTGCTCTGGGCGCTCGTCGGGCGGCGGGCCGCAGACCGCGCGGGAACACTCGTGTCGTAGTGCGCGTTTACCCTGGCACTATGGCTTTTGCAGCAGAACGTCCGGTGCTCGCGCACTCCGAGTTCCGTCCGATCGGCGAGATCGAGCGCACCGAAGCCCGCTTCGAGGTGGTCAGCGAGTACGAGCCCGCCGGTGACCAGCCCGCCGCGATCAAGGATCTGACCGCACGGATCCAGGCGGGGGAGAAGGACATCGTGCTCCTCGGTGCCACCGGTACCGGTAAGTCGGCGACGACGGCGTGGCTCATCGAGCAGGTGCAGCGCCCCACGCTGGTGATGGCACCCAACAAGACCCTTGCCGCGCAGCTGGCGAACGAGTTGCGCGAGATGTTGCCCAACAACGCCGTCGAGTACTTCGTGTCGTACTACGACTACTACCAACCCGAGGCGTACATCGCGCAGACCGACACCTACATCGAGAAGGACTCGTCGATCAACGACGACGTCGAACGACTCCGCCACTCGGCGACCTCGAGTCTGCTGTCCCGCCGCGACGTCGTGGTGGTGGCGTCGGTGTCCTGCATCTACGGCCTCGGTACGCCGCAGTCGTACCTCGATCGTTCGGTCGAGCTCGAGGTGGGACAGGAGATCGACCGCGACGCCCTCCTGAGGCTGCTCGTCGACGTGCAGTACACCCGCAACGACACGGCGTTCACCCGCGGCAGCTTCCGCGTCCGCGGCGACACCGTCGAGATCATCCCGTCCTACGAGGAACTCGCGGTGCGCATCGAGTTCTTCGGCGACGAGGTCGAATCGCTCTACTACCTGCATCCGCTCACCGGCGACGTCGTGCGTCAGGTCGACTCGCTGCGGATCTTCCCGGCCACCCACTACGTGGCGGGGCCGGAGCGGATGGAACGCGCGATGGCGTCGATCGAGCAGGAACTCGAGGAACGGCTTGCCGAGCTCGAGGGCAAGGGCAAGCTCCTCGAGGCCCAGCGCCTGCGGATGCGGACCACCTACGACCTCGAGATGATGCGCCAGGTCGGATTCTGCTCGGGCATCGAGAACTATTCGCGCCATATCGACGGTCGTTCGGCCGGGAGTGCACCGGCGACGCTGATCGACTATTTTCCGGAGGACTTCCTCCTGGTCATCGACGAGTCGCATGTGACCGTCCCGCAGATCGGTGGCATGTACGAGGGCGACATGTCCCGCAAGCGCAACCTCGTCGAGTTCGGCTTCCGGCTCCCGTCGGCGGTGGACAACCGCCCGCTGACGTGGGATGAGTTCGTCGACCGCATCGGTCAGACCGTGTACCTGTCGGCGACGCCCGGACCGTACGAACTCGGTCAGTCGAACGGCGAGTTCGTCGAGCAGGTGATCCGCCCGACCGGTCTCGTGGACCCGCAAGTCGTGGTGAAACCGACCAAGGGGCAGATCGACGACCTGGTCCACGAGATCCGGCAGCGCACCGAACGCGACGAACGCGTCCTCGTCACGACGCTCACCAAGAAGATGGCCGAGGACCTCACCGACTACCTGCTGGAACTCGGCATCCGGGTGCGGTACCTGCATTCCGAGGTCGACACCCTGCGTCGTGTCGAGTTGCTGCGCCAGCTCCGGTCGGGTGACTACGACGTCCTCGTCGGCATCAACCTCCTCCGCGAGGGTCTCGACCTCCCGGAGGTCTCGCTGGTGGCGATCCTCGATGCGGACAAGGAAGGGTTCCTGCGCAGCACCACGTCGTTGATCCAGACGATCGGCCGTGCGGCCCGCAACGTGTCGGGTGAGGTGCACATGTACGCGGACAAGATCACCGACTCGATGGCCAACGCGATCGAGGAGACCGAACGCCGCCGCGAGAAGCAGATCGCCTACAACAAGGAGCGCGGCATCGACCCGAAGCCGTTGCGCAAGAAGATCGCCGACATCCTCGACCAGGTGTATCGAGAAGCCGAGGACGAGGCGGTTGCGGTCGGCGGTTCGGGCCGCAACGCGAGCCGCGGCCGCCGGGCGCAGGGCGAGGTGTCCAAGGCCGGCAGTGCGGGCGTGATCGAGAAGCGCGATGTCTCGGCCATGCCGCGCGCCGAGCTCGCAGATCTCGTGTCGCAATTGACCGATCAGATGATGAGCGCGGCCCGCGACCTGCAGTTCGAGCTGGCGGGCCGCCTGCGAGACGAGATCGCCGACCTGAAGAAGGAGCTTCGAGGAATGGACGCAGCGGGCATCAAGTAGGGCCGTGACCTGCGATCCCGTCGAAGACACAAGATCGCGTCCATGTGCCGATCGCCACGATCGGCGGACAGACACGCCGCGGCAAACTAATGTCCCGGTGATAGAACCCTGCAGTATGGGGGATGTAGGTGACGCCTCGCTGATGGGCAGCGAGGCGAATTCATGTCGGAGGTTGGGATGAGCGCATACGAGACCATCGTCGTCGGGACCGACGGCTCGGAGTCGTCGATGAAGGCGGTGGAACGTGCGGGGGCACTCGCGGGCGAAGGCGCGCAGTTGGTGATCGCGTGCGCATACTTCCCCAACGAGCGTGGTGCAGGGGAGGCCGCCGACATCCTCAAGGACGAGGCCTACCAGGTCACCGGCTCGACGCCGACCGAGGAGATCCTGCGGACCGCGAAAGAGCGTGCGTCCAAGGCCGGAGCCGCCACCGTCGTCCAGCGCCCCGTCAAGGGTGCTCCGGTCGACGCGCTGCTCCAGCTCGTGAGCGACGTCAAGGCCGACCTCCTCGTCGTCGGTAACCGCGGCCTGAACTCGATCGCCGGGCGCCTTCTCGGATCGGTTCCGGCCGACGTGGCACGCAAGTCGGCATGTGACGTGCTGATCGTGCACACCACGGGTTAGTCACCCGCACACGAACGCAACGAGCGTCCCCGCCTCAGCGGGCGTCCGGGAAACCTCCGGCGCGCCCGAGGAGAGCGGGGACACTCTTTTCCAGGGACCTGCCCAGCCATTCCGCGGCCTCGATCAGGCCGTACATGTCGACGCCGGTCGTGACGTTCGACCGGTCCAGCGCATAGAGCAGGTCCTCCGACGCGATGTTGCCCGTCGCGGCCGGGGCGAACGGGCAACCGCCGAAACCGCCGATGGACGCGTCCAGAGCGCCGGCCCCGCATTCCAGGGCCGTCAGCGCATTGGCGTAGCCGGTGTTGCGGGTGTTGTGGAAATGCCAGCGCTGAGGGATACCCGGTGCGTGTGCGGCCGCCAGGTCGGCGACTGTGCGCACCTGTGCCGGGACGCCGACGCCGACGGTGTCGGCCAGGGCGATCTCGTCCGGTGCCGCGCCGTCGGTCAGGCGCGCGATGATCTCGCCGATCCACTCGGGGGCGACCTCCCCGGAGAACGGGCAGCCGAACGACACCGCGATGGTCACCGTCGTCCGTAGTCCGGCCTCGCGGGCATCATGTACGACGTCGATCGCCGCGGCGATGCCCTCGTCGACGCTGCAGCCCTGATTCCGCCGGCTGAACTCCTCGGTCGCGACAACCACCGCGTTGACCTCGTCGACGGCGGCGGTGAGGGCACGGTCGAGACCCCGGCGGTTGAGGACCAGACCGATGTAGGAGACGCCGTCGACGCGCGGAACCTGGGCCATGACCTCCTCGGCGCCGGCCATCTGCGGAACCCGCTTCGGATTGACGAAACTGACGGCCTCGACGCGTCGGACGCCGGCGTCGACACTGCGCGAGATCAACTCGACCTTGTCGTCGACCGACAGGAGGGTCTGCTCGTTCTGGAGGCCGTCGCGGGGGCCGACCTCGACCAGTTGCACGCTCGTCATGCCCCCAATCTTGCCCCGTCGCGGACACCTGGTGTGACGAGATTCCTTCCCTCGGGCAGATGTCGGTCGAACGACCGAATCCAAACCGCAACCCGGCGTCTTCGGTGTGACGTGAGTTGCTCGTGTGGCTCTAAGGGACTGATGAGGTCCCACCTGCCACGCCTGTGCGGCGCCGGATGTGACGAGGCTCTCAGACGTGAGATGCGCTGTATCACTTTCGATCTCAAAAGGGATGTAAAGCGTATGATTCGTGGCTGTTCGGCGAACGCCTCGGGGGACGGGTCAGCGGCGCCGTCGAACGACCAAATCGCCGACGACTGGTTCGGACGTGGAATGGATGAAGAATCACCCCTCGGTGAGGGGATCCCACAAGTTGGGTACGGGGAGGGGCGCCGGGAAGGGCGCAGCGAAGCTAGGGGGGTCGACCTGCTGGATCTCACCGCGGCTCAACGTGCCATGTGGTTCGCCGAGAACCTCGACGGCGACCACTCGATCACCATCGCGCATTACCTGGACATCGTCGACGACGGGCGTCCATTCGACCGAGAGCTGTTCCGCCGCGGCGTCATCGAGGGTTCGCGGGAACTCCAGACCGCCTACACCCGGATCGCCGAGGTCGACGGCACGCCGATGCAGTACATCGACCAGTCGCTGCCGTTCGACGTCGTGGAACTGGACCTGCGTGACCGGCCCGACCCGCTCGCCGCGGCCGAGGAGTGGATGCGTGCGGACCACGAGCGCCCGGTCGACCTACTGAACGACCCGGTCGGTTTCGCCGCCTTCATCCGCGTGGCGGACGACCGTACCTACTGGTACATGCGCGGTCACCACATCGCCTTCGACGGTTACGGCGCGCTCGTCTGCCTGCACGAAGCGGTGGCGCGCTACAACGCCGCGGTCGCGGCCGAGACCCGCGTCCCACCGCGGCGAGCGACCCTTGCCGAGGTGGTCGCCGACGATGCCGCCTACCGCCAGAGCACGCGTCACGAGAAGGACCATGCGTTCTGGGCGGAACGCGCCGCCGGACTGCCCGAACGTGTGTCACTGGCCACCCATCCGGCCACCACCGGCATCCGAAACGAGACCGTGGTGGCCGCGGGGATGCTCGACGCCGACCTCGACAGCCGTCTGCGACGCCGCGCCCGAGAGCTGGACGCTTCCGTCGCGGCGGTTCTCACCGCGGCGTTCGCCGCATTCCTGGCACGGATGTCCGGTGCCGACGACATCGTGCTGAGTCTGCCCGTCACGGCTCGCACCACTGCCCGGATCAAACAGTCGATGGGCATGGTCTCCAACATGCTGCCGTTGCGCGTCGACGGTGTGGGCGCGGCGACCTGTGCCGATGTCGTCGCCGCGGTCACCTCGGAGATCACCGCGGTTCTCCGCCATCAGCGGTACCGCTCCGAGGACATCCGTGCCGCAGCCGGATTCGGCGATGCGACCGGTACGTCCTTCGGTCCGCTGGTGAACCTCCTGCTCTTCGACAAGCCGATCGAGATCGACGGGGCCCACGTCAGCTATCACATGCTGTCCGCGGGCATGGTCGAGGACCTCGTGATGAACGTCTTCGCCGCAGGTCCCGACGCGCCGCTCGAGGTGGGTCTCCACGCCAACCCGGCCCTGTACGACCCCGAAGAGTTGCGCACCCACCGGGCGCGGCTGCTTCACGTTCTCGAGCAGTTCATCGAGGCCCCGGATCGTCCGGTGGCGGCACTGGACCTGCTCATCCCGGGTGAGCCGGCGGCGGTCGAGCGGCTCGGTGATGGCGGTCCGGCGGTCGGCGTCGCCGGCGAGCACATCCTGGCTCCCTTCGCACGACAGGTCGCTGCGACGCCGGACTCGACCGCGCTCGTCTTCAGGGACTCGCGCCTCACCTACCGCGAGATGTCGCTGGCGGTCGACGGATTCGCGCGTGTCCTCGCGGACGAGGGGGTCGTCGCGGGGGACCGGGTGATCGTCGCGCTCGATCGCTGCCTGGAACAGGTGTGCGCGGTCTACGCGATCATCGGCCTCGGGGCGGTGTACGTACCCGTCGATCCGGCCGAGCCGGAGGAACGACGCCACGCCATTGCCACGATCGTCCGGCCTGCGCTCACCGTGGACGCACAGTTCCTCGCCGACCGTGGGATCGATGCCATCGACGCCGGGGCGGGTCCGGAGGACGAGGTACCACCGCGTCGCTCCCGTCTCTTGCCGCATCAGCCCGCGTACGTGATCTTCACGTCCGGCTCGACCGGTGTACCGAAGGGGGTCGAGGTCGACCACGCGGCGCTCGAGCACCGCCTCGCATGGATGCAGCGAGATCATCCGATCGGCCCCGACGATGCGGTGCTCTACAAGACCCCGGCGACCTTCGACGTGTCGGTGTGGGAGCTGTTGTGGCCCCTGCAGACCGGTGCGCAGATGGTCATCGCCGAACCGGACGGCCACCGGGACCCCGAGTACTTGCGGAGCCTCATCGACGAGGCCGCGGTCACCGTGCTGCACTTCGTCCCGTCCATGCTCGACGCCTATCTCGACGTCGTGGGTCAGACCGAGAACGGGTCGGGTACGCCGACGTCGCTGCCCGACCGGGTCCGCTGGGTCTTCACCTCTGGGGAGGCGCTGTCGGCGCAGCTGGCTCGTCGCCTCCGCCGGACCTCGTCAGCCGGCCTGGTCAACCTCTACGGCCCCACCGAGGCGGCCATCGACGTCACGTCCCATCGGGTGACTTCCGACGACACCGTCGTGCCCATCGGGCGACCGGTGGCGGGCACCGTCGTGCGCGTTCTGGATCGCCGCCTGCGGCCGGTCCCGGTCGGCGTCGCCGGTGAGCTGTGCCTGGTGGGCCCGCAGCTGGCCAACGGCTACCTCGGCGCGATGGCGCAGACCGCCTCCCGGTTCGTGGCCGACCCGTTGGGCGAGCCGGGTGCCCGGATGTACCGGACCGGCGACCTGGTGCGGTGGATGCAGAACGGAGAACTGGAGTACCTGGGTCGCAGCGACCATCAGGTGAAGATCCGCGGGCAACGGGTGGAGCTCGGCGAGGTCGAATCGGTGGTCGCGACGATGCCCGGTGTCGACGCGGTGGTCGTCGTGGCTCGGCGAGATCTCGGACCGGCGCCGGTACTCGTGGCGTACGTCCGCGGGACCTCCGGGGTCCCCGACTCGGACGCCGTCCGCGCCTTCTGCCGCCGGCGGCTGCCCGGCCACATGGTGCCGCTCGCCGTGGTGTTCCTCGACGCCTTCCCGACGAACCGCTCCGGAAAGCTCGACCAGTCGGCGTTGCCCGCCCCGGACCTCACGGACAAGACCACGGAGTTCCGTGAGGCCCGGACACCGGCGGAGAAGGCGATCGTCTCGATGGTCGCCGAGGCCCTGGGCCGGGAACGGGTCAGCCTGTCGGACAATCTCTTCGCCCTCGGCGTCGACTCACTCCTCGCAGCCCGCATGGTGTCCCGTGCCCGGATCGGACACGGTCTGACGATCGCCCTGACCGACGTCTTCGACAGTGACGACCTCGCCGACCTTGCTTCCCGCGCCGTCGTTGCGGACACCGTGCCGGAACCGCCGGAGCGTCGCCTTCCACCGCGCCCGGCGCGGATTCCGTTGTCCCAGGCGCAGACCCGGCTGTGGTTCATCAACCGCATGTCCCCGACCGAGTCGACCTACAACATGTCCGGTGCGCTTCGGCTCACCCATGCGGTGGATCCCGAGGCGCTCCATCGCGCGGCGCTCGACGTCCTCGACCGGCACGAGATCCTGCGTACCGTGTTCCCGGCGGTCGACGGCGAACCGGAACAGCGCATCCTCGACACCGCGACCGCGGGCGCCGTGTTCGACTCCGAACCGATCGATGTCGGTGAGCGGGGTCTCGATGCGGCGATCTCCGCGATCACCGAGGTGGGATTCGATCTCGCCGAGGAGATCCCGTTCCGCTTCCGCCTCCTCACCGGGGACCCTCGCGGCGACGTCGTGGTGCTCGTCCTTCACCACATCGCGGCCGACGGGCATTCGTTGCGGCCGCTGCTCCGGGACCTGATGACGGCCTACGAGAGCAGGCGCGCAGGGGAACAACCCGAGTTCACCCCGCTCCCGATGCAATACGCCGATGTCGCCGTCGAACGCGCCGAGGTCCTCGGAACCCCGGAACGGCCGTCGCCCGCGCTGGTCGAGGGACTCGAGTTCTGGCGCACCGAACTCCACGGCGCACCCGACCTTCTGCAACTGCCCACCGATCGCCCGCGCCCGCGGGTGATGTCCAGCGCGGGAGATCACCTCGACGTCACTCTGGACGCCGAGCTGTCGGTCGGGCTCCGCCGCCTCGCGACGACCCTCGCCGTCACGCCGTTCGCCGTCTTCCAGTCGGCTCTGGCCCTCACCCTCGGCAAGCTCGCCGCGGTGGACGACGTCAGCATCGGCACCGCGGTCGCCGGACGCGACGACCCGGCGGTTGCCGAACTGGTCGGCATGTTCGTCAACACCGTCGTCCTGCGCACCTTGCTGCGCCCGGACGACACCGTGCGGGATCTCGTGACCTCGGCGCATCGTCGTTGCGCGCGGGCGTTGAGTCACGCCGACGTCCCCTTCGAACGCGTCGTCGACGCCGTCGCGCCGCAACGGTCGCCGTCCCATTCGCCGCTGTTCCAGGTCGCCTTGAGCGTTCAGCCCGACCAGTTGACCGAGCTGTCGCAGTGGACGGGCTCGGCGGAACTGCTCGATGCGCGGGTGCCGGCGGCGAAGTACGACGTCACCGTCTCGGTGACCGAGCGCACGGACGACTACGAGGTCGAATTCGCCTATGCCACCGACCTGTTCGATGAGCAGACGATCCGCGACATGGCGAGCCGGTTGCGCCTGGTCCTGAGCCAGATGGTGTCGGCGCCCGACCGTTCCCTCGCCTCGATCGACCTGCTCGGGCCCGACGCGCTCCGCGCACTCGCCGCACCGCTTCGCGGCGCGCAGCAGGAGACGACCCTCGCCGAACTCATCGCACGGGGAATCGCGTCGGCAAATCCCTCCGCCGTCGCCCTGATGGGTGACGCCCGGGCCGGTACCGGGCGACTTACCTGGGCAGAGGTGGCGACCGCGACCCACCAGTTGGCCCGCCTCCTCGCCGACCGCGGCATCGGTCCGGGAGATGTGGTCGCCGTCAGCATTCCACGATCCCCACGGATGGTCCTCACCATGCTCGGCGTGGCGATGAGTGGCGCCGCCTTCGTCATCATCGACGCGCGGCTGCCGGTGCGCCGCCGAGCTGCGATGCTGGCCGACAGCGGCGCCGCACTCGTGATCACCGTCGACTCGGTGGTGGTCGCCGACCGTGCCGCCGACCCGGATGCCGCACCGCAGCAGCGTGACCTCGGTGTCGAGGAGTGGCTGCTCGACGACCTCGAGGTGGAGCTGAACCTCGCAGGACGCCGCGACCATCCGGTCACCGACGCGGACCGAACCCGAGGCGCTCGCGTCGACGATCTCGCATACCTGCTCTTCACCTCCGGATCGACCGGACGTCCGAAGGCGGCGGCGGTCACCCACGCGGGCCTCGCGGAGATGGTCGCCGAGCAGCAGACCCGACTCGGTGTGACCCGTGGGTCCCGCGTACTGCAGCTCGCCGCACCGGGGTTCGACGTCGCGGTCTGGGAGATCATCCTCGCGATCTGTGCGGGCGCGGAACTGGTGATCAGTCCGCCCGATGTGTTCGCCGGCCCCGAACTCGCCGACGTCATCACCCGGCACCGGGTCACGCACGCCTGCGCCACTCCGACGGCGCTCGCCACGATCGATCCGGCGGAGATCCCCGGCGTCGAGACGATGATGGTGGCGGGGGAGGACTGCCCGCCGGAACTCGTCGAGCGATGGGACGCCGATGGCAGACCGCTGCTCAACCTGTACGGTCCCACCGAGACCACGATCTGGGTGACGCTCTCCCCGCCGCTGCGCGCGACGGCGCCGGTGACCATCGGCCGGCCTATCTCCGGCGTCGGGGCACGGGTTCTCGACGCGGGACTGCGCCCGGTGCCGTCCGGCGTCGTGGGCGAACTCTATCTCGCCGGGCGGGCGCTCGGACGCGGGTATCACGGACGGGCGGGACTGACTGCGGGCCGGTTCGTCGCCGACCCCTTCGGGGCCGGCACCCGGATGTACCGCACCGGCGATCTCGTCTCGTGGACAGCCGACGGCCAGTTGATCTACCACGGCCGCAACGACTTCCAGATCAAGATCCGCGGCATGCGGGTCGAGCCGGGGGAGGTCGACGCCGTTCTGGTCACCCACCCCGACGTCGAGCACTCGGTGAGTGTCGGGATGCCGACGCCGGCGGGCGACACGGTCCTGGTCTCCTATGTGACGGGGGTGCCGGGACGCAACCCCGCCCCCGAACAGATCGTCGACCATGCGGTATCCCATTTGCCGGCGCACCTCGTCCCGCACACCGTCCAGGTGCTCGACGAGTTCCCGGTGACCCGGACCGGCAAGGTCGACCGGCGCGCGCTGCCGGCCGTCGAGATCTCGCCCGCACGCGAATACGTCGCTCCCCGCAGCCGTCTCGAGGCGGCCGTGGCGCAGATCTTCGCCGACGTGCTCGGACTCCAGACGGTCAGTGTGCATGACGGATTCTTCGAACTGGGCGGCAGTTCGCTGTCGGCGACCAAGGTGACCTATCGGGTGGAGCAGCACATCGACCGGCGGGTCCCGCTGGCGCTGCTGTTCGAGAACCCGACGGTGGCGAGCTTCGTCGCCGCACTGAGCACGGTCGAATCCACCGGCGCGGGCAGGGTTCTGACACCCCGGGAGCGGCCGCACATGGTCGACCTGACCGGTGTCCAACGCGGACTCTGGTCGCTCAACCAGATCGATCCGGCATCGTCGGCGTACAACGTGGGGCTCACCCTCGAACTCGACGGCCCACTCGACGTCTCGGCCCTGACCGGGGCGCTCGGCGACGTGATCGCCCGCCACGAGTCCCTCCGGACGCGCTACCCGTTGCACGAGGGGCGTCCGGTGCAGGTCATCATCCCGGCCGCCGATGCCCTGCGCGGCTTCCGGGTGGCTCTCGTCGACACCACCCCGGACCGCGTCGAGGAGGAGATCGCCGCCGTCGTCGAACCGGGCTTCGATCTGACCGGCCCCAACGCGGTCCGTGCTGCGATCCTCCGGCTCGCCGCCGACCGTCACCTCCTCGTCTTCGTGGTGCACCACATCAACGCCGACGGCGGTTCGTTGCGGCCGCTGGCCCGCGACCTCACCACCGCCTACCGCGCCCGGATCGATGGGCAGGCGGGTCCCTGGACCGCGGTCGTGAACCCGGTGCGGGTGCAGTACGCCGACTACGCGATCTGGCACGCCGAGCGACTGTCGTCCGAGGCGTCCGGCGGAATCACCGAGGAGCAGGCCCAGCTGGAGTACTGGGAGCAACGCCTCGGGACGGTCCGTGAACCCGCCGTGATCCCGACGGACCGGCCGCGTCCCGTGGAACCCCGGCACCGCGGAGACGTGGTCGACGTGAGTGTCCCGCCGGAGACCGCGACGGTGCTCAAACACCTTGCGCGCGTGAACAACACGACGCAGTTCGTGGTGATGCACGCAGCGCTCGCCGTGTTGATCGGCCGGCTTTCCGGCCGCGAGGACGTCGTGATCGGCACGCCGTTCGCGGGCCGCGACGATCCCGCTCTCGCCGACATGGTCGGCATGCTCGCGACCACGGTGCCGCTGCGTACCCGTCTGCGTCTCGACGAACCGTTCGACGAGCTGCTGCGACGCGTACGGACCGAGGACGTCACCGACCTCGCCCACGCCGACGTCGCCTTCGACCAGATCGTCGACCACCTGAACCGCGTCGGGAAGGGACCGGCTCGCCGGGGCCGGCACAACCCGCTGTTCTCGGTCATGCTCTCGTACCAGAACCTCGACATCCCCGCGATGAGCCTCGATGGTCTGTCCGTTCGTCTGCGACCGTCGTCGTCTCTGGCGGCCAAGGTCGACCTCGAGATCATGGTGTACCCCGACGACCTCGACGGGGTGGACCGGGGTGGTGCGCTCGGTGGCCAGATCGCCTACGACACCGACCTCTTCGACCGTGCCGGAGCCGAACGGATCGCGGAGCGATACCAGAACCTGCTCATCGACATCGCCGCCCGGCCGGGGACGCCGGTGGGCGACCTGTCGATCTGGGCCGACGGGCAGTCGGCCGAGATCGTCGACGCCGAGCAGCCGCTGCACGAACTCGTGTCCACGGTCGCGGCGACGGCGCCGGATGCGGTGATCGGCATCCCCGGGGCACCCTCGGTCACGTTCGCCGATCTCGAGGCCACCTCGGTGGCCATGGCGTTCTCCGTGCCGGACGAGGACCCGTCGGAGGCCTTGACGGTCGCGGTCACCACGCTCCTCGCCGACGCCGACCGGACCATCGACGAGGTGTTCGCGTGCGTCCGCACCGCGGCGACGACCGCCCTGTCCGGGCGCGTCGACGCAGTGCCCGGTGACGCAATCCCCGGTGAACCACGACGGAACCGGGTGGAGCCCGCGTGACGTCGGACACCTCGGTTTCGCGCAGCGTCGGGGCGCGCACGTCCGCGGGGTCCACACAGCCGACGGCGCTGCGCAGGCTCACCTTCGCCGCGACCCACGCCGCCGACGCCGAGGCGATGGTCGGGGCCAACGGGCCGGTGACGTTCCGCGAGTTCCACCGCCGGGTGACGGTCGCGGCGACCACCCTGGCCGCGCGTGGCGTCGACCCGACCCCGGCGGTACGCGCGACGGTCACCGCGCTGTTGCCGCGGACGGGAAGGACCCCGGCACAACTGGCGGCGACCGCCGGGGAGGTCCTCGCCGACCTGGACCGCCGGATCGACCATGTGCTCGGCACAGGCGACGTCGAGTCGCTCCCGGGCCTTTTCCGGGTGTCGGCGCACCGGCGTCCCGACGCCGCGGCGCTCACCGATCTCGACGGCGCGACGATCACCTACCGCGACCTCGACGACCGGACCGAGCGGCTGGCGCGTGCGCTCGCCGCGGCCGGCGCCGGGCCGGAAACCCTGGTGGGCGTGGCGATGCCGAGGTCGGCCGATCTCGTCGTCGCACTGCTAGCGGTACTCAAGACCGGTGCGGCGTACCTGCCGCTCGACCGGACACATCCCATCGCGCGGTTGCGCACCATCGTCGACGACGCCGCGCCGGTGCTCGTCCTCGCCGACCCCGACACCTCGGCCGCGTGGACGGACATGCCCGCTCGCATCTCGACACCCGACGAGCTGCTTTCCTGGGCCGAACCGCTCCCGGCAGCACGTCTTCCCGACCGCGTCGGGGCCCATTCGAGTGCTTACGTCATGTACACCTCCGGTTCGACGGGTGTACCCAAGGGCGTCGTGGTCACCCACGACAACGTGATCTCCCTGGTCGTCGCGCTCGACGCCCTGGTCGAGAGCACTCCCGACGACGTGTGGTCGATGTTCCACTCCTACGCCTTCGACGTGTCGGTGGGGGAGATCTGGGCGGCTCTGCTCGCCGGGGGGCGTCTCGTCGTGCTCGACCACGCCACCACCCGTGCCCCGGACGACGTGGTCGAGGTGTTCGACCGCGAGGGCGTCACGATCGTCAACTTCACCCCCTCGTCCTTCTACCAGTTCGCGGCGGCGGTACGGCCGCCCCACGGCTCGGCGCTCCCGGAATCGGTTCGACGCCTCCACTTCTCGGGGGAGCTCCTCGACTACGAGCACGTGCGCAAGTGGCAGGCCGACCGGACCGCCGACGGTTCGCCGACCAGACCGGGGGCAGACGTCCCCGGTCCTCAGCTCAACAACATGTACGGGCCGACCGAGACGACCGTCTACATGACGAGACGCGAGCTGACCCGCGGATTCGTCGACGCAGCAACGGCTTCCGACATCGGTGGGCCGCTACTGGGTTCCCGAGTGCATGTCCTCGACGGCCGGCTCGCGCCGCTGCCCGACGGTGTGCCCGGCGAACTGTACGTCTCTGGCCTCCAGGTCACCCGGGGCTTCCTGCGACGCCACGGTCTGACGGCGACACGCTACGTCGCCGACCCGTTCGGTCCGCCGGGCAGTCGGATGTACCGGACCGGTGACGTCGGTGTCGCCCGCAACGGATCGATCGAATTCGTCGGCCGCCGCGACGGACAGGTGAAGCTGCGCGGTTTCCGCATCGAACTCGGCGAGGTCGAGTCGGCGATGTCCGCGATCGACGGCATCGACGCGGCCGGCGCCGACATCCGGATGCGCGGCGACACCGAGCATCTCGTCGGCTACCTCGTTCCCACGGCCGGCAGAGCCCCGGACGAGGCGACCGTCCGGGACCGGCTCGCTGCCGCGCTGCCGGAGTACATGGTGCCGACCCTGTTCGTGTGGCTCGACGCGCTGCCGCTCACGGTCAACGGCAAGCTCGACCGCGCGGTCCTGCCCGAACCGGACACCACCGACGACACCGGAACCCACGAACCACCGGCCACACCCACCGAGGAACGGCTCGCCGCCCTCCTCGCGGAGATCCTCGGCGAGACCGAGATCAGTGTCACCGCATCACTGTTCGACCTCGGCGGCAACTCGCTTACCGCGACCCGCGTCGCCGCACGCGCCGCCGAGGACTTCGGGACCACGGTGGCGGCACGCGATCTGTTCACGACCCCCACGGTCCGCGCACTCGCCACGGCGATCGACACGCGTCTCGCCGAGGGCGACCGGCAGGAGTCCACGCGACCGCCGTTGCGTCCGGTGGAGCGGACCGGTCCGCTTCCGCTGTCGCCTGCCCAGCGACGGATCTGGTTCCTGGAGACCATGAACCCGGGCGGACCGGCCTATCTCATCCCGGCCGTCCTGCGCCTGCGCGGCCAGTCCACCGCCGATCTGCCCGGCCCACGCCTGGAACCCGCTTCGGTGGCCGCGGCCCTCGATGACCTGATCGCCCGCCATGAAACGTTGCGCACGCGGTTCGTCGCCGTCGACGGCGTTCCGCAGCAGATCGTCGACGATCCCGACACCGCCCGGCACGACGCGCGGGTGGATCCGCCGATCGACATGCGCGGCTCCGGGTCTGCCGGGGTGACCGCGACCGTCGCCGACATCGTCACCCGCGGTTTCGACCTCGAGCGGGAAGCACCGGTGCGCGCGCGCCTCATCCGGGTCGCCGACGACGAGTGGGTGCTCGTCCTGGTCGTCCATCACATCATCGGCGACGGTGGGTCGATGGCGCCGCTGGTGGCCGATTTCGTCGAGGCCTACCAGGCGCGGCAGTCCGGTCATGCGCCCGAATGGTCCCCGCTGCCGGTGCATTACGCCGACTATGCGGTGTGGCATCACGAGATCCTCGGTGATCTCACCGACCCCGAGTCGCTTGCGGTACGCCAACTCGGTTACTGGAGAACGCAACTCGCCGACGCCCCGGAACTCACCGATCTGCCGCTGGATCGCCCGCGGTCGGCTCTGCGCGACGAGAGCGGTGCGGAACTGTCGACGGTGATCGATGCGGCGACCTGGTCACGCCTGCGCGAACTCGCCGACCGGCACGACGCGACCATGTTCATGTGCGTGCACGCGCTTCTCGCGGTCACCCTCCTGCGGTCGGGAAGCAGCACCGATCTGGTGATCGGCACACCGGTGGAGGGTCGCGGCGACCGTCGGCTCGACGGCCTCATCGGGATGTTCGTCAACACCCTCGCGCTGCGCACGCCCCTGCGCCGCGATGCGGACTTCGCCACGGTCCTCGCGGCCTGCCGCGAGACCGACATCGCCGCACTCGATCACGCCGACCTGCCCTTCGAGACGGTCGTGGAGGAGGTGACGACCGCCCGCAGCACCGCACACCCGCCGCTGTTCCAGGTGGCGCTCGCCTTCCAGAACACCGACCGGCCGAGGATCGAACTCCCCGGTCTGGTCGTCTCCGAACTCGAGGCCCCGGTCACCAGCGCCAAGGTCGACCTGCAGGTGACGGTCGTCGACCCGCCCGGTCGACCCCGCGACGAGGACACCCCGGTCGTGATCACCTATGCGACGGCGCTGTTCGACACCGACACCGTCGCCGATCTGGCGCGTCGTCTGCTGTCCATCGCGCATGCGGTCGTCGAATCGCCGCAGACCCCGATCGGTGACCTCCCGACCGGGGAGCCCGACGACGCCCCGGCTCTCCTGAGCTCACCGGCCCTGGCCGAGAAGAAGGTCACGCTGCCCGGGCTGTTCGACGCCGCGGCGGCCCGCAACCCCGACGGTGTCGCGGTCACCGACGGTGACACCACCCTGACCTACGCCGAACTCGACATCGCCACACGACTGGTCGCCGCGGAACTGCGGTCGCGGGGCGCACGACCGGGCGCGGTGATCGCGCTGGCCGTGCCGCGATCGTTGTTAGGCACGGTGGCCTTCTGGGCCATCGTCCGCACCGGCGCCGCGGTCGGTCTCATCGACCCGTCGCAGCCCGCCGAACGCATCCGCTACATGACCGGCACGCTGGCCGCGACGCTCGGCGTCACGAGTTCGGCGCCCGGTGCGCCGGGCTCCTCGGACGCACGGGCCGAGGCCGACGACGGCACGACCTGGCTCCTCGTCGACGACCTCGTCGACCTGACCGATCCCACCCGGTGGGCATCGCAGCCGGTTGCCCTCGACGATCCGGTGCCCGACGATCGGATCGACGACACCGCCTACATCATCTTCACCTCGGGCTCGACCGGGCGACCCAAGGGCGTCGCGGTCTCGCACCGCGGACTCGCGGATCTGGTCGCCGACGCCCGGTCCCGATTCGGCCTGAGCCCGGAGTCACGGGTACTGCGTTTTGCCGCACCGGGATTCGACGCCTCGGTGTTCGAGACTCTCGTCGCGGTTGCCGGGGCCTCGACGATGGTCGTGGTGCCGCCTTGGGTCACCGGCGGCCGCGAACTGGCGTCGGTCATCGCCGACGAGTCCGTCTCGCACCTGACGATCACGCCGAGTGCGCTGGCAACGGTGCCCGCCGCCGAGGTGTTCCCCGACCTCCGGGTGGTGTGCGTCGCCGGCGACGCCTGCTCACCCGAGCTCGTCCGCGCCTGGTCGGACGGGCGTGCGATGTACAACCTCTACGGGCCCACCGAGGCGACGATCTGGTCGACCGCCTCCGCCGCGATGCGTCCGGGACGACCCGTCACCATCGGCGGTCCCATCGCGGGTGTGGGTGTACTCGTTCTCGACGCGCGACTCCATCCGGTCCCGCCCGGCGTCGCGGGCGAGCTGTATCTCGTCGGCCCGGCGCTGGCCGTCGGCTACCTGAACCAGACCGCGCTGACCGCTGAGCGGTTCGTCGCCGCACCGTTCGGGCGGCCGGGTGAGCGGATGTACCGGACCGGTGACCTCGTCCGCCTGCGCCGCCGGGACGGCCGATGGGAACTCGACTTCCTCGGCCGCAGCGACTTCCAGGTGAAGATCCGCGGATTCCGGATCGAGACGGGCGAGATCGACGCCGTCCTGGAAAGCTCTGCCGCGGTCGACTTCTCGACCACCGCCGGTATCGCGCACCCGACGTCGGGTGAGACCGTGCTGGTGTCCTGGGTCCACGGCAGCGACGGCGCGGCCGTCGACGTGCCGGCGCTGACCGCCCATGCGGCCCGCCATCTGCCTGCGCACATGGTGCCGACCGCGATCGTCCCGCTCGACGAGATCCCCCTCGCGGCGACCGGCAAACTCGACCGCGCCGCACTGCCGGCACCCGAGTTCTCCAGTGGCGTCCACCTCGAACCGCGCACCGACACCGAACGCGCGGTCGCGGCGGTCTTCGCCGAGGTCCTCGGCATGGAGGGCGCGGCCGGCGGCCCGGGCGTCTCGGCGCTCGACTCGTTCTTCGATCTCGGCGGTACGTCGCTGTCCGCGACCCGAGTGGTCGCGCGCCTCGGCGCGGAGTTCGGTGTCGAGATCGGGGTGCGGGTGATCTTCGAGGCCCCGACCGTCGAGGCCCTCGGGACGCTGCTCGACACCGGCGGGATCGATGGTCGCGCAACCGGTCCCGTGCCCGGCGTGATGGCGCGACCCGAACCGGTCCCGTTGTCCTACGCCCAGCGGCGGATGTGGTTCCTCAACCAGTTCGACCCGGGCTCTGCCGCATATGTGATCCCCATCGTCGTGCGACTGCACGGCGACCTCGACGTGGACGCGATGCACGAGGCGATCAACGACGTGGCCGAGCGGCACGAAGTGCTCCGCACGATCTATCCCACCGATCCGGAAGCAACAGACGCAGCCGAACCCATCCAGGTGATGCGCAAGTCTCACCCCGGCCTGGTCCCGGTCGGACACACCGTCATCTCCGGGATCGCGCCGGACAGCCTGGTCGCCGAGGAGATCACCGCCACGATCTCACAACCGTTCGACGTGACCCGCGATCTCCCTCTGCGTGCGCGGATCCTCAGCTCCACGGACACCGATCACGTACTCGTGATCGCGCTCCACCACATCGCCGCCGACGGCGAGTCCGCGCCCATCCTCGCCCGCGAGGTCGTCGAGGCCTACGACGCACGCCGCAGCGGCCAGGCTCCGCAGTGGACGCCGCTGACCCTGCAGTACGCGGATTACGCGGTGTGGCAACGGCATCGGCTCGGAGATCCGGCCGACCCGGACTCGGAGATGTCACGCCAGTTGTCCTACTGGACGCAGCAGTTGCGGGGGCTGCCGGATGTCCTGCCGCTGCCCGTGGACCGGCCGCGCACCGTCGAACCCGATCGCAGTGCGGCGACCGTGCGGTGGTCGTTGCCGGCGCCGGTGGTCGCCGGTCTTCGCCGCCGCGCCTCCGAGCAGCGTGCGACGCTGTTCATGGTCCTGCACACCGCGGTGGCGGCTGTTCTGGCGCGGCTGACGTCGACCGCCGAGATCGCGGTCGCGACCCCGGTCGCGGGACGTGGGCACCGCGTCCTCGACGAGCTGATCGGGATGTTCGTCAACACCGTCGTACTGCGCGTCGACGTGGATCCGCAGCTCACCGGCGGGGCCCTCCTCGACCGGGTCAAGCTGGCCGACCTGACCGCCTTCGATCACGCCGAGGTGCCGTTCGAGCGCGTCGTCGACGCCGTCGATCCGCCGCGCACGGAGAACGTCGAGCCGCTGGCACAGGTGATGCTGGTGCACGCCGCCGGTGCCGAGCCGGTCGTGGCCGGCATGACCATGGGGGACCTGACCGCCGAGTTCGTCGAGATCGACGACACCACCGCGAAGTTCGACCTCACCATCGGTACCCGCGAGGGCGTCGACGGGACGCTCGCAGGGTCGATCACGTACGCCACCGCCCTGTTCGACCGGGACACCGCGGAGATGATCTCCTCCGCGCTGGAGTCCACCCTCACCGTTCTGGCCCGCGACCTCGACGTGCCGGTCGCGGACATCCCGCTGCTCACCGAGGCTCAGCAACAAGCCCAGTACGAGCTCGGACTCGGCCGCATCGTGACCCTGCTGCCGGAGACACTGGCGGATGCCGTGGTCGCCGGGTCCCGGATCTCACCGGACGCGGTCGCGTTGCGCTGCGCCGGCCGGTCGATCACCCATCGGGAGTTCGCCGCCCGGGTGGCGGTGGTCGCGCGAGAGCTGATCGCCGCCGGCGTCGGCCCGGAAGACAGGGTCGCCGTGTGTATACCGCGATCGGTCGAACTGGTGGTCGCGATCCACGCGGTCCTCGCCGCGGGCGGCCAGTACGTCCCGGTGGCCACCGATGCGCCGGTGGACCGGGTGCGCTACATGATCGACACCGCGCGAGCGGCCATCGGTCTCGTCGCACCCGGCGCGGCCGGCCCCGATGAAGCGGACGGTACGACGATCGGCGGCGTCGTGAACCGGGTGATCGTCGTCGATTCCACCAACCCGGTGGATCTCGACACCACCCCGGTCACCGACGCCGAACGGCGGGCGCCGCTCCTGGCCGACCACGCCGCCTACACCCTGTTCACCTCCGGGTCCACCGGTCGGCCCAAGGGCGTGACCGTGACCCACCGGGCCGTGATGAACCGATTGCTCTGGGGCATCCAGGAATTCGGTATCGGCCCGGACGACGCGGTCCTGTTGAAGACGCCGGCGACCTTCGACGTGTCGGTGCCCGAGCTCTTCACCCCGCCGATCACCGGCGCCCGGATGGTCATCGCACCCGACGATGCACACCTCGACCCACACGCCATCGCCCGGCTGATAGACGACGAGCAGGTCTCCACCGTGCACTTCGTCCCGTCGTTGCTGACGGTCTTCGTCGAGGTCCTCGACCACACCGGGGGCGGGGTGCTGCCGAGCCTGCGACACCTCTACTGCTCGGGCGAGGCGCTGGCGCCGGCCACCCTCGCCGCGGTGCGCGCCGTCCTGCCCCGGGTGCGGGTCCACAATCTCTTCGGTCCGACGGAGGCCGCGGTGGAGGTCACCGCCGCCACCCTCGGCGATCACCGCGAGGTGGTGCCGATGGGCCGGCCGATCTGGAACACGCAGAGCCTCGTCCTCGACGACCGTCTACGACCGGTACCGACCGGCGTCGCCGGCGAACTGTATCTCGGCGGTGTCCAGCTGGCCCGGGGGTATGCCGGGCGCGCCGATCTGACCGCGGACCGTTTCGTCGCCGACCCGTTCGGGCGAGGGGACAGGCTCTACCGCACCGGGGACCTGGTCCGCCGCAACTGCTCCGGCGAGCTGGAGTACCTGGGCCGCAGCGACTTCCAGGTGAAGCTCCGCGGCCAGCGGATCGAGTTGGGCGAGATCGAGTCCGTGCTCGCGACCGTCTCCGGGGTACGGCAGGCCGCGGTGACCCTGGCGCGGGCCCCGGGCGGCGCGGAGCATCTCGTCGGGTACCTGATCGGACCCGAGAGCGCCGACAGCGTCGGCCGTGCGCGGGAGGCGGTGGCGGCTTCGCTGCCCGCCTACATGCGGCCCACGCTGTGGGTGACGCTGCTCGATGCGCCGCTCAGCAGCGCCGGAAAGCTCGACCGGAAGGCGCTTCCCGCGCCGCATTTCGACATGCTGGAGCACACCGGGTCCGATGCGGAGCCGGCGACGGACACCGAACGCGTCGTCGCCGGGATCGTCGCCGCCGTCCTCGGTGTCGAACAGGTCCCGATGACCAGTTCGTTCTTCGCTCTCGGCGGCGATTCGATCGCGTCGATCCGCCTGACCTCGATGCTGCGGGCCGCCGGTTTCGGTCTCACCCCGCGTGACGTGTTCGGCGCCGCGACGATCCGCGACCTCGCGCAACTGTCCCGGCACGAACCCGACGCGGTGCTCGACGAGCTGTCCGGCGGCGGCATCGGACCGGTCGCGCCGACGCCGGGCGTGGCATGGATGCTCGACCTCGCCGATGGGCTCGACGACATCGCCGACTTCTCGCAGAGCACGGTGCTGACCCTGCCGGCCGACATCGACGAAGACGCCCTGCGCGCCGTGACCGCTGCGGTGGTGGCGGCGCACCCGATGCTCACCGCGTCGTTGCAGATCGGCGAGGACGGCGATCCCGTCGTGATCGCCGGAGCCGGCAGCGCCGACGACGTCCTGGTCGAGATCCTCGACCCGGCGCGGCCGGCCACCGGTTCTGCGGCAGCCACTCTCGGTGAGGCGGTGCGAGAGGCGCATCGACGTGCTCTCGGCGCCCTCTCACCCGAACGGGGACGACTCGTCGCGGCCGTGGGAGTGCGGGTCGCCGACGGCCGGGACACGGTCGGCCGGTTGGTGATCGCGATCCATCACCTCGGCGTCGACGCGGTGTCGTGGCCGACCATCGTGTCCGGCCTGGCCCGCGCCTGGTGGCAGTACCGCAGCGGCGACCAGCCGCAGGTCACCGCCCGCGGGACGTCTTTCCGCCGGTGGGCGCAGGTGTTGTCCGAACTCGCCGACCGCGAGCACGAGATCGACTGGTGGACCGAACAGCTGCCACCGTCGTCCGACTCGGTGCTCGATCCCGTCCGAGATCGGTTGCGAACCAGCGTCTCCACGACCCACGTCGTCGGACCCGATCGCACCGAGTCCGTGCTGGGTCGGGTCGCGGATGCGTTCGGCGCCCGCGCCGACACCGTGGTCGCCGCGGCCCTCGCCTACGCCCTCGCCACCGGGACGGCCGCCGGTCGACTCGGGTACGACGCCCGCACGGTGTCGATGCTCCTGGAGAACCATGGGCGCGAGGAGTCCGTCGCCCCGGGCGCCGACCTGAGCGAGACCGTCGGCTGGTTCACCTCCTTCGTCCCGGTCGGCGTCGAGATCCCCGAGGCCGGAACCTCACCCGGACGCGACCTGGCGACGATCCTCAAGTCCCTCAAGGACCGGCAGAAACGCATGCCGGACAACGGCATCGCGTTCGGTCCGCTGCGCTGGTCACGGCCTGGGTCGCCCCTCCGTGACCGCCCGTTGCCGCCGGTGACCGTCAATTACCTGGGAAGTCTGGCCGGTTCGGACGACGCCGACACGCCGGCCACCGAGTTCCTCCCGGTCGGCGACGCGCCGTTGCTCCCGCCGTCGGCGACCGGCAACATGACTGCTCTCGCCGCGCTCACCGCAACCATGGGGACGGTGCCGTCCCCGCGTGGGCGCACGTTGCGACTGGATCTCTCGGCGCCCGAAGCGGTACTCGGTCGCGACGTCCTCGACGACATCGCCTCTCGATGGGATGCCGCACTGTCCTCGCTGGCCGCATACGTGGAATCGGTGGGGGATCCGGGGCCCAGCGAGACCGACGTCATCGGCGGGGGAGTCTCGCAGACCGAGATCGACGATCTGGTCGAGAGGTACTCGGCGGGACGTTCCCACACCGCGCCGGCGATCTGGCCGCCGACCCCGCTGCAAAAGGGGTTGATCTACGAAGCCGAACGTCTCGCGGGTACCCCTGAGTTCGACGGCCCTGGGTTCGACGGCGCCGGGCATCCGACCGACCCCTATGTCACACAGTCGATCATCGAGTTCGCCGGTGAGCACGCGCCGACCGCGTTGCTTCCGGCGATCCGCGAACTGCTGGCGCGCCAACGGGTCCTGCGGTCCGCGTTCACCCGGACCGGGTCGGGCCGACCCGTCGTGGTGATCCCGCCGGCGGATCACGCGGTGGTGACGGACCCCGACTTCCGCGGCATCGACCTCACGGCAGCAGAGCTCGCGGATGCGGCGGAGCGCATCGCCGAACTCGCCGAAGAGGATCGCACCAGGCCGTTCCACCTCGATTCGCCGCCGCTGATCAGGTTCACCGCCGTCTCGCACCACAGCATCGCCGGTCCCGCACACACCGTCGTGATCACCGCGCACCACATCATCCTCGACGGGTGGTCCGGGCCGATCCTCGTCGCCGATCTCCTCGCCGCACATCTCGGCCGTCCCGCGGTCACCCCGGCCACCGACATGGAGTCCTACCTCAATTGGCTGGATCGCCGAGATCGTGCCGCCGCCCTCACTGCGTGGCAGAACGTTGTCGCCGACGTCACGCCCACTGTGGTCGCGCCCCACCACGCCGCCCGCGCCCGCCAGGAGGAGCGCCGTCCGTACGAGATCGCCGCGCGCCTGGACGCCGCCGGCCGTGCCCGGCTGGAGGAACGGGTCCGGCAACTCGGCAGCACCACGAGCACCGCACTCCACGCGGCCTGGTCGATCCTGCTGTCGCGACTGACCGGAGAACAACGCGTCGTCTTCGGCGAGACGGTGTCGGGTCGGCCGGCCGACCTCGACGGGGCCGATGCCATGATCGGTCTCTTCATCAACACGGTGCCCGTCGTCGCGGACGTCGACCCGAACCGGACGGTCGCCGATCTGGTGACGACGCTCCACGCTTCCCGTACCGGGCTCGTCGACCACCAGTTCCTCGGTCTGGGCGAGATCACCCGCGCCTCCGGGCATCCCGCGCTCTTCGACACCCTGGTCGTCTACGAGTCCTATCCAGTCGACACGGGAACCGTGCTGGAGGGATCGCGCACGTCAGGGCTCGAGATCCGCGACGTGACCACCTCGGACGCGACCCACTATCCGCTCGCGCTCATCGCCGCCCCGGACGCCGACGAGCTGTCGCTCACTGTGAAAGCCGATCTGACCGCCGTCGACGCCGAGGTCGCCGAGGTGATCGCGGCATCGCTGGTCGATCTCCTGCAGTTGCTCGCCGACGACCCCGACACGCCCGTTGCGGCGCTCGACCCGATGCCCGCGGAGATGCGCGGCACGGTCGAGACGTGGTCGCGGGGTGCGGTCGTGGAGTTGGGGTGGGGTGGTCGTTCGGTGGGTTCGGTGGTGGCTGAGCGGGTGGGGTTGTCGGGGTCGCAGGTGGCGGTGTGGTGTGGGGATCGGGTGGTGTCGTATGGGGAGTTCGGTGGTTTGGTGGCGGGGGTTGCGCGGCGGTTGTTGGGTGTGGGTGTGGGGGTGGATTCTGCTGTTGGGGTGGTGATGTCGCGGTCGTTGGAGTTGTTGGTGGCGGTGCATGCGGTGGTGGTTGTGGGTGGGCGGTATGTGCCGGTGGAGGTGGATGCGCCGGTGGAGCGGGTGGGTTACATGTTGTCGACGGCGGGTGTGGGTGTGGTGTTGACGCGGGGGTCTGAGGAGGTGGTGGTGCCTTCTGGTGTGGAGCGGTTGGTGGTGGATTGTGGTGTGGGGTCGGGTGTTTCGGGTGTTGATGGTGGTGTGGAGTTGGGTGCGGTGGTGGATGAGGTGGGGGTGTTGTCGCCGTTGGTGGGTGTGTACACGTTGTTCACGTCTGGGTCGACGGGTCGGCCGAAGGGTGTGACGGTGTCGCATGGGGCGGTGGTGAATCGGTTGGGGTGGATGCAGTCGTTGTTCGGGGTGACTGGTGATGATGTGGTGTTGTGGAAGACGCCGGTGTCGTTTGATGTGTCGGTGTGGGAGTTGTTCTGGCCGTTGATGGTTGGTGCTTCGGTGGTGGTGGCGGAGCCGGGTGGGCATCGGGATCCGTGGTATGTGGCGTCGGTGGTGGAGCGGTTTGGTGTGTCGGTGTGTCATTTTGTGCCGTCGATGTTGTCGGTGTTTGTTGATGCGCTGGGTGGTTCGGGTGGTGTGGGTTTGGGGTCGTTGCGGCAGGTGTTCTGTTCGGGTGAGGCGTTGGGTGTTGCGGGTGTGGAGGGGTTGCGGGGGTTGGTGCCTGGTGTGCGGGTGGTGAATTTGTATGGGCCGACTGAGGCTGCGGTGGATGTGACGTCGTATGTGGTCGGCGGTGGTGAGGTGGTGGTGCCGATTGGTCGTGCGGTGCCGAATGTGTCGGTGTGGGTGTTGGATTCGCGGTTGCGGCCGGTTCCGGTGGGTGTGGTGGGTGAGTTGTATCTGGGTGGGGTGCAGGTGGCTCGGGGGTATGCGTCGCGGTCGGGGTTGACTGCGGAGCGGTTTGTGGCGGATCCGTTTGGTGGGTGGGGTTCGCGGTTGTATCGGACGGGTGATCGGGTGCGGTGGTCTGGTGTTGGTGAGTTGGAGTATTTGGGGCGTAGTGATTTTCAGGTGAAGTTGCGGGGGCAGCGGATCGAGTTGGGGGAGATCGAGTCGGTGCTGCAGACCGCACCCGGCGTCGTCGCCGCCGCGGTTCTGGTGCGCGACGACCTCCTCGTCGCCTACGTCTCCGGGGATGCCGACGTGACGCAGGTACGTGAACATGCGGCGCGTCGCCTCGCGCCGTACATGGTGCCGGACACCGTGGTCGTGCTCGACGACATGCCGCTCGGAACATCCGGGAAGATCGACCGGAAGTCGCTTCCCGCACCGGAGCTCGGTCCGCGAGAGATCGTTGCGCCGGGGTCGGACACCGAACGCCTGATCGTCGAGATCGTCGCCGACGTCCTCGACCAGGCCGTCGAGCGGGTGTCGGTCACCGACAGCTTCTTCGAGATCGGCGGGCACTCGTTGTCCGCCACCAGGGTCGCCGCCCGGCTCTCGCACATGTTCTCGCTGCCGTTCACCGTTCGTGAACTGTTCGACGCCCCGTCCGTCCGTGCCATGGCCGAGTGGGTCGACGAGCGTCGCGGTGATGATTCGGTCGTCGCGCCGTCGCCTTCCGGCGATGACCTCCCGGAACTGGGATCGATCCCGCGTCCGTCGCGCCCGCCCCTGTCGGCGGCGCAGCAGCGGATGTGGTTCATCAACCAGTTCGATCCGGCGTCACCCGCCTACAACATCCCGTTCGCGATGCGGCTGCGCGGTCGGCTCGACACCGTGGCCCTGCGCGCCGCGCTCGCCGACGTGATCACCCGGCACGAGGTGCTGCGCACCCGGTACCCGCAGGACCTCGACGGTCGGCCATGGCAGGACATCGCGTCCGCCGACGAGGTGACCGTGGACCAGTGGTGGTGCGACGAGGACGTCGAGACCCTCACCTCCGCCGGCTTCGACGTCACCCGCGACCTGCCGATCCGTGCCGGGATCGTCGCCGAGTCCGACGACCACCTCCTGGTCGTGGTCCTCCACCACATCGCGGCGGACGGTGAATCCCTGCGACCGCTCGTCGACGACCTGCTGCACGCCTATGCCGCGCGTACGGCGGGACATGCGCCCGAACGCCCCCCGCTGGACGTCCAGTACGCGGATGTCGCCCTCTGGCAACAGCGCGTCCTCGGGTCGGTGGACGATCCGGACTCTGCGCTCGGTCGCCGGGCCCGGTGGTGGCAGGAGGAGCTCGCGGACCTGCCCGATGTACTCGAACTGCCGACTGATCGTCCGCGGCCGCAGGTGGCATCGCTCCACGGTGCCGTCGCGGAATTCGAGGTGCCCGAGGGACTCGCGTCGTCGATCGACGGGTTCGCACGTCGCCATGGGGTCACCGCGTTCATGGTGGTGCACGCCGCCGTCGCGGTCGTGCTGTCCCGCCTGGCGGGTTCCTCCGACATCGCACTCGCGACGCCGGTCGCAGGTCGTGGTCGCGCCGAACTCGATGCCCTGGTCGGCATGTTCGTCAACACCGTCGTCCTGCGCACCCAGGTCGACCCGGGTGCCACGTTCGGCGAGGTGATCGGGCAGGTCCGCGACACCGACCTCGACGCGTTCGCGGCTGCCGACGTCCCCTTCGAGCACCTCGTGGACGTACTCGCCCCGACCCGCAGCGAGGCGTTCGCACCCCTCGCCCAGGTGATGCTGACGCTGGAACAGTCCGCGATCGGCGACATCTCGGTGCCCGGCCTGACGGTCACGCCCGTCGAGGAGGGTGTTCCCGCCGCGCGATTCGACCTCATGATCGGAATGACGGCCGCACGCGACGCGGCCGGCGACCTGACCGCCCTGTCCGGGCGGATTGTCTACGCCACCGACCTCTTCGAGGATCGCACCGTCCGCCGTCTGGGTGAGCGGATCGTCGACGTCCTCACCACCGGCCTCGCCGACGACACGGTGGTGGTCGGCGACATCGACCTCGCCGACGCGACCGAGCGTGCCGCCATCGCGGACTGGTCGCGGGGCGCGGTGGTGGAGTTGGGGTGGGGTGGTCGTTCGGTGGGTTCGGTGGTGGCTGAGCGGGTGGGGTTGTCGGGGTCGCAGGTGGCGGTGTGGTGTGGGGATCGGGTGGTGTCGTATGGGGAGTTCGGTGGTTTGGTGGCGGGGGTTGCGCGGCGGTTGTTGGGTGTGGGTGTGGGGGTGGATTCTGCTGTTGGGGTGGTGATGTCGCGGTCGTTGGAGTTGTTGGTGGCGGTGCATGCGGTGGTGGTTGTGGGTGGGCGGTATGTGCCGGTGGAGGTGGATGCGCCGGTGGAGCGGGTGGGTTACATGTTGTCGACGGCGGGTGTGGGTGTGGTGTTGACGCGGGGGTCTGAGGAGGTGGTGGTGCCTTCTGGTGTGGAGCGGTTGGTGGTGGATTGTGGTGTGGGGTCGGGTGTTTCGGGTGTTGATGGTGGTGTGGAGTTGGGTGCGGTGGTGGATGAGGTGGGGGTGTTGTCGCCGTTGGTGGGTGTGTACACGTTGTTCACGTCTGGGTCGACGGGTCGGCCGAAGGGTGTGACGGTGTCGCATGGGGCGGTGGTGAATCGGTTGGGGTGGATGCAGTCGTTGTTCGGGGTGACTGGTGATGATGTGGTGTTGTGGAAGACGCCGGTGTCGTTTGATGTGTCGGTGTGGGAGTTGTTCTGGCCGTTGATGGTTGGTGCTTCGGTGGTGGTGGCGGAGCCGGGTGGGCATCGGGATCCGTGGTATGTGGCGTCGGTGGTGGAGCGGTTTGGTGTGTCGGTGTGTCATTTTGTGCCGTCGATGTTGTCGGTGTTTGTTGATGCGCTGGGTGGTTCGGGTGGTGTGGGTTTGGGGTCGTTGCGGCAGGTGTTCTGTTCGGGTGAGGCGTTGGGTGTTGCGGGTGTGGAGGGGTTGCGGGGGTTGGTGCCTGGTGTGCGGGTGGTGAATTTGTATGGGCCGACTGAGGCTGCGGTGGATGTGACGTCGTATGTGGTCGGCGGTGGTGAGGTGGTGGTGCCGATTGGTCGTGCGGTGCCGAATGTGTCGGTGTGGGTGTTGGATTCGCGGTTGCGGCCGGTTCCGGTGGGTGTGGTGGGTGAGTTGTATCTGGGTGGGGTGCAGGTGGCTCGGGGGTATGCGTCGCGGTCGGGGTTGACTGCGGAGCGGTTTGTGGCGGATCCGTTTGGTGGGTGGGGTTCGCGGTTGTATCGGACGGGTGATCGGGTGCGGTGGTCTGGTGTTGGTGAGTTGGAGTATTTGGGGCGTAGTGATTTTCAGGTGAAGTTGCGGGGGCAGCGGATCGAGTTGGGGGAGATCGAGTCGGTCCTGCAGACCGCACCCGGCGTGACCCAGGTGGTGGCGTCCGTGATGGCACTGCCCGCCGGCGAGCAGCTCGTCGCTCATCTGACCGGCGCCGACGTCGATCTCGATGTCGTCCGGACCGTTGCCGAGAAACTGCCGGGCTACATGCGTCCGACGTCCTGGGTGATCCTCGACGAGATGCCGTCGAACACCGCGGGCAAGATCGATCGCAAGGCACTCCCGCTTCCGATGTACGCGGCCGACGAGTACGTCGCCCCGTCGACACCCGCCGAGATCGCCGTCGCCGACGTCTTCGCCGATGTGCTCGGGGTCGACGAGGTCTCGGCCGGCACCAGCTTCTTCGACGCCGGCGGGAACTCGTTGGCAGCAACCCGTCTCGCGTCACGACTGGCACGAACACTCGGCGTCCCGGTCACCGTGCGGGATGTCTTCGACGAACCGACCGTTCGCGGCCTCGCCGCCCGCGTCGAACGTTCCGGCGCCGATCCCGCGGCGCTAGGCCCGGAGGTGGGCGAGAGGGCATCGTCGCCGCGTCCCGACGTCCTGCCGCTCTCCAGTGCGCAACGACGTATGTGGTTCATCAACCAGTACGAACCCGACGCCGCCTCGTACATCATCCCGTTCGGATTCCGTATCCGCGGGCAGGTCGACGCCGATGACGTCCGGTCCGCGATCGGTGATGTGATCGCGCGGCATGAGATCCTGCGGACCACCTATCCTCTCGGGCCGGACGGCCGACCGCACCAGGTCATCACCGACGATGTCGACTTCGATTGGCGTCTGGTCGATTCCGACGCCGAGGCGATGGCCGTCACCGTGGTGCCGTACGACCTCACCCGGGACCTGCCGGTGCGGGCACGTCTGCACCGCGACCCGGCCGACGGCGCACTGCTCGTGCTTGCGATTCACCACATAGCAGCGGACGGTGCGTCGGGACCGGTCCTGGCCCGCGACCTGCTCACCGCCTATGTCGCGCGACGTGACGGCCGCGCACCGGACTGGGCGCCCTTGCCTCGCCAGTACGCCGACCACGTCCTGGAACTCCGGCAGGGCGACGCGACCGCGGCCACCCGACGCCAGTGGTGGGCGGACCGCCTCGCCGGTGCTCCGGCGCTCCTCGAGCTCCCGACCACACACCCGCGGCCGTCGACTCGCGACACCCGCGGTGCCACGGTCGATTTCACGATTCCGGGCCGCACCGCGTCGGCCGCCGCCGATCTCGCCCGTGCCACCGGGACCACGACGTTCATGGTGCTGCACGCCGCGCTCGCGGCACTCCTGAGCCGCCTCTCCGGGAGCGGAGACATCGTCATCGGCACCGCCACCGCCGGCCGCGACGGCGAGACCGACGACCTGATCGGCATGTTCGTCAACACCGTCGCCCTGCGCAGCCGGGTCGCGGCGGAGGAAGCGTTCGCCGACCTCCTCCACGAGATCCGCGACGGCGACCTCGACGCCCTCGCACATGCCGACGTGCCGTTCGACGAGGTGATCGACGCGCTCGGGATCACCCGGGCCGCGTCGTACGCGCCGCTCGTCCAGGTCCTGCTGACGACGACCGACACCGCCGAGACCGCAACGCTGCCTGCGAGTTTGGCGACCGAGCTCGCCGGCCTCGACATCAGTCCGGTGCCCGTGACGGACGACTCTGCCAAGTTCGACCTCACGGTCGCGGTGCGCACCGACGGGGCGGCGGGCGCACCCTGGCGCGGCACCCTCACCTACGCCACCGACCTCTACGACGATGCCGACGCCCGGCGCCTGGCCGACCGATTCGTCGGCCTCCTCGTCCACGCGGTCGCCGACACCGCGACGCCGGTCGGCGATCTCGATCTGCTCGCCATCGACGAGGACACGGGGCCGCTGGTCTCCGGTGACCCGGACCCGGCCGTCGTGACCCTGCCCGAACTGTTCGCCGCCGCCGTCCGGTCCCGCGGCGACCACCCCGCCGTCATCGACGAGCTCGGCAGCTGGACGTATGACGAGCTGGACCACGCGAGTTCGCATCTCGCTGCCGAACTCACCGAGCACGGCGTCGGTCCGGACGACGTCGTCGTGTGCGCACTGGGACGGTCGGCACGGGTACAACTCGCGCTGTGGGCGATCGCCAAGACCGGTGCGGTGTACTGCCCGGTCGATCCCCGCCATCCCGCGGATCGCATCGCCCGCGTGGTGGGAGGCGCACGCGCCAAGGTGGGTCTCACCGACGGCTCGGTGCAGACGTCGGCCGGGGTGCACTGGATGCTTCTCGACGCCGACCGGGCCGCCGAGCTGAGGTCCCGAGCGCCTCGGCCGGCTCCCGCGATCCGGCGCCCGGTGTACCCCGACGACGGTGCGTACATGATCTTCACCTCGGGTTCGACCGGGATGCCCAAGGGTGTGCTCGTCACCCACCGGGGCCTGGCCGGCGTGGCCGCAGTGCTGCGTGACCGTCACGGTTCGGGGCCGCAGGCCCGATGGCTGGGTATCAGCTCACCCGCCTTCGACGCCGCGATCCTCGAGATCCTCGGCGCCTACGGCAGCGCGGCCACACTCGTCGTCGTCCCGCCGGAGATCTACGGTGGGCGTGAACTGGCCGACTTCGTCTCGACGCATCGCACGACACACGCATTCCTGGTGACCTCCGTGGCCGCCTCACTACCCGACCCCGCGTCGTTGCCGTTCACCAACGTGCTCGTCGGCGGCGAAGCCGTCCCCGACGCCGAGAAGGACCGCTGGGCCGCGCACACCGCCTTCCACAACGGTTACGGACCCACCGAGACGACGATCATCAGCGTCACCTCACCGGCGGTCGGCCTCGACGAACCGGTCCGGCTGGGACGTCCCGTGCCCGGCGGCGCCGCGCACGTCCTCGACGGCCGGCTCCATCCGGTGCCGCCCGGCGTCGTCGGAGAGCTGTACCTCGCCGGCGGGGAACTCGCCCGCGGTTACCACGACCGCCCGGCGCTCACGGCCGAGCGTTTCGTGTCGGCTCCGTTCGGACCACCGGGCAGCCGCATGTACCGCACCGGGGACCTCGTGCGCCGATCACGCAACGGCGAACTGACCTATGTGGGGCGCAGCGACTTCCAGGTGAAGCTACGCGGCCAGCGCCTCGAACTCGGTGAGATCGAGGCGACGCTCACCGCACACCCGGCCGTGCGCAACGCGGTCGTCATCGGCGTGGGAGACCCGGTCAGCGACCTCGCCGGGTACGTCGAGCCCCTCGACCCGGATGGAGACCTCGACGTCGCGGATCTCCGCGAACAGCTCGCCGCGCAGCTGCCGCCCTACATGATTCCGGCGAAACTCCAGGTCCTGGAGCACCTTCCGCGCAATCCGGTCGGAAAGATCGACCGCAGGCAATTGCCGGAGATCGACACCGCCGACGCGACCGACGCCCACACACCGCCGTCGGGTCACACCGAACGAATCCTCGCCGCGATCGTCGCCGACATCCTCGACCTCGAGAAGGTCTCGGCCACTGCAGACTTCTTCGCCATCGGCGGGAACTCGCTGGCCGCGACCCGACTGAGCGCGCGTGCCGGAGACCAGTTCGGCGTCCGCCTGGGTGTCCGCGACGTCTTCGAGTCCCCGACCGTGCGCGGGCTCGCGCGCCGTATCGAGACCGCCTTCGACTCGGAGCCGCCGCAGGCGCCACTGGTGCGCGTCGTCGACCGCCCAGACCGGATTCCGTTGTCGTATGCGCAGCAACGCATCTGGTTCCTCAACCGGTTCGAACCGGAGTCGGCGGCCTACACCATCCCGTTGGCCGTACGACTACGCGGTCCGCTCGATCGGTCGGCGCTGCGCAACGCCGTCGTCGATGTGCTCGCGCGGCACGAGATCCTGCGCACCGTTTTCCCGGCCGACGCGGGTGAACCCTTCCAGCGAATCCTCGACATCGAGGAAGCCCGAACGGCATTGCGGTGGGAAACCGACACGCTGCCCGCCGATCCGCTCGCCGCCGACGACCTGTCCGTGCTCCTCGGGCCGCCCGGCTTCGACATCACCACCGAGATCCCGCTGCGCGTACGTCTCCTGGCAGCCGGAGACGACGGCCCGGACGGTGACGATCACCTCCTCGTCGTCCTTCTCCATCACATCGCGGCCGACGGCGAGTCGATGCGACCGTTGCTGTCCGACCTGTGGACGGCGTATCTCGCGCGTGCCGAGGGACGGCCGCCGGCGTTCACCGAGCTACCGGTCCAGTTCGCCGACCACGCACTGTGGCAACGGCAGACCCTCGGCGATGTCGACGCCCCGGACTCGGTGCTCGGCAAGCAGGTCGGGTACTGGGTCAACAGGTTGTCGGACCTGCCCGACCTCCTCCCGTTGCCGACAGATCGCCCACGGCCGCCGGTTGCCTCTCAGCGTGGCGGCCGTGTCACCGCGGAGATCCCGGCCGACCTGGCCACCCGGATCTCCGCGGTGTCCCGGGATCGCGGGATCACCGACTTCATGACGATCCACGCAGCGCTCGCGATCCTCCTCGCCCGCCTGTCGGCGAGCCGCGACATCGCGATCAGCACGCCGGTCGCCGGGCGCGGCCACGCTCATCTCGACGACCTGGTCGGCATGTTCGTCAACACCCTGGTCCTGCGGACGGAGGTCGACCCGGCGATCGATGTCCGGGACTTCCTCGACCGCGTCCGCGTCGACGACGTCAACGCGCTCGCCCGCGCGGATGTCCCGTTCGACTACCTCGTCGACCGGCTGTCCCCGGCGCGATCCGAGGCCTTCGCCCCGCTGAGCCAGGTGATGCTGTCGGTGCTGCACGCCACGGGCACTGCTGGGACCGCCGACGCAGCCGAGGCCCCCGGCGGACTCCGTCTGGAACCTCTCGCGGTGTCCACCGGGACCACTCAGCTCGACCTGACCGTCGCGGTCAGCGTGGACCCGCAGGGTGCGTGGCCGGTCGAGATCGTCTACGCGACAGACCTGTTCGACGCGTCGACCATCGAGGTGATGTTCACGCGGCTGATCCGGGTGCTCGAGGCTCTCACCGGTACGGAAATCGACGGTCGGTCGGTGGGCGAGATCGATCTGACCGACGACGCCGAGCGCACACGGATCGCCGAATTGGTTTCCGGCCCGGACCTGTCCGTGCCGTGGTCGACGGTCTCCGAGGCGGTCGACGCCGCGGCCCGACGCACCCCCGGCGCGATAGCTCTGGTGGCGGGGGATCGGACGCTGACCTACGCGGAGTTCACCACCCGGGTGTCCGATCTCGCGCAGCGGCTTTCGGGCCACGGCGTGGGACCGGATGTCGCAGTGGGCGTGTGCATCCCGCGTTCGGTCGAGCTCGTCCTGGCGATCCACGCCGTGGTCGCCGCCGGTGGCGCCTACGTGGTCATCGACCCGGCAACGCCCGCGGAGCGACTCGCGGCGATGATCGACGCGGCGTCGATCTCGGTGATCCTGGCCGCAGACCCTCGACCCGAGGTCCTCGCCGGTGTCACACCGCACGTCCTGGTGGTCGACGCCGACACCCCGGTTGCCGACGACCACGCCGCGGCGGTGTCCCGCGCCGCATTCCGTCGGGTGGTCGACCCCGACAACGCGCTGTACACGCTGTTCACCTCCGGATCGACGGGAACACCCAAGGGGGTCACGGTCAGTCACCGGGCAGTCCTGAACCGTCTCGCCTGGATGCACATCCGGGAACCACTGGGCGACGACGACGTCGTGATGCTGAAGACCCCGGCCACCTTCGACGTGTCGGTGCCGGAACTGTTCGCGCCACTGATGGCCGGCGCCAGGCTGGTGATCGCCGAGGACGGTCGGCACATCGACCCGGCCTACGTCCTCGACGAGGTCCGACGCCAGGGGGTCACGTCGATCCACTTCGTGCCGTCGATGATGGCGGCGTTCGCCGAGTACGTCGGCGACAACCCCGAGCGGCGCGCGGCCCTGGCGACGTTGCGGCGCATCCACGCCTCCGGCGAGGCGCTGCCCGCGGCGACCGCGCATGCGCTGGGTACGCTGGTCCCGGACGCGGACATGGACAACCTGTACGGGCCCACGGAGGCCGCGGTCGAGGTCACCGCTCACCGCCTCGGCACCGACGAGGTGACTGTGCCGATCGGCCGGCCGATCGCGAACACCACGACCTGGGTCCTCGACGACCGGCTGCAACCCGCACCGGTCGGGGTCGTCGGCGAACTCTATGTCGGCGGTGGGCAGCTGGCTCGCGGCTACGCGTCCCGACCGGATCTCACCGCCGAGCGCTTCGTCGCCGACCCCACCGGCCGTTCAGGCGCCCGTCTGTACCGGACCGGCGACCTGGTCCGATGGAATGCGGAAGGTGAACTCGAGTACCTCGGGCGCTCCGACTTCCAGGTGAAACTCCGCGGACAGCGCATCGAGCTGGCGGAGATCGAATCGATCCTCGCGCAGATCAACGGCATCACGCACGCCGCGGCGACCGTCCGCAACGGGCCGACGGGCGAGGTCCTGGTCGGTTATCTCGCCGGCGACGTCGACCTCGATGTGGTTCGGGCCCGCGTGGCCGAGACACTGCCGCAGTACATGCGGCCGACGCAGTGGGTGATCCTCGACGACGTCCCGCTGACCGCCACCGGCAAGCTCGACCGTCGTGCGCTGCCCGCTCCGGCCGCGGTGTCGGCCGAGTTCGTCCCGCCCGCCGACGGAATCGAGCGCGCTCTGGCGGCGGTCTTCGCCGACGTCCTGGCACTCGACGAGGTCTCGGTGACAGTGTCGTTCTTCGACCTCGGCGGGCATTCGCTCGCCGCACTGCGTGTCGTGGCCGGTGTCGCCGAACGTCTCGGGGTGGACATCGACATCCGCGACATCTTCCGCGCACCGACTGTACGAGAGCTCGCGCGTACGCTGACCCAGCGGCGTCTGTCGGCGCAGCCGTTGAGCCGTCGTCGGCGCCCCGCGCAGATCCCGCTGTCGTATGCGCAGCAACGGATCTGGTTCATCAACCAGTTCGATGTGGCGTCGCCGGTGTACAACATGCCCGTCGCCTTCGATGTGCTCGGCGAACCGGACCTCGCCGCGCTGCGCGAGGCCTTGCTCGACGTCATCGCCCGACACGAACCGTTGCGCACCGTCTACCCGATGGCGGTGGATGGGACACCGGTACAGCTCGTGCTCGACACGAGCGACGCGGCAACCCGCTTGCGCTGGAACGAGACAGCCGACGTCGACGCCGCGATGGCGGTCTGCGCCGAGGGATTCGACGTCACCGTCGACCTCGCGGTGCGGGTCGCGGTCGCGCCCGTCGACGGCGGGTACCGCGTCGTCGTGGTGATCCACCACATCGCCGGCGACGCCGCATCCCTGCAGATCCTGACCGGGGAACTGCTGGTTGCGTACCAGGTGCGAGCGTCGGGAACGAATCTGCCCGCGCCGGAGCCGCTTCCGGTGGGTTACGTCGATTACACGCTCTGGCAGCGTGCGACTCTCGGCGACCTCGACGACCCGACCTCGCTGATGGCTGCCCAGTTCGACTACTGGTCGGCGGCGCTCGACGGCATCCCCGCGGCGCTCGACCTTCCGACCGACCGGCCGCGGCCGCCGGTGATCGATCACCGGGGCGCACGACTGCCGATCGAATTCGGGCCCGAACGCAGCGCCGCGGTCGCTCGAACCGCCCGGGCGCACGGGCTGACGCCGTTCATGGTGTGCCACGCCGCATTCGCCGCGGCGCTCGCCAGACTCGCCGACGTCGACGACGTGAGTATCGGTGCCGCGGTCTCGGGTCGAGGGCAGGCTGCGACGACGAGGATGATCGGCATGTTCATCAACACCGTCGTCCTGCGGACGAAGATCGGCGCCGACGACACCGTCGCCGATCTGCTCGATCAGGTACGGGACACCGATGCGGCGGCCTTCGCGCACGCGGACATCCCGTTCGAGACGCTCGTCGAACGCCTCACGCCCGTCCGGTCCACCGCGCACGCCCCGCTCGTCCAGGTCATGATCAACTACCTTGCCGACACCTCGGCCGGACACAGCGACCAGTTGGCGGGTATGACCGAGTTCGCGGACGGATTCCACGTGAAACCCGTCGACCCCGGGCCGCCGCCCGCCAAGGTGGACCTGACCCTCGGGCTCGCGGAGACGACCACCCCCGACGGGGCCGTCATCACCGGCGAGATCGATTACGCAGCAGCACTCTTCGATTCGGAGACGGTCGCGGTGTTCCGCGATGTCTTCGAGCGGATCATCGATGCGATCACCGCGGACGAACCGACCACCACCGTGCTGGGTGAGATCGAGCTGGTGACCGAGGACGATCGTCGCCGGCTCGGCATCGAGGGAGCGCCGGGCGCGGTCGTCGTCGACACCTCCGGGCGGGCGCTGCCGGCCCGAATCCCCGGTGAACTGCGCACCGCCGGCGCATCGACCGGTGTGTTCGCACGGTGGCTGGACGACGGCGCGGAACCCCGGGTCGAGGTCCTCGGCCGGCTCGACCGTCAGGTCCGGGAAGGTGGGCTGCGCGTCGATCTCGACCTGGTCGAGACGGCCCTAGCCGGACTCGACGGTGTGCGAGCGAGCAGTGTCGTCGCTGTCCCGAGCGACGACGGCATCGAGATCCACGGGTGGGTGAGCGTCGACCGCGATGGCATCAGCGCCGACATCACCGCCGACGATGTTCGTCGCGCTGCCGTCGAAGTCATTGCACCGCATTGTGTCCCGTCGATCCTGGCCATCGTCGACGAGATCCCGGTCGGGGACGACGGACGACCGGACCACGCGAAGATGTCGGCGGTGATCCGGGAGGCCGGTCACGAGGCGCACGTCGCGGAGCAACCGGTGGCGCCGGCCGGGGAGTGGGAGGAACTCGTCGCCGAGTGCATGTCCACGGTCACCGGGGTTGCGGTCACGAGCGCGGCCCAGGGATTCTTCGACGTCGGTGGGACGTCACTGTCCGCGGTCCGTCTCGTCGCCGAACTCCGTCGTCGCACGGGCATCCCGGTCGAGGTCGCCTGGGTGTTCGCCGGACCGACGCCTCGCGACCTCGGCGCGCGGCTGGCCGCACACCTCGAACCGGAACCCGTGGACGCGGATGCGTCCGACCCGACGAACGGCGGCGTCGTCGTACCGCTGCGTCGGGAGGGTGCACGGAACCCGGTGTTCTGTGTGCATCCCGCCGATGGATTGGCGTGGTTGTTCGGTGGCCTGGCGCCATATCTCGACGACCGACCGGTGTACGGACTCCAGGATCCGTATGTGGTGGCCGGCGATCTCCCGGACGCCACGGTGCACGATCTCGCCGTACGCTACGTCGACGAGATCCGACGCATCGCTCCCGAGGGGCCATACCACCTGCTGGGGTGGTCGATCGGTGGCCTGATCGCACAGGAGATGGCCGTCGAACTGCGGTTGCGCGGCGAGGACGTCGGATTCCTGGGTCTGCTCGACAGCTACCCGGCCGACGACGTCGAGCTGGCGCCGAGCTGGACGGACGACGGGGAGATGTCGGTGGACATCGACGCCCGAGAGCTGGCCTCGGAGTTGCTCGGCGGTTGGCGTGAGGTCATCGACGTCGACGAGCTCGTCGACCCCGACGACGCGGGATCGGTTGCGCCCGAGACGATCGCCGCCGCGATCCGGGACAAGGTCACCGGACTCGGACTGCTCGATGCGGAGTCCTTCGACCGGATGCTGACGCGTATGACGAGTTCTGCCGAGCGCACGATCTCGCACCGGCCACGACCGTACGACGGCGACACCATGCTCATCGTCGCCGCCGACAGCGACACCGAGGAATCGGCGGACGCAGGCCCGAACCGCTGGGCGCCCTACCTGGGCGGCGGCATCACGCGGATCGACATCGACACCGACCATCTCGGCATCGTCGGCAGCGACGCCCTGTCGGAGTTCGGACCGCGGATCGACGCAGCGATCAGCGACGCGGAGTCGCGGCGTCGGTGACGGCAGGCAGATCCGCCAGCACCGCGGGCAGCGGCTCGTCGTGCACGACCAGCAGACGCTGAGTGGCACGGGTCAGCGCGACATACAGGTCGCTGAGACCGCGCGGTGACTGGGCGATGATCGCGGCGGGCTCGACCACGATCGTGGTGTCGAACTCGAGACCCTTGCAGGTCCGGACCGTGTAGACCTTCGGTGCTGCCACACCCTTCGCGTCGAACGCGTCCGGGTCCAGGGCGGCGGCCACCACATCGACCAGCGTGTCGGGGACGACGACGGCCGTGAGCCCGTCGGGTTCGGCGAGATCGACGGCGTGGAACACGCCTGCCGCGATGCTCGCCGCGTCACCGGTGTCGTCCACCGCGATCGCCACCGGTTCGATACCGTTGCTGCGCAACGAGGTCGGCGCGGTCTCGCCGTTGTCGATCTCGTCGAGGACGCGAGCGGCGTAGGTCATGATCTCGCTGGGCGTGCGGTAGTTCACCGACAATTCCTTGAACTGCCAGCGCTTCGCGACGTATGGCTCGAGGACCTCCCCCCACGACCGGGTGCCCGCTTCGTCGGAGGTCTGCGCGGTGTCACCGATGATGGTCATCCACCGATTCGGGATGCGGCGCATCACCATTCGCCATGCCATCGGCGAGAGCTCCTGCGCCTCGTCGACGATCACATGACCGAAGGTCCAGGTGCGGTCGCCGTAGGCGCGTTCGGCGGTGGTGGCGCGTCGGGTCTCGGTCTGACGCGACGCCAGTTGTTCGGCGTCGATCAGGTCGTAGGCCATCAGGATCTCGGGATCGAGCTCGTCCTCGAGATCCTGTGGGGCCGAACCGGTCAGGATGTCGAGAGCATCCTGCGCCTCGGCGAGCTGACGCCGCCAGCGTGCACGTTCGGCGCGTTCGGCGTCGTCGGTGCCGTATCCGATGAGTTCGGCCAGCTCGTCCAGTAGCGGCACATCGGCGGGGGAGAAGTCCTCCCCGGTGATCGAGAAGGTGCGCGGTTCTCGCAGTAGCGCAGCCCGGTCGTCGTCCGACCAGCCGGGGGTAGCCCTACGAATGGCGCGCTCGTCGGTCAGCAACTCGCGCAGCATGTCCTGCGGCGTCAGCGTCGGCCAGAACTTCAGCAGCGCCGCACGGATGTCGGGGTCCTGGCTCATGTCATCGCGGATGTCGGCGATGTCGGCGGGGCTCAGCAACTGTGAACCGTCGAGCAGGCTGGAACCGATGGTCGAGGCATGGCGCCGGGCGAGTTCGGCGAGACCGGCCTTGAGGAAGGCGTTCTGGGACTGATTGTGGGCACGCCGCGTCGAACGGGCCTTGGCCCGTGCGGCTTTGACCAGTTCGGAGTCGATCTCGACCCGGTAGCCGTCGAAATCCACCGGCTCCGGCCTGGACGGCAACGACTGCTTCGCCCGCACCGCTCGTTTGAGGACGTCGACCATTCGCAGGCCGCCCTTGACGCCGGTGGTGACACGCCGGTCCTCACTGCGGGCCCGGACGCCGGGGAACAGGTCGCCGATCGTCGAGAGAAGTACGCCGGACTCACCGAGCGACGGCAGGACCTGACCGATGTAGCTGAGGAAGTCGTCGTTGGGTCCGATGATGAGAATGCCGCTGCGCGACAGGATTTCCCGATGTGTGTAGAGCAGGTAGGCGGCGCGGTGCAGCGCGACGGCCGTCTTGCCGGTGCCTGGCCCGCCCTGAATGACCGTCACACCCCGGTGCGTCGACCGGATGATGAGGTCCTGCTCCCGCTGGATGGTCTCGACGATGTCGGTCATCTCGCCGGTCCGCGCAGCATTCAACGCGGCGACGAGGGCGGATTCGTTGACGACGTCGCCGTGGCCGAAGTCGTCGAGGAGGGCATCTCCTGCGGTCAGCGATTCGTCGCTGACCCCGCGGACCTTGCGGCTGCGGGTCCGGATGTGGCGACGACGGGCAACCTCTTCGGGCGCTGCCGGGGTGGCGAGGTAGAAGGGACGCGCGAGCGGTGCACGCCAGTCGAGCAGCAACGTTGCGTCGGTTGCGGTGTGGTCGTGCGTCCCGTCGTCACCGAGGCCGTCGTCGAGGACACCGATACGGCCGATCCGCCGGATCTCACCGTCATCGAGGTCGAGGCGGCCGAAGTACAGGTTGTGTTCGGCGGCATCGAATTTCGCGAGATCCTCGTTGTACATCCGCTCGTAGGACTCGCGCTCCGAGAGTGCCTGCGGGGTTCCACCGCGCTCGCTCAGGGTCGAAGACAGGCGGCGCTGTGTGGTCTGGCGCATCCGATCGAGACGGCCGTAGACGCGGTCGAGGTGTTCCTGTTCCTCGCTGATCCGAGGGTCGGTGTCGGGGGACAGTGCGGTCATGCCACAACTCCTCGCGCGTCGACGGGCCACGCCGACCGTGACAGTCGGGCATCGTTGATCAGCCCGGTCACCCGAGCCGCGTGATCGCCGGTTGCCAGTCGTGCGCAGACCTCGGCCGCTGCGCCGTGCAGGGCAGGGTCGTCGAGATGCCGCTGCAACCACCCGAACACGCCGGCCTGGCTGCCGAACGGCAGCGGCGCGCGGGTCGCGGGGTCGGCGAGGACTCCGTGACGCGACACGTAGATGTCGAACTCGTCCGGAGTGGCGGGAGCGTCGGCGGGCAGCCGAGGGTCACCGAGAAAAATGAGGGGATGGTCGTGCGTGTTCACTGTCCGTCGATCGTAGTTGGGTTCGGTGAGGTCCAGCGCCTCGGTCTGCGGGGGTGAGAGCCAGGCGGCCACCGTCTCCAATGTGCCGTGACCAGTGCGAACGGGTGCCGCGGGAACGTATCCACGTGCCGCGACGTGGGCGGAATGACCGACTGTGATGTTGGCGACGCGTACCCGTGTCAGGTGCAGGACGCCAGCGGGGTCCAGGTGGCCGAGCTTCCGACGCAACACGCTCGGCACCGCGTTCGAGCCGACCGCCACCACCAGGCGCGTATCGGGTGGGGGAGCTGACTGCGGGTCCCGCTCGACCACAACGGACGCGGACACCCAGGGATAGTTCTCTGGTGGGTGTGCCGCGTCCGTGTGGTCGTCGGTGGTGCTCAGCGTCGTCCTCGCATCGGGCTACCGGGCGGGACGGTCAGCCGCGTGCCTTGCGCCAACGCTTGCGACCCTCGTCTGCGGTGTGCGCCGCGGTCTCCTCGGCGGCGGCCGCGAGATGCCGGGCGGACTCGGCGAGTTCGGCCGACCGGGCGCGTGCGAGTTCGGCGAACTCGGCCGAGCGATCCCGGGCGATGTCGGCGAACTCGGCCGAACGGTCGCGGGCGACATCGGCGAACTTCGGCGCGTTCTTCGCGGCCTGCTTCTTGGCCTTCTTCGCGCGCTTCTGCGCCTGCTTGGCCAGCTTCGGTCCGCGCTTGCGTGCGGTCTCGGCCAGTTCCGACGAGCGATCGAGCGCGGCGTCGGCCAGGCTCGACGAACGCACGATGGCGGCGTCGGCGAGAACGGGTGCACGGTCGCGCAGGCGGTCGGCGACCTCGGCCGCGGTGTCCGCGGCCCGCTCCGCGATCTCGTGCGAACGCTTCTGCGCGGACTCGGCCAGTTCGGGTGCGTGCTCGCGGAACTTGGCGGCGGCCTCGGCCGTCCACTCCGCGGAACGCTCGGACAGCACGTGGGCGCCCTTGCTCAGCAGGTCACCGGCCTCGGCCGACCGCTCGCCGACGATCTCGGCGCCCTCGTGGCCGCGCTCGACGAGGGTGTCCCAGGTCGAGTGACCGGCAGCGGCGCCGATCGGGAGAGCCGCGGCGACGGCGCTGGCCTTCTGCTTGCCGCGCCACGCGAGCGACGGCTTGCCCTCGGTGTCCACAGCGGCCAGCAGCACGCCGCCGAGCAGGCCGATGTTCTTGATGAACGCGTCGCGCTGGGCTTCCTTGCGGACCGGGTCGGCCTCGTTCCAGAAGTCCGTGCCGGCGGCCGTCGTCGGGATCAGGGTTCCGGCCAGGACCACCGAGGCGAGACGCGGGAACTTGCCGGTCGCCAGCAGGATGCCGCCACCGATCTGCGCCGCGGCGTTGATCTGGACCAGCGTCTCGGTGTTCTCCGGGACCTTGTCCGCGACCTCCGGCGGCAATGCGGTGCGCGCCTTGTCGACGAGCGGGGCCGCGGACTGCGCGATCGGTTTCGGGCTCCGGATGGCGTCGACGCCACTGGCGACGAACGCTGACGCAAGGAGCGGGCGGGCGATACGGCGGAGAATCATCGGTCACAACCTTCTTCGATCGAGTGCGGTTCGAGATCCGTCGGGGTACAGCGCATTTCTGGCCTGATCAACGCTACCCGCCCTCCGGATACATGCAGGTGAATCGACTCTTCGTGATCCGTTCGGGAACTTCGGGAGCACCGAGGTCACGATCGGGAGAGCGTTTCGGGTGTCAGATATCCGGAGAGACCCATCCCCAAACCTGAAGCAAACCGGCCTCTTTTCCGTAAACCCACCCCCGCACGAGGGGGCGCGTTTACGGAAAGGGATGGGTTTTGCGGGTGTCACCAGCCGCGTTCGCGCCACTCCTGCAGCGACGGACGCTCGGCACCGAGGGTGGTGTCCTTCCCGTGGCCGGGGTAGACGACGGTCGAGTCGCCGAAACGGTCGAACAGCTTGGTGGACACGTCCTCGATGAGGGTATCGAAGTCCTCGGACTTCCAGGTCTTGCCGATGCCGCCGGGGAACAGACAGTCGCCGGTGAACAGGTGGACGGTGTCGCCGTCGGTCAGGGCCAGGGCGATGGAACCCGGGGTGTGGCCGACGAGATGGATCGCCTCGAAGCGCAGGTCGCCGACCTCGATCACGTCGCCGTCGTCGACGAGACGATCCGGTGTGACCGGCAACTCGGGGGCGTCGAACCGGCCGGCAGCGGTGGGGACACCGGTGTGTTCGGCGACGGCGGCGAGCGCCTGCACGTGGTCGAAGTGCTGGTGGGTCGTGAAGATCAGTGCGGGCTTCCCGCCGATGGCGTCGAGGGTGGCGATGATCGTGTCCGCATCGTTCGCGGCGTCGATGATCAGCTGGTCGCCGGTGGCCTTCGAGGTCACCACGTACACGTTGTTGTCCATCGACCCGACGGACAGTTTGACGATGGTGGCCGAGTCCAGAGTGCGTCGCTGCGGGGTCTTCGATTCGGAGAGATCGCCGGTGTAGGAGTCGCTGATCGGTGTCGCTGAGGTCATGCGACAAGGCTATGACACCGCTCGGCCGGTGTGTGACGCTCGCGACGGTCGGGCGTGGTCGGGGCGCGGGTATCGTGGACTATCGGTCCGATGGTGTATGCGCGGATGGCGAGACCGATCGTCCGGCCCGCGGGCCTCGAATCCCATCCGGGCCGACGCATGCGGAACAGAATTGTCGGTGCCTGTCGTTACGGTGCCCATGCGCCACCCGTGCGCCCCGGTGAGTTTGAGAAGACTCTGACTTGAAAAGAATGTTAGGACTGCAGTGGTTGATCGTCTGATCGTCCGAGGTGCCCGCGAACACAATTTGCGCGGCATCGATGTCGACCTCCCTCGGGACAGCCTCATCGTGTTCACCGGGTTGTCGGGGTCGGGCAAGTCGTCCCTCGCCTTCGACACGATCTTCGCCGAGGGGCAGCGCCGCTACGTCGAGTCGCTGTCGGCCTACGCGCGGCAGTTCCTGGGCCAGATGGACAAGCCCGACGTCGACTTCATCGAGGGTCTGTCACCGGCGGTGTCCATCGACCAGAAGTCGACCAACCGCAACCCGCGATCGACGGTCGGCACCATCACCGAGGTCTACGACTACCTGCGTCTGCTGTATGCCCGCGCAGGTAAGGCGCACTGTCCGATCTGTGGCGAGGCGATCGCCAAGCAGACGCCGCAACAGATCGTCGACCAGGTGCTCGCCATGGAGGAGGGCACCCGCTTCCAGGTTCTCGCACCGGTGGTCCGGACCCGTAAGGGCGAGTTCGTCGACCTCTTCGCCGAACTCCAGACCCAGGGCTTCTCACGCGCCCGCATCGACGGCGTCGTCCACCAGCTGACCGACCCGCCGAAGCTGAAGAAGCAGGAGAAGCACGACATCGAGGTCGTCGTCGACCGCCTCGTCGTCAAGGCCGGCGCCAAGCAGCGTCTCACCGATTCGGTGGAAACCGGTCTGCGTCTCGCCGACGGCATCATCGTGCTCGACTTCGTCGACCTCGAAGAGGACGACCCGAATCGCGAGCGCCGGTTCTCCGAGAAGATGGCGTGCCCCAACGCCCACCCGATCGCGATCGACGACCTCGAGCCGCGCTCGTTCTCGTTCAACTCGCCCTACGGTGCCTGCCCCGAGTGCGACGGCCTCGGCATCCGCAAGGAGGTCGACGAGGAACTCGTCGTGCCCGACCCGGAGATGAGCCTCGCCGAGGGCGCGATCGCGCCGTGGTCGTCCGGCCACAACGCCGACTACTTCCTGCGCCTGATGTCGGGTCTTGCCGACCAGATGGGGTTCGACATCAACACCCCGTGGAAGAAGCTGCCGGTCAAGGCTCGTCGAGCGTTGCTCAACGGCAGCGACCACCAGGTGCACGTGAAGTTCCGCAACCGCTACGGACGCACCCGCTCGTACTACACCGAGTTCGAGGGCGTCATGTCGTTCCTCGCCCGGCGGATGGACCAGACCGAGTCCGAGCAGATGAAGGAACGCTACGAGGGGTACATGCGCGACGTGCCGTGCCCCGCCTGCCAGGGTGCGCGTCTGCGCCCGGAGATCCTCGCGGTCACCCTCGACCATCCCGAGTACGGCCCGAAGTCGATCGCCGAGGTCTGTGCGCTGTCGGTCGCCGACTGCGCGAACTTCCTCGACAACCTCCACCTCGACGAGCGTCAGGCCGCGATCGCCGGCCGCGTGCTCAAAGAGGTCCAGGCACGTATCCGCTTCCTGCTCGACGTCGGACTGGAGTACCTGTCGCTGTCGCGTGCGGCCGGATCGCTGTCGGGCGGCGAGGCCCAGCGCATCCGCCTCGCGACGCAGATCGGCTCCGGACTCGCGGGCGTCCTCTACGTCCTCGACGAGCCGTCGATCGGTCTGCACCAGCGCGACAACCGTCGACTGATCGAGACCCTCACCCGACTCCGCGACCTGGGCAACACGCTGATCGTCGTCGAGCACGACGAGGACACCATCCGGTCCGCCGACTGGATCGTCGACATCGGTCCCCGAGCCGGTGAGCACGGCGGTCACGTCGTGCACAGCGGCAGCTACAAGGACCTGCTGAAGAACCGCCAGTCGCTGACCGGTGCGTACCTCTCGGGCCGGGATTCACTCCCGGTCCCGGAGATCCGCCGGCCGATCGACCGCAAGCGTCAGCTGACCGTCGTCGGTGCACGTGAGCACAACCTGCGCGGGATCGAGGTGTCGTTCCCGCTCGGCGTCATGACGGCGGTGACCGGTGTGTCCGGCTCCGGCAAGTCGACGCTGGTCAACGACATCCTCGCAACCGTGCTCGCCAACAAGCTCAACGGCGCACGTCAGGTGCCCGGCCGCCACACGCGGATCAAGGGACTCGACAACCTCGACAAGCTCGTCCAGGTCGACCAGTCGCCGATCGGACGCACCCCGCGATCCAACCCGGCGACCTACACCGGCGTCTTCGACAAGATCCGCACGCTGTTCGCGGCCACCACCGAGGCCAAGGTGCGCGGCTATCAGCCGGGCCGGTTCTCGTTCAACGTCAAGGGCGGCCGCTGTGAGGCCTGTACCGGCGAGGGCACGATCAAGATCGAGATGAACTTCCTGCCGGACGTCTACGTCCCGTGCGAGGTCTGCCACGGTGCCCGCTACAACCGGGAGACCCTCGAGGTCCACTACAAGGGCAAGACCATCGCCGAGGTGCTCGACATGCCGATCGAGGAGGCCGCCGACTTCTTCGAGCCGGTCACCTCGATCCATCGCTACCTCAAGACCCTCAACGATGTCGGTCTCGGTTACGTCCGCCTCGGACAGCCGGCCCCGACCCTGTCGGGCGGCGAGGCGCAGCGCGTGAAGCTGGCTGCAGAGCTGCAGAAGCGGTCGATGGGACGCACGGTCTACATCCTCGACGAGCCGACCACCGGCCTGCACTTCGAGGACATCAAGAAGCTCCTCGCGGTGATCAACGGCCTCGTCGACAAGGGCAACACGGTCATCACCATCGAGCACAACCTCGACGTCATCAAGACGGCCGACTGGGTCATCGACATGGGACCCGAGGGTGGTAGCGGCGGCGGCACGGTCGTCGCCGAGGGCACGCCCGAGGACATCGCGGTCGCGCCGGGCAGCCACACCGGCAAGTTCCTCGCCGAGATCCTCGAGGTCGACGAGACGGTCGCGTCAGCAGGCTGACAGGCACAGCAGAGTCGCCACTTCCGTTGCAGCAGCGCTGGTTACAGCCAGCACCTCTGCTCGGGAGTGGCGATTGTGCGTACGGCTGGGCTACTGGCCCATCGACTTGCGGATCTCCTCGAGACGCTTCTTCGCTGCCTCGTCGCGCTTGCGCATCATCTCGTCGACGCTCTGACCCTCGGCACTCGCCTCGGCGAGTTCCTGGGAGCCGATGGCGGTGGTGATCCGGTTCTCGATCTTGTCGCGGACGAAGTCGAAGGTCGGGACACCGCTGTCGGTGTAGTCGGGATCGGGGAGGGTTCCCGGCACCGGACCGGTGTGCACGATCTCGGCGTCGATGACGTCGTCAGACGGGGGCGTGTTCGGTGCGTCGGACTCTCCGGGATTCGTCATGAGTCCAGGTTAGTGGTTTCGACACGGCTCGTCGCTACGCTCCTCGCCTGCTCAACCAGCAGAACCCTGCCGGCCGAGTAGCGACGACCGAGCGAAGCGAGGACGCCGCGTATCGAGGTCCCCCTACTTCTTCGGGGCCCTCACCGGGCCGGTGTACTTCTCGCCGGGTCCTTCGCCGGGCTCGTCCGGGTATGCGCTTGCCTCACGGAAGGCGAGCTGCAGGCCCTTGAGGCCGTCGCGGATCGGGGCGGCATGGATGCCGAGGTCGGCCTTCGACGCATCGACGAGGCCGGCCAGGGCGGTGATGAGGGTACGGGCCTCGGGCAGGTCGATCCGGTCCTCCGGGGTGCCCTCGGCCAGGCCCAACTTCTCGGCGGCGGCACTCATGAGCATCACGATCGACCGGGTGATGACCTCGATAGCCGGAATATCTCCCAGGTCACGGACGTTGTCGAAGTCAGTGCGTGCCGCATCATCGATGTCGGCGCCACTGCCCGTCGCACCCTCCTGGGGTGTCGGTGCTTGTGACGAATTGGGGTTCTCGGCCATGGCTGTTAGACTCCCATAGCACGACCGCCCTGGTATGCGCCGGGGTCGTAAGTGGAGTTCCGCTCCCACCGTTCGACGCGAGTCCTCGCCTGGCGAGTTCGCCGCAGTCGCACGGTCCGGTTCACGCCGATCGTCGCAGATCGCATCCTGGTGATGCGACTGGGAAGATCGGTCGCGCTGTGCCCCCGGGGTGCAGTGAACAGAATCGGTCGGTAACGGAGCCCCGCGGACATCGTCCCGGGGCTCGTTTGCTGAGGTTTGCGCTCGTTCTCCTGCACACGACCCTCGCCACGACGCGACGGTTACCACTGCAGGATTGAACTAGGAGGCCCCATCAGCACTGAGACCCGCATCAACGAGCGCATCCGCGTCCCTGAGGTCCGACTCGTCGGACCCAACTCGGAGCAGGTGGGCATCGTGCGTGTTGAAGATGCGCTTCGCTTGGCTTACGAAGCCGACCTCGACCTCGTCGAGGTGGCTCCCGACGCCCGTCCGCCGGTCTGCAAGATCATGGACTACGGCAAGTTCAAGTACGAAGCGGCCCAGAAGCAGCGCGAATCGCGTCGCAACCAGCAGATGACCGTCATCAAGGAGCAGAAGCTCCGCCCCAAGATCGACGACCACGACTACGAGACCAAGAAGGGTCACGTCGTCCGGTTCCTCGAAGCGGGGTCGAAGGTGAAGGTGACCATCATGTTCCGCGGCCGCGAGCAGTCCCGTCCTGAGCTCGGCTACCGCCTGTTGCAGCGCTTGGGCAACGACGTCGCCGATTACGGCTTCGTCGAGACCTCGGCCAAGCAGGACGGTCGCAACATGACGATGGTCCTCGCCCCGCACAAGGGTGCGAAGACCCGCCAAAAGGCGCAAGAGAGCCGCGAACGTTCCGGCGGCCCGAAGAACGCGCCGGACGAGAGCTGAGCCGTTCGGCCGGACGCGGGTGCATGCCCCGTCCCGGTCGAGATCACGAGACGTGAACCCGGATTCCAGCCGGACCTGGTCAGGTTCGGCTGCCCGAGTTCGCCCGACAGAAGGAAAGACATGCCTAAGAGCAAGACCCACAAGGGCACCGCGAAGCGATTCAAGGTGACCGGCAGCGGCAAGATCGTCCGTCAGAAGGCCAACCGCCGCCACCTGCTGGAGCACAAGCCCTCCAAGCGCACCCGTCGTCTCGACGGCACCACCGTCGTCAGCGAGAACGACACCCCTCGCATCAAGCGCCTGCTGAACATCTGACGCGCGCGAACCCAGACCTCTGACAAGCAAAAGGATTTAACACATGGCACGCGTGAAAAGGGCAGTGAACGCCCAGAAGAAGCGTCGGTCCACCCTCGAGGCCTCGAAGGGCTACCGCGGACAGCGGTCGCGCCTCTACCGCAAGGCCAAGGAGCAGCAGCTCCACTCGATGACCTACGCCTACCGGGACCGTCGCGCCCGCAAGGGTGAGTTCCGGAAGCTGTGGATCGCGCGTATCAACGCTGCGGCCCGCGCCAACGAAATCACCTACAACCGCTTCATCCAGGGCCTCAAGGCCGCTGGTGTCGAGGTTGACCGCAAGGTGCTCGCCGACATCGCGGTGACCGATCCCGAGGCCTTCACCGGCCTGGTCGAGGTCGCCCGCAAGGCCCTGCCGGCCGACGTCAACGCCCCGGCTGCCTGATTGCGCCACACCACACACGACCCGCGAGTCGCCCGAGGGATGATCCGATGACGGAGATCCTGTCCGAGCGATCCTCGCGGGTCGTGTCGTATGCAAAGCTCCATCGCGCTGCCGAGCGGCGCGAGCAGGGGCGTTTCCTCGCCGAGGGGGCCAACTCGGTGTCCTCGGCTCTCGCGGTCGACCGCGCCGAGGTGGTGCTGGTCGCCGATGAGGACCAGTTGCGGCACCGGAAGCTCACCGACACCGCCGAGTCGGCGGGTGTCCCGGTTCTCGTGATCTCCGCCCGAGCGGCGTCGAAGCTCGCCGAGACCTCGACCCCGCCCGGGATCTTCGCGGTCTGCCCGCTGCTCGACGTGCCGCTCGAGACCATCCTCGCCGACGAGCCGCGGTTGCTCGCGATCGCCGTCGAACCGCGGGAACCCGGGAACGCCGGCACCCTCATCCGATGCGCCGACGCGATGGGCGCCGACGCCGTCGTGCTGCTCGGTGACGCCGTCGATCCCCACAACGGGAAATGCGTCCGCGCGAGCGCCGGGAGTGTCTTCACCGTGCCGGTGGTACGGCAGCGCGCCCTGACCGAGGGGCTCGACGCCATCTCGGACGCCGGCATCTCGCTGCTCGCGACCGCCGCCGACGGTGAGGTGAACCTCGACGACGCCGCCGAGGTGCTGTCCGGTCGGGTCGGCTGGCTCTTCGGTAACGAGGCCCACGGCCTGTCCGCCGACGTCCAGACGGCCGCCGACCACCGCGTCTCCATCCCCATCCGCGGACGCGCGGAGAGCCTCAACGTCGCCGCCGCGGCAGCGATCTGTCTGTACGAGAGTGCGCGCGTCCACAATGCGGTGGGTCGCGGCTGACAGCTGTCCGAGGCGGCCGGTAGGGTCGGCGATCGTGTCAGAAACCGTGTCACCCGCCTCCGCGCCCCAGCCCGAGTCCGCTCCCGCAAGTCCCGCCCCATCGGAGGCCGCGACCCCGCAGACGGTGCCCGCTCCCGACCCCGCAGTCGTGAACGCCCGCATCGCGTCGGCGATCGCCACCGAACTCGGCGTCGGCGTCGGTCAGGTCCGGGCCGCGATCGAACTGCTCGACGGCGGGTCGACGGTCCCGTTCGTCGCCCGGTACCGCAAGGAGGTCACCGGCGGTCTCGACGACACCCAGCTGCGCACCCTCGACGAACGACTCGGCTACCTGCGCGACCTCGAGGCCCGGCGTCAGGCGGTCCGCGAGTCGATCGCCGCACAGGGCAAGCTCGACGCCGAACTCGACGCTCGAATCCTCGCGGCCGACACCAAAGCCCGCCTCGAGGACATCTACCTGCCCTACAAGCCGAAGCGCCGCACGAAGGCCCAGATCGCCCGCGAGGCCGGACACGAGCCGGTAGCAGACGCGCTGCTGTCGGACCCGACCACCGACCCGTCGACCTTCACCGCCGAACAGCTCGACGGTGCCCGCGCGATTGCCGTCGAACGGTTCGCCGAGGACGCCGACCTCGTCGGTGAACTGCGTGAACTGATGTGGCAGACCGGCGTCCTGCGGACCGCCGTCCGTGAGGGCAAGGAGTCGGCCGGCGCCAAGTTCGCCGACTACTTCGACTTCTCCGAGCCCTTCACCTCGATCCCGTCGCACCGGGTGCTCGCCGTGCTGCGCGGCGAACGCGAGGAGATCCTGACGGTGACCCTCGACGCCGATCCGGAGGCGGCCGACCGCCCGGCCGGACCCGGCCCCTACGAGCAGCGCATCGCCGCCCGGTTCGGGATCTCCGATCAGGGTCGTCCCGCCGACCGCTGGCTCGCCGACACCGTGCGTTGGGCGTGGCGCACCAAGCTGTTCGTCGGACTCTCCCTCGACGTCCGGATGCGGTTGCGTCAGGCCGCCGAGGCCGACGCGGTGGCGGTCTTCGCGACCAACCTCAAGGACCTCCTCCTGGCCGCACCCGCCGGTGCCCGCACCACGATGGGACTCGACCCCGGCCTGCGGACCGGTGTGAAGGTCGCCGTGGTCAACGAGACCGGCAAGGTCGTCGACACCGCCACCATCTACCCGCACGAGCCACGCCGCGACAAGGCCGGCGCGCTCGCGGTGCTGGGAGCGCTCGTCCAGAAGCACGGCGTCGACCTCATCGCGATCGGCAACGGCACCGCATCCCGCGAGACCGATGCGCTCGCCGGCGAGCTGATCGCGGCCATCAAGGACTCCGGCAAGAAGCCGCCGACCAGCGTCGTCGTGTCCGAGGCGGGCGCCTCGGTGTACTCGGCGTCGGCATACGCGTCGAAGGAACTGCCCGACCTCGACGTCTCGATCCGCGGTGCGGTCTCGATCGCCCGCCGCCTGCAGGACCCGCTCGCCGAACTGGTCAAGATCGATCCCAAGTCGATCGGCGTCGGCCAATACCAGCACGACGTCTCCGAGACCCTGCTCGCCCGCTCGCTGGGTGCCGTGGTCGAGGATGCGGTGAACGCGGTGGGCGTGGACGTGAACACCGCGTCGGTGCCGCTGCTGTCCCGCGTCTCCGGTATCACCGCCGGTCTCGCGGAATCGATTGTCGCCCATCGTGACTCGAACGGCGCCTTCCGCAGCCGCAAGCAGATCACCGATGTCCCGCGCCTCGGACCCAAGGCGTTCGAGCAGTGTGCCGGCTTCCTCCGGATCACCGACGGCGACAACCCGCTCGACGCGTCCAGCGTGCACCCGGAGGCCTACCCGGTCGTCACCCGGATTCTCGACAAGGTCGGCACCGACGTCCGCTCGCTGATCGGCGACACCGCGACCCTCACCAAGCTGCGTCCCGACGACTTCGTCGACGAGACCTTCGGTCGTCCGACCGTCATCGACATCATCGCCGAGCTCGACAAGCCGGGCCGCGACCCGCGCCCGGAGTTCAAGACCGCAACCTTCGCCGCCGGCATCGAGAAGGTCTCCGACCTCACGCCCGGCATGGTGCTGGAAGGTCAGGTCACCAACGTGGCGGCCTTCGGTGCCTTCGTCGACGTGGGCGTCCACCAGGACGGCCTGGTCCACGTCTCGGCCATGGCCCACCGCTTCGTCTCCGATCCGCACGAGGTCGTGAAGTCCGGCGACATCGTCAAGGTGAAGGTCATGGACGTCGACGTCGAACGCAAGCGGATCGGCCTGTCCCTGCGCCTCGACGACGAGCCGGGAGCCGGCAACACCGGTGGCAAGGGCGGCGCCCGTGCGCCCCGCAGCGACAACGGCGCCAATCGCGGTGGCGGTCAGCGCCGCAACGAACAGCGCGGTCAGGGCGGTCGCGGCAACCAGGGCAACCGCGGGGGCGGCAACAACCGCAACGATCGCAGGCCCGCACCGAGCGGTGCGATGGCCGACGCCCTCAAGCGCGCCGGCTTCGGCAAGTAGCTCTTTCGACAAAGGTCCCGGCACGGGGTGGTGCCGGGACCGTTTGTCTCAGCGTGTCCGAGAGCGCTGCTCGGGCATCCGTCGCCATCGCGTTGAGCGAGCACCTGCCCATCTCGAGACAATGCCGATGGCCTCGGCGATCAATGATCTAGTTCCGCAGCACCATCACCCATCTGCCGTTGAAGATCGGTTGACGGCAGATCGCCGCGCTGCTGTCGAGACAGTCCTGCAGGACGCCGAGATCGGGCCGGTACGCATACGGCTCCGGCATGAAGTCGTGCCATATCGCTCCACCTCCGAGCACAAGCAGAACGGAGGCCGCATACGCCTGCCATCGTCTTGATGCTCGACCGAGCACTGCGACCATCAGAACGACCAAGGTCGCCACCGGGACGACGATATGGCGCTGGAGTCCCAACGAGGACGCGGTCATCCAGGTCCCGTATGCAAACGTCGCGCTGCCGAGCACTGCAATTGCCAACGCCCACAGGGCCAGCGCCACCCCGCGCAGAACCACCACACTCAACGCCAACACTCCGGCACACCACAGGATCGCGGCGCCGACAAACCAGACAGACGCGTTACGACCGAACACGTCAGCATCGCCGAACAGCCAACTTCCGCCCACCCGTTCGTATATCGCCTTCAGCAACAAGAACGGAGTGCCCCCGCCGCGCGTTTCGCGGTGGGATTGCACGAAGGTCACCAGTTGCACGGCCGCGGCAGTGGCGGCCACGGCGGCCGTTAGCGTCGAGTGCGGAGTGCGGCCGACTCGCCACCAGCGCCAGACGAACCACGGCAGGAATATGACGATGAGGGGTCCACTCAACCCCAGGAGTCCTACCGCGAGGAGCTCTGCGGCACGTGCGATGCGAGTCCTCGGGTCGTCGGAGACGACCAGGAGTAGCAGGCAAATGCCACCGACGAAGATCAGGTTGGCGATGTTCGCAAGCACTTCCCACATCGGCGGCATCAAGCACAACAAAGCGAACAGGACCGAGCGGAGAACTTTTCCCGGCACGAGCCAGTCCAGCCGTCTCGACAAAGCCGGGGTCAGCATCAACAGGTGCACGAGCAGGGCTGCTGACGCGTACAAGGCCGGTGCACTGGTCACCGCAGCGGGTTCGAGTATCGCTGCGATCGCACGAGGGACCACGTGGAGATATCCCGCGTACGGATCGGCAAGTGCGGCAGGGCCCGAATTGTGGGCCTCGGCCAAGAAGATCCGACCGTCCTCGGCGAACAGGGACGCGTCACGCAAGCGTGCTGTTCCTCGGCCTACGAATGCGATCGCGGCTGCGGCAGCTATCAACAGCGACCAGTTCGTCGACGATCGTCTCGGAGCGCGGACAGTCGGTGGCTCCACTCGTGCGGTTGGATCGGTGCCGTCCACACGGCGAAGCTACCGGAGCGACCAGTGGCCGCGACGGGTTTCGAGCGGCGCACTCTCCCGGCGAGGGCCGACATTCCGGAGCAGTCCGAGTCGGGTGAGCGCCGGCGGGACACCGTTGTTGACCCGCTCGCAGGCGACGACGCCTCCCTGCAGGTCAGCGCCTCGCCGCGGTCGACTACCCTCGATGGGAGTCATCGCCGCCGTTGACGGTCGCCTCGAGCCGGTTCTCCGCGCCCGACCCGCCCTCCGCGTGACGACGACGCCGTCCACCCATCGACCCACGCATGAGGAGCTCGCCGACCGTGGCCACTTCCGCCGACGAAACGGTATTCCCCGGACCCGACGACCTCGAGGCGGCGACGACGTCGGCCGTCGAGGCCTTCGAGGCGGCGGCCGATCTCGAGCAGCTGTCCGCGGCGAAGTCCGCGCACCTCGGCGACCGATCGCCGATCGCACTGGCCCGTCGCGCCCTCGGCAGCCTGCCGAAGGAGCAGCGTTCGGAGGCCGGCAAGCTCGTGAACCAGGTTCGGGGTCGGGTGACCGCGGCGCTGGAACTGCGGACCGCGACCCTCGAGGCCGAACGTGACGCGGCGGTCCTCGTCGCCGAGTCGGTCGACGTGACGCTGCCCAGCGGTCGTCGCCCCGTCGGCGCCCGCCATCCCATCACTGTCATCGCCGAGCAGGTCGCCGACGTCTTCGTCGCCATGGGTTGGGAGATCGCCGAGGGACCCGAGGTCGAGACCGAGCACCACAACTTCGACGCCCTCAACTTCCTGCCGGATCACCCGGCGCGGTCGATGCAGGACACCTTCTACATCGCGCCCGAGGGTTCGCGCCAGGTGCTGCGCACGCACACGTCGCCGGTCCAGGTGCGCTCGATGCTCAGCCGCGACCTGCCGATCTACGTGGCCTGCCCGGGTCGTACCTTCCGCACCGATGAGCTCGACGCCACCCACACGCCGGTCTTCCACCAGATCGAGGGACTCGCCGTCGACAAGGGTCTGACCCTGGCGAACCTGCGCGGCACCCTCGAGACCTTCGCCCGCGCGCTGTTCGGGCCGGAGACCACCACCCGGATGCGCGCGTCGTACTTCCCGTTCACCGAACCGTCGGCCGAGGTCGACGTCTGGTTCCCGGCCAAGAAGGGCGGACCCGGCTGGGTCGAGTGGGGCGGCTGCGGCATGGTCAACCCGAACGTGCTGCGCGCGAGCGGAATCGACCCGGATGTCTACTCCGGTTTCGCCTTCGGCATGGGCCTGGAACGCACCCTGCAGTTCCGCAACGACATCTCCGACATGCGCGACATGGTCGAGGGCGACATCCGGTTCACCCTCCCATTCGGTCCGGCCGCCTGACCGGCCCGGCGAGCATCCTTCGACTTCCACGACGCAACGAAAGTAGTTGATACACAGTGCGTGCACCACAGTCCTGGTACACCGAGGTCCTGCGCTCGGGCGATCCGAAGTGGTCGGCGACCACCGAGGAGATCGACGCGGGGTTCGTCCGCGTCGGTTTCGAGATCGAGGACATCGAGAAGTTCCCGGAGATCACCGGTCCGCTGGTGATCGGTCGCGTGGAGACGATCGAGGAGCTCACCGAGTTCAAGAAGCCGATCCGCTTCTGCACCGTCGAGGTGGGCGAGGCGGAGCCGCGCGGGATCGTCTGCGGCGCCCGGAACTTCGCCGAGGGTGACCTGATCGTCGCCGCACTGCCCGGCGTGGTGCTGCCCGGCCCGTTCGAGATCGCCTCGCGCAAGACCTACGGCCGCATCTCGGACGGCATGATCTGCTCGGTCTCCGAGCTAGGCATCGGCAACGACCACAGCGGCATCCTGGTGCTGGCCCCCGGCACCGCCGAGCCCGGCGCCGACGCCCGTGAGGTCCTCGGACTCGACGACGCCGCGATCGACGTCAACGTCACCCCGGACCGCGGTTACGCCTTCTCGATCCGCGGTCTCGGCCGCGAGCTGGCAAGCAGCTTCGAGGTGCCCTTCGTCGACCCGGGTGTCGTTGAAGCCGATGTGATCGCCGAGGGAACGCCGTGGCCCGTCGCCATCGAGGACGGTTCCGGCGCCACCCGCTACACCGCGCGCGTGATCACCGGCGTCGACCCGAAGGCGATCTCGCCGTGGTGGATGCAGAAGCGCCTTCTGGTCGCGGGTATCCGGCCGATCTCGGCGATCGTCGACGTCACCAACTACGTGATGATCGAACTCGGTCAGCCGCTGCACGCGTTCGACGCAGACCGCATCACCGGCACAGTCACCGTCCGCTCGGCGAAGCCGGGAGAGAAGCTGCGCACCCTCGACGAGGTAGACCGCGTGCTCGACGCCGAGGACGTCGTCATCGCCGACGAGACCGGTCCCATCGCCCTCGCCGGCGTCATGGGCGGCGGCGCCACCGAGGTGGGTGACTCGACGACCACCGTGCTGCTCGAGTCGGCGACCTTCGACCCCGTCCGTGTGTTCCGCACCGGCAAACGCCACAAGTTGACCTCCGAGGCCAGCAAGCGCTTCGAGCGCATCGTCGACCCGGAGATCACCGCGGTCGCCTCCGATCGGGCCGCCCAGCTCATCGTCGAGATCGCCGGCGGGACCATCTCCTCGCCGCTGTCCGAGGCGCGTGTCGCGACCCCGCTCCCGTCGGCGATCACCATCGCCGCCGACGAGCCCGACCGCGTCGCCGGCATCGGCTATCCGGCCGGCACCACCGCCGCACGTCTCACCGAGGTCGGCTGCGTGGTCACCGGCACCGACCCCCTCGACGTCGTCCCGCCGTCGTGGCGTCCCGACCTCAAGCAGCGCGCCGACCTCGTTGAAGAGGTCCTGCGTCTCGAAGGTCTCGAGGACATCCCCGCCGTCGTGCCGCGCGCACCCGGCGGCACCGGCCTGACGCCGGAGCAGCGTCGTCGGCGCAGCGTCGGACGCACCCTCGCCCTCGACGGGTATGTCGAGGTCCTCCCGTACCCGTTCATGCCGGCCGGGGTCTTCGACCTCTGGGATCTGCCCGCCGACGACGAGCGCCGCCGGACCGTCAAGGTGCTCAACCCGCTCGAGTCGGATCGGCCCGAACTCAACACGACGCTGCTGCCGGGTCTGCTCGAGATGGCGGCGCGCAACATCGCTCGTGGCCAGCGGGACCTGTCGTTGTTCACCATCGGCCAGATCGTCATCGCCGGGGACCACGTCGCACCCGTCCCCGCGCTCGACGTGACGCAGCGTCCCACCGATGAGGAGATCGCGGCGCTCGACGCCTCGTTGCCGCATCAGCCGCTGCACGTCGGTGTCGTTCTGACCGGTTTGCGCGACCCTGCGGGGCCGTGGGGTCCGGGACGCGCCGCCGACTACCTCGACGCCTTCGAGGCGGCTCGCACGATCGCGCGTGCTGCGGGGGTGGAGCTTGAACTCTCCGCCGCCGATCACCGGCCGTGGCATCCGGGCCGCTGTGCCCGCCTGACCGTCGACGGACGCACGGTCGGCTACGCCGGCGAGCTCCATCCGGCGGTCCTCGAACGCGCCCACCTCCCCAAGCGTGCGTGCGCGGTCGAGATCGACATCGATGCCTTGCCGCTCCGCGAGGTGCTGCCCGCTCCGGCGGTGTCGGTGTTCCCGGCCGTCCTGCAGGACGTCAACGTGGTGGTCGCGGCCGATGTGCCGGCCGCCGAGGTTCGGTCGGCGCTGCGCGACGGCGCGGGTGAGCTGCTCGAGGACATCGCACTTTTCGACGTCTTCACCGGTGAGCAGGTCGGTGAGGGCAACAAGTCGCTGACGTTCTCGCTGCGTTTCCGGGCAAGCGACCGTACGCTGACCGAGGACGAGGCCAACGCCGCGAAGATGGCCGCGGTCGACGCCGCCGCCGAACAGGTCGGCGCCCGCCTCCGCTGACCCGCGGGGGCGCCATCGCCACCACCCCGTTTATGTATTGATTTGCACGCCGGTGCATAATGATTGCATGGCTTCGACAAGCTCAACCAGCAAGGTGAAAGTGGCAGTGGCCGGCGCGAGCGGCTACGCGGGCGGTGAGATCCTCCGACTCCTGTGTGGACATCCCCGCCTGCGGTCCGGCGAGCTCGAGATCGGTGCGCTGACCGCCGGCGGCAACGCCGGCACCACGCTCGGATCCCATCATCCGCACCTGTTGCCGCTGGCAGAGCGGGTTCTCGAGGAGACCACCCCGGAGATCCTGAGCGGGCACGACGTGGTCTTCCTGGGTCTTCCGCACGGTGCATCGGCGGTCATCGCCGACGCCCTGCCGCCGACCACGCTGATCATCGACTGCGGCGCCGACTTTCGGCTGCGCGACGCCGGCGACTGGACCTCCTACTACGGCGGGGATCATGCAGGTACCTGGCCGTACGGCCTGCCCGAGCTCCCCGGCAATCGTGAGGTCCTCAAGGACGCCAGCCGGATCGCCGTCCCGGGCTGCTACCCGACGGTGTCGATCCTTTCGCTGCTCCCGGCGATCGCGGCCGGCCTTGCCGAGCCGCACGTGACCGTGGTCGCGGTCAGCGGCGCGTCGGGTGCCGGGCGTTCGCCGAAGGTCGATCTGCTCGCCTCCGAGGTCATCGGGTCCGCCCGGGCCTACGGTGTCGGCGGCGTCCACCGGCACACCCCGGAGATCTCGCAGGCACTGTCGGAGGCGGCGCAGCAGCCCGTCACCGTCTCGTTCACCCCGATCCTCGCGCCGATGGCCCGGGGCATCCTCGCGACGTGCACCGCACGGACCACCGCGACCGGCGACGAGGTCCGCGCGGTCTACGAAAAGGCCTACGCCGATGAGGAATTCATCCATGTCCTGCCGGACGGCCGCCTGCCGGCCACCGGTTCGGTCATCGGTTCCAACGCCGTCCAGCTCGGGGTGACCGTCGACGAGCGCGCCCAGACCCTCGTGGTCGTCGGCGCCGTGGACAACCTGACCAAGGGGACCGGCGGCGCCGCGGTCCAGTCGATGAACCTGGCGCTGGGCTGGACAGAGAACGAGGGACTGAGCACCGTGGGAGTTGCACCATGACAGGCGTCGAGGGAACCGGAATCCAGGCCCCACAACCGGATCCGGACCGCATCGAGGGCGGCGCCCCCGGCGACACCCCGCGGCTCGTCCGCGAACAGGGCGTCACCGCGCCGCTGGGCTTCCGTGCTGCGGGGATCGCGGCCGGTATCAAGGTGTCCGGCAACCCCGACCTCGCCCTCGTGTTCAACGAGGGCCCGGATTACTCGGCCGCCGGCGTCTTCACCAGCAACCAGGTCAAGGCCGCACCCGTCCTGTGGTCCCAGCAGGTTCTCACCACCGGCAAGCTGCGCGCGGTGATCCTCAACTCGGGCGGCGCCAACGCGTGCACCGGGCCCGGCGGATTCCAGGACACCCACAAGACGGCCGAGGCCGTCGCGGAGGCGTTGAGCAACTGGGGGACCAGCACCGGCGCCGTCGAGGTGGCGGTCTGCTCGACCGGGCTCATCGGCGATCGCCTCCCGATGGACAAGATCCTCGCCGGCGTCACCGAGATCGTCCAGGAGATGGGCGGCGGACTCACCGGCGGCACAGACGCAGCATACGCCATCATGACCACCGACACCGTGCCGAAACAGGCTGCGCTGCACCATCCCCAGGGGTGGAACGTCGGCGGCATGGGCAAGGGCGCGGGGATGATGGCGCCCTCGCTCGCGACGATGCTCGTGGTGCTCACCACCGACGCCGCGGCCACCACCGAACAGCTCGACACCGCACTGCGTCGCGCGACCGCGCGGACGTTCGACCGGCTCGACATCGACGGCTCCATGTCCACCAACGACACCGTCCTGCTGCTGAGCTCGGGTGCCAGCCAGATCCCGGTCGACCAGGCCGATCTCGACGAGGCCGTCTTCGCGGTCTGCGACGACCTTGCCGCCCAGATGCAGGCCGATGCCGAGGGTGTCACCAAGCGGGTCACCATCACCGTCACCGGCGCACGGACCGAGGACGATGCCCTGGTCGTCGCCCGGTTCGTGGCCCGCGACTCACTGGTCAAGACCGCACTGTTCGGTTCCGATCCCAACTGGGGTCGGGTGCTGGCCACGGTCGGCGCGTCCCCGGTCCGGATCGACCCGGACGTGATCGCCGTGTCGTTCAACGGATCCCCCGTGTGTGAGAACGGTTGTGGCGTCGACGGGGCGCGCGACGTCGACCTCTCCGGTGCCGACATCGACGTGCTCGTCGACCTGAAGCTCGGCGACGCCTCGGCATCCGTCCGGACCACGGACCTCTCGCACGCGTACGTCGAAGAGAACTCGGCGTACTCGTCATGAGCGACACCACACCGGAATCCGGTGTACCCCAGATCGACCCGGCCGCAGGCCTCGCGAAGGCGAAGGTCCTCGCCGAAGCGCTTCCCGCGTTGCAGGAACTCGCCGGCGCCACGATCGTCGTCAAGTACGGCGGCAACGCCATGGTCGACGACGAACTGAAGAAGGCCTTCGCCGCGGACATGGTGTTCCTCCGCGCCTGCGGCATGCACCCGGTCGTCGTGCACGGCGGCGGACCGCAGATCTCGGCGATGCTGAAGAAGTTGGGCCTGCAAGGAGAATTCAAGGGCGGTTTCCGGGTCACCACCCCCGAGGTGATGGACGTCGCCCGGATGGTCCTCTTCGGACAGGTCGGTCGTGAACTCGTCGGTCTCATCAACGCGCACGGCCCCTATGCCGTCGGCATCACCGGCGAGGACGCCCACCTGTTCACTGCCACCCGGCGGACGGTGCTCGTCGACGGCGTCGCCACCGACATCGGACTCGTCGGCGACATCTCCTCGGTGAACACCTCTGCGGTGCTCGATCTCGTTGCGGCGGGACGCATCCCGGTGGTGTCGACCATCGCGCCGGATCGCGACGGCGTCGTGCACAACATCAACGCCGACACCGCGGCCGGAGCGCTCGCCGAGGCGCTCGGTGCGTCGCGGCTGGTCATGCTGACCGATGTCGAAGGGCTGTACACGGATTGGCCCGACCGTGGGTCGCTGGTGTCCCAGATCGACACCGACGCCCTGGCCGAGCTGCTGCCGTCGCTGGACTCCGGCATGGTCCCCAAGATGGAGGCCTGCCTGCGTGCGGTGACCGGGGGAGTTGAACGCGCCCACGTCATCGACGGCCGCGTCGCCCATTCCGTGCTCGCCCAATTACTGACCGAGAGCTCCACCGGCACCACCGTCGTCGACCCGCGTGAGGAGGACCAGTGACCGCACCGCTGCAACAGCGTTGGGGCCAGTCCCTGATGAAGAACTACGGCACCCCGCCGATCGCTCTGGTCGGCGGTTCGGGGCCGTACGTCACCGACGCCGACGGCAAGCGATACCTCGACCTGCTCGGTGGCATCGCGGTGAACTCCCTCGGTCATGCGCATCCCGCGATCGTCGAGGCCGTCACCACCCAGCTGCAGACGCTCGGACACGTGTCGAACCTCTACATCTCGCCTCCCGTCGTCGAACTGGCGGAGAAGCTGCTCGACCGCTTCGGCCACCCGGGCCGCGCGTTCTTCTGCAACTCCGGGACCGAGGCCAACGAGGCCGCCTTCAAGCTCGCGCGCCGGACCGGCCGGCCGGAGATCGTGGCCGCCGAGAAGGCTTTCCACGGCCGCACCATGGGTGCGCTCGCCATGACCGGACAGCCGTCGAAGCGTGCACCGTTCGAACCGATGCCGCCGGGAGTCCGGTTCGTGCCGTACGGCGACACCGAGGCGCTCGACGCCGCTGTCACCGATCAGACCGCCGCGGTCATCCTCGAACCGATCCTCGGTGAGGCCGGCGTGATCGTCCCGCCCGCCGACTATCTCGCCGCCGCCCGCCGCATCACCAGCGAGCGCGGTGCACTGCTGATCCTCGACGAGGTGCAGACCGGCGTCGCGCGGACCGGTACCTTCTTCGCGCACCAGCAGGTGGGTGTGGTGCCCGACGTGATGACGCTCGCCAAGGGACTCGGCGGCGGACTGCCGATCGGTGCGTGCATCGCCACCGGCCCGGCCGCCGAGCTGTTCGAACCCGGCCAGCACGGCACCACCTTCGGTGGCAATCCCGTTGCCGCGGGCGCCGCGCTCGCCGTGCTCGGGGTCATCGAGTCCGAAGGCCTCACCGATCACGTTGCCGCCGTGGGCAAGACGATCGCCACCGGCATCGAGGACCTTCACCACCCGCTGATCGGCGGTGTGCGAGGAGCCGGTCTGTTGCTCGGCGTCGAACTGACCGAGGCGCTGTCCGGGCGCGTCGAGGCCGCGGCCCGCGACGCCGGGTTCCTCATCAACGCGCCGGCACCCGACGTGCTGCGGCTCGCACCGCCCCTGATCATCACCGAGGAACAGGCACAGACCTTCGTCGAGGCCCTGCCGGCAATCCTCGACACCGCCGCGGCAGCGGCCTCGAAGGACACCGCCGCGGCAGCGGCCTCGAACGACACAGCTGCCCAGAACGACAAGGGAGACAAGGCATGACGCGTCATTTTCTACGCGACGACGACCTCACCCCCGCCGAGCAGGCCGAGGTGCTGGCCCTCGCCGCCCTGGTGAAGGCGCAGCCGTTCGCCTTCCGCCCGCTCGAGGGCCCCCGCGGGGTCGGGGTGATCTTCGACAAGAACTCGACCCGCACGCGCTTCTCGTTCGAGGTGGGCATCGCCCAACTCGGCGGTCACGCGGTGGTGGTGGACGGCCGCACCACCCAGCTCGGCCGCGAGGAGACCCTCGAGGACACCGGACAGGTGTTGTCGCGCTTCGTCGACGCCGTCGTGTGGCGCACCTTCGGTCAGGACCGTCTCGAGGCGCTCGCGTCGAGCGCGACCGTGCCGGTCGTCAACGCTCTGTCCGACGAGTTCCACCCGTGCCAGGTACTCGCCGACCTGCAGACGATCATCGAGCAGAAGGGGTCGCCCACGGGTCTGAAGATGACCTACCTGGGCGACGGCGCCAACAACATGGCTCACTCGCTCGGACTCGGCGGCGTCACCGCCGGGATGCACGTCACGATCAGCGCTCCCGAGGGTTTCCAGCCCGATCCGGCGATCATCGCCGACACCGAGCGCCGTGCCGCCGAGACCGGGGGATCGGTGCAGCTCGTGACCGACCCCGTCGAGGCGGTCTCCGGTGCCGACGTCCTGGTCACCGACACCTGGGTGTCGATGGGCCAGGAGGAGGACGGCAGGGACCGCACGGCACCTTTCCGGCCGTATCAGATCAACGACGAGTTGCTCGCCCACGCCGCCGACGATGCGATCGTGCTGCACTGTCTGCCGGCGCACCGTGGCGACGAGATCACCGCCTCGGTCATCGACGGTCCGCGCAGCGTCGTCTTCGACGAGGCCGAGAACCGTCTCCACGCGCAGAAGGCCCTGCTCATCTGGCTGCTGGAGCACCAGTGAGATGACACCAGAGAGCAAGGACCAGTTGTGACCGCCGGAGCCGAACCCACGGAGAACCGCCTCGCCGCGACCCGCGCGGGGCGGCATGCGCGGATCATCGACATCCTGTCGACCCACCAGGTGCGCAGCCAGTCGGAGCTGCAGCGGTTGCTGGCCCAGCAGGGGATCGATGCCACGCAGGCCACGTTGTCGCGCGACCTCGACGAGCTCGGGGCCGTGAAGCTGCGGGCCGCCGACGGCGGTGCGGGGGTCTACGTGGTGCCGGAGGACGGATCGCCGGTGCGCGGGGTGTCTGGCGGTACCGATCGCCTCTCGCGCCTCGTGTCGGAGCTGCTGGTCTCCACCGACAGCAGCGGCAACCTCGCCGTACTGCGTACGCCGCCCGGCGCCGCGCACTACCTGGCGGCCGCCCTCGACCGTGCTCGACTGCCCGATGTGGTGGGCACGATCGCCGGTGACGACACGATCGTCGTCGTCGCCCGCGAGCCGCTCGACGGCGCCGAACTCGCCCGACGGATCGAGGGCCTCGTGTAGCCCCCGTCCCGCTGCAGAACCACCGGCCGCGCCCGCCGACGGCCGGACAGAACGAGAACCGCAACCGAACACACCGCCAACCGAGACCCGGACGGTGTGGTCGGAACCCCGGGGCCGATGATGGACTCGGGTCATCGCTTAGAACAGGAGCTTCACCTCATGGCAGAACGTGTCGTACTCGCATACTCGGGCGGCCTGGACACCTCGGTCGCGATCAGCTGGATCCAGAAGGAGACCGGCAAGGAGGTCGTCGCCGTGGCTCTCGACCTCGGGCAGGGCGGCGAGGACATGGACGTCATCCGCCAGCGCGCCCTCGACTGCGGCGCGGTCGAAGCTGTCGTCGTCGACGCCCGTGACGAATTCGCCGACGAGTACTGCCTCCCGGCGATCACCTCGAACGCCCTCTACATGGACCGCTACCCGCTGGTCTCCGCGCTGTCGCGTCCGCTGATCGCCAAGCACCTCGTGACCGCCGCCCGCGATCACGGCGGCACCGTCGTCGCCCACGGCTGCACCGGCAAGGGCAACGATCAGGTCCGCTTCGAGGTAGGCTTCGCCACCCTCGCACCCGATCTCGAGGTTCTCGCCCCGGTCCGCGACTACGCGTGGACCCGTGAGAAGGCCATCGCCTTCGCCGAAGAGAACGACATCCCCATCAACGTGACCAAGAAGTCGCCGTTCTCCATCGACCAGAACGTGTGGGGCCGCGCCGTCGAGACCGGCTTCCTCGAGGATCTGTGGAACGCGCCGACCAAGGACGTCTACAGCTACACCGAGGACCCGACCGTCAACTGGAACAGCCCCGACGAGGTCATCATCGGCTTCGACAAGGGTCGTCCCGTCAGCATCGACGGCCGGCCGGTCTCCGTGCTGCAGGCCATCGAGGAGCTGAACCGTCGCGCCGGTGCGCAGGGTGTCGGCCGTCTCGACGTCGTCGAGGACCGTCTCGTCGGCATCAAGAGCCGCGAGGTCTACGAGGCCCCGGGCGCCATGGTGCTGATCCGTGCGCACGAGGAACTCGAGCACGTCACCATCGAGCGCGAACTCGGCCGCTACAAGCGCGGCACCGACCGCAAGTGGGCCGAGCTGGTCTACGACGGTCTCTGGTTCTCGCCGCTGAAGCGTTCGCTGGACGCGTTCGTGGACTCGACGCAGGAGCACGTCTCCGGCGAGATCCGTCTGGTCCTGCACGGCGGCAACATCGCCGCCACCGGACGTCGGAGCTCGGAGTCGCTGTACGACTTCAACCTCGCCACCTACGACGAGGGCGACAGCTTCGACCAGTCGGCGGCCCGCGGCTTCGTCGAGCTGCACGGACTGTCCTCCAAGATCTCGGCCAAGCGGGACCTGAATCTGTGAGTGGCGAGCAGACCGGCGGGACGACCAACGAGGGCTCGCTCTGGGGCGGCCGTTTCGCCGGTGGTCCGGCCGCGGCGATGGCCGCCCTGAGCAAGTCGACCCACTTCGACTGGGCCCTGGCGCCGTTCGACATCCAGGCCTCGAAAGCCCATGCCCGAGTGCTCAACAAGGCGGGGCTGCTCACCGATGACGACCTGACGGGCATGCTGGACGGCCTCGACCGTCTGGCTGCCGACGTCGCCGACGGGACGTTCGGTCCCGCGGAGTCCGACGAGGACGTCCACGGTGCGCTCGAGCGCGGACTCATCGAGCGAGTCGGCCCCGAGCTCGGTGGGCGGTTGCGTGCGGGCCGGTCGCGCAACGACCAGGTCGCCACGCTGTTCCGGATGTGGCTGCGCGCCGCCATGCGACGCGTCGCCCTCGGAGTGCTCGACGTCGTCGACGCGCTGACCGCTCAGGCGGCCGCGCATCCCGACGCAATCATGCCCGGCAAGACGCACCTGCAGGCGGCCCAGCCGGTGTTGCTCGGCCACCACCTGCTCGCGCATGCCCAGCCGTTGCTCCGCGACATCGATCGCCTCGCCGACGCCGACCGCCGGACCGCGGTCTCGCCGTACGGCTCCGGTGCCCTCGCCGGTTCGTCGCTGGGACTAGATCCGGCCGCCATCGCCGCCGACCTCGGGTTCGACGCCCCGGCCGAGAACTCCATCGACGCCACCTCCTCCCGCGACTTCGCGGCGGAAGCGGCGTTCGTATTCGCGATGATCGCAGTCGACCTCTCCCGGTTGTCCGAAGAAGTGATCATCTGGAGCACACCGGAATTCGGTTACGTGACACTGGCCGACGCCTGGTCGACGGGCAGCTCGATCATGCCGCAGAAGAAGAACCCGGACGTCGCGGAGCTGATGCGCGGCAAGGCCGGGCGCCTGATCGGCGACCTGACCGGTCTCCTCGCGACGCTCAAGGCGCAGCCGCTGGCGTACAACCGGGACCTCCAGGAGGACAAGGAACCGGTCTTCGACGCGGTGGCACAGCTCGAGATGCTGCTGCCGGCCGTCACCGGTCTGGTCGCGACGCTCGAGTTCCACACCGACCGGATGGAGGCGCTGGCCCCGGCCGGCTTCACCCTCGCCACCGACATCGCCGAGTGGATGGTCCGGCAGGGTGTGCCCTTCCGCGTCGCCCACGAGGTCGCCGGAGCCTGTGTCCGCGAGGCCGAGTCGCGGGGCATCGGCCTCGACGAGCTCGACGACAAGACGCTGACCGGCATCAATCCCTCGCTCACCCCCGCGGTACGCGAGGTGCTGACGGTGCGCGGTTCGGTCGAGTCGCGCAACGCGCATGGCGGTACCGCGCCCGATCAGGTACGACGGCAGATAGACGTGGTGTCGGCCCGGTCGGCCGACCTGCGCACACGATGGGACGCCGGTCCCGGAGGACGAGAGTAGAAACACTGCTCAGTGGGTAGAGTGACGTCCACCACCGACGTGTCGGTGGTGGACGTCTCGCTGACAACGGGGAGGAATCGACGCGATGGTGGGTTTGGACGGGCTCCCGGATCTGGGCGGCGTGGTCAGCCGGGTGGTGGCGACCGCTCAGAACGGACTCGAGGTGCTCCGCTTCGGCGGTCTCGAGACCGGGACCGAACCTGCTCCTTTCGCGATCGTCGAGACACACAAGATGTTCCGGCTGCGCCGGTACTTCCCGAACGAGCCGTCCACCGGCCCGAACATCGTGCTCGTGCCGCCGATGATGGTGTCCGCCAACGTCTATGACGTGACCGAGCACAACGGTGCGGTGTCCATCCTCCATCGCAACGGCATCACCCCCTGGGTGATCGACTTCGGGTCCCCGGACACCGAAGAGGGCGGGATGGAGCGCAACCTCGCCGACCACGTGGTGGCCATCAGCCACGCGATCGACCTGATCGTCGAGGCGACCGGCCGCGACATCCACCTCGCCGGGTACTCCCAAGGCGGCATGTTCGCCTACCAGACCGCGGCCTACCGGCGGTCGAAGGGAATCGCGAGCGTCATCACCTTCGGCAGCCCGGTGGACGTCCTGGCGGCGCTGCCCCTCGGATTACCCGCTGGTCTGGTGGCGCCGGCCGCCGAGTTCCTCGCCGAGCGGTCCTTCGTGCGGAACCTCTGGATCCGGGACTGGATGGCGCGCACCGGCTTCCAGCTACTCGACCCGGTCAAGACCGTGCGCAGCCGGATCGACTTCCTCCGCCGTCTCCACGACCGCGAGGCGCTACTCCCGCGTGAGGATCAGCGGCGGTTCCTCGAGGCCGATGGCTGGGTCGCCTGGTCCGGCCCGGCGATCGCCGAACTGCTGCGCCAGTTCGTCGCCCACAACCGCATGGTCTCCGGTGGCTTCGTCATCAACGGCGACCTCGTGTCGCTCACCGAGATCACCTGCCCGGTACTGGCGTTCGTCGGTGAGGCCGACGACATCGGTCAGCCCGCCGCGGTGCGCGGGATCGTGCGCGCCGCACCCGATGCCGAGGTCTACGAATCCACCCTGCCGGTCGGACACTTCGGTCTGGTGGTCGGTTCCACGGCGGGTCAGCACACCTGGCCCACCACGGCCGACTGGGTGAACTGGTTGTCGGACAACGGGACCCGTCCGGAGCTCATCAACGAGATGTCGCTGGTCGAGCCGGGGCACGGCAGCGGTGTCAGCCTGTCCTCGCGCATCACCCACGGCGTGGGGTCGGTCGCCGATGCCGGCACCGCGGCCTCGCGGGAACTGCTCACGCTGGTGAACTCGGTGCAGCGGACGTCGCGAGCCGTCGCGTCGGAGTCGGTGCGCACGGTGCCACGACTCCTGCGCCTGGGCCAGATCCAGAGCGGAACCCGGATCTCGCTGTCGAAGCTGATGGCCGAGAACACCAAGAAGCACGGCGAGAACGAACTCTTCCTCTTCGAGAACCGCGTGCTCACCCACGCGCAGGTCGACGCGCGCATCAACAACGTCGTCGCCGGCCTCATCTACTGCGGCGTGCGGCCGGGGCAGCACATCGGCGTCCTGATGGACACCCGTCCGAGCGCCCTGGTCGTGGTCGCGGCACTGGCGCGGCTCGGCGCCGTCTCGGTGCTGCTGGCCGCAGACGCCGACGTGCGGGAGATGATGCGCCTGGCGGACAGCTCGGTCATCGTGACCGACCCGACCAACCTGGACCTCGCCGCCGCGGCGTCGGACCGGGTGCTCGTGCTCGGCGGTGGCGGCGGCGATTCCCGTGCCATCGACGGTGCCGACGGCAGGACGGTCATCGACATGGAGCAGATCGACCCCGACGAAGTCGACCTGCCCACCTGGTACCGGCCCGATCCCGGCCTCGCGGGAGACCTCGCATTCATCCTCTTCAGTCGTGCACGGGGGAAGCTCGTTCCGTGGCCGGTGACCAACCACCGGTTCGCGATGTCGGCGTTCGGTGCGGCCTCGGCAGCAGCACTCTCCGACCGCGACACCGTGTACTGCCTGCCGCCCCTCCATCACGCGTCCGGTCTGCTGACGACCCTCGGAGCGACGGTGGTCGGCCGGTCCCGGATCGCCCTGTCCAATGGCATCGACCCGGAGACCTTCGCGACCGAGGTGCAGCGTTACGGCGTGACCGTGGTGTCCTACACCTGGTCGATGCTGGGCGACGTCGTCCGTGATCCGCGCTTCCGGATCAACCAGCACAACCCGATCCGGCTGTTCATGGGTTCCGGGATGTCGGCGGGCCTGTGGGAAGACGTGTGCAGCAGCTTCCCCCGGGCCCGGATCCTCGAGTTCTTCGCGACCGCCGACGGTTCCGCGATCCTGGCCAACGTCTCCGGCGACAAACTGTCCTCCGTCGGGCGGCCGCTACCGGAGACCAACCCGGTCGAGGTCGCGGCCTACGACATCGTGAACGATCGGCTGCTGATCGACGATTCCGGTTTCGTCCGGCGTGCCGAGGTCGGCGAGCCCGGGTTGTTGCTGGCCAAGGCCCGCCACAAGTTCGACACCAACGGCACGGTGCTGCGGGATGTCTTCACCAGCCGTGACCGGTGGGAGGTCTCGGGGCATCTGTTCGTCCGCGACGCCGACGGTGACCTGTACTTCCTCGGTGCCACCGACCGGGTGGTCCGAACCGAGGACGGACCCGCGTTCATCCCGCCGATCACCCACGCGCTCTCGCGGATACAGGGTGTCGACCGGGTCGTTGTCTACGGCGTGGGGGAGCCGGGACACCAGGTGCTGGTTGCGGCACTGACCCTGTGCCCGGATACCAAGCCCGAGTCGCTCACCGTCACCCAGCTGCGTATCGCACTCGGGGAGTTCCCCGCCGAGATCCGGCCGCACCTCATCCGCGTCGTCGACGAGATCCCGCACTCCGCGTCGTACCGCCCGTTGAGCACCGTGTTCGCGGCCGAAGGGCTGCCCAAGCCCGGACCGCGGATCTGGTACCGCGACGAGGAGGGGCGCTACCGGCGGTACACCAAGACGATCGCCGAGAAGCTGGACTGGAGCGGGTCGTCGGTCGGCGATGCCCTAGGCTGAGCGGCGTGACGACACGCGCTGAGGCCATCGACCCGATCGTGCGCGAGCGGCTGGCCTGCCCGCAGGACCACGGCCCGCTGATCGACGCCGGCGACGAGCTCTACAACCCGCGGCTGCACGTCGCCTACCGGATCGATGCCGACGGAATCCCCGTCATGCTCATCGACGAGGCACGCAAGGTCGACGACGCCGAGCACGAGCGTCTGATCTCCGGCCAGTAACTCCACGCATCGGCCCGACGCCTGCAGGTGTCACCTCGTCCGAGCCCCGATCTCGATGGATGACAAGATCGAGGGGTGAGTGCTGAGACTGAGGGAACCGCCAACACGACCGAGGGATCCGTCCGGACCGGGGACGCTCCCGTCGACATCCTGGACGAACTCGGCTGGCGAGGTCTGATCGCGCAGTCCACCGACCTCGATTCACTGCGAGAGGCGCTGGCGGACGGGCCCATCACCTTGTACGCGGGTTTCGACCCGACGGCGGCCAGCCTTCACGCCGGCCATCTCGTGCCGCTGCTGACCCTGAAGCGTTTCCAGCTCGCCGGTCATCGGCCGATCGTTCTCGCAGGTGGCGCCACCGGGCTCATCGGTGATCCCCGAGAGGTGGGGGAGCGCACCATGAACGCTCCCGACACGGTCGCCGAATGGGCCGGTCGGATCGACGCGCAGCTGCGCCGCTTCGTCGACATCGACGAATCGGAGACCGGCGCACTCGTCGTCAACAATCTCGACTGGACCGGACAGCTCTCCGCCATCGAATTCCTCCGCGACCTCGGCAAGCACTTCTCGGTGAACGTCATGCTCGCCCGGGACACGGTGAAGCGGCGTCTCGAGGGTGACGGCATCAGCTACGCCGAGTTCAGCTACCTGCTACTGCAGTCCAACGACTTCGTCGAGCTCAACCGCCGGTACGGCTGCGTGCTGCAGATCGGTGGCTCGGATCAGTGGGGGAACATCATCGGCGGTGTCGACCTCGGACGCCGACTCGACGGATTGTCGCTGCATGCGCTGACCGTGCCGCTCGTGACCTCGTCGGACGGAAAGAAGTTCGGCAAGTCCACCGGTGGCGGCAGCCTCTGGCTCGACCCCGAGCTCACCAGCCCGTACGCCTGGTACCAGTACTTCGTGAACACCGCCGACGCCGACGTCATCCGTTACCTGCGGTGGTTCACCTTCCTCGGACGTGAGGAGATCGCCGAGCTCGAGCAGGCGACGGAGGAGAAGCCGCACCTGCGTCTCGCGCAGAAGAAACTCGCCGCCGAGATGACCACCCTGATCCATGGTGAAGAGAACACGCGCGCCGTCGAGCTCGCCAGCCAGGCACTGTTCGGACGGGCCGAGCTCGACGAACTCGACGAAGCCACGCTGGCAGCAGCGGTGGGCGAGACCGTCATCGCCGAGTACTCCGCGGAGCGGCCCACCATCATTCAGCTCCTCGTCGACACCAAGCTGTCCGAGAGCAACAAGGCCGCGCGCCGCGCGGTGTCCGAAGGCGGCGCCTACGTGAACAACACGAAGATCACCGATCCGGAGTGGCAGCCGGCGGACTCCGACCTCCTCCATGGCCGGTGGTTGGTCGTGCGGCGAGGCAAGAAGAGTTTTGCCGGCGCGAAGCTAGCCCTCTGACCAGGGGATTTGACGCGTTGTTCGCGGCTGTGTAACTTAATCGACGCACCGCAGAGAGCAACTCCCCCGGAGCCGCAAGCACCGGGGAAGCAAAAGTGCCCGAGCCAGTCGCTCGGGCCGCCTGTGCGGGGCCACTCCCAAGAACAAGATCGCAAGTAATACTTGCGCTCTGGGAGAGCTCATCGGAGCCGGACTCAACACGAGGACGTCC
>NZ_JALPSY010000017.1:0-107670 GCF_023218005.1 Gordonia sp. C13
GGCTCATTTAGCGGGAAGGAAATGAACAAGCGGGACGAAATCAGGCACGCGGGAACGACCCCGCTCAGATACCGAACGGCGCCGCGTAGCGGACCAGCCCGGACGGGATGTCGGCCCCGTCGAGACCGAGCACCATCAGCGCGTCCTCGGGCACCTCGATGCTCAGGCGGACACCGTGGTCGACGGCTCGTCGGAAACCGAAGCGCGGGTAGTAGTCGGGGTGACCCAGCACGACGACGGCGCTCTCCCCCATCTCGCGCGCCGCATCGAGGGCTGCGACGATCGCGGCCGAACCGGCCCCGGTGCGCTGGTGGTCGGCGGCGACCGCACACGGTGCCAGACACAGCGCCGGCGCATCGTCGATGTGGCAACGCGTCAGCAGCGCGAAGCCGACCGGGCGATCGTCGGCATCGACCGCGACCATGGACAGTCCGTCGATCCAGGCCGGGTCGGCGCGCAGCGCGTCGACCAGTTCGGCCTCCTCCGACGTCGGGAAGGCGTCGGCATTGATCTCGTGGACGCGCGCGATGTCGTCGGCCCGCTCCGACCTCGTGCGCCAAGTCTGTTGCGGCATCGGTGAGTCCCCTGTCCTGTGTCGAGTGCCCCCAAACGTAGCGACCGCTCATGGCCGGGCGAAACGATTTTTCGGAACCGCCGAGGCACCCGGCGCGTCCAAGAAGTGCATCACCTCGCCGGGTGGTCGCAGTCCTCGACGAGTCGCGGAGGATCATGCTCTTACCGTTCCCCATTCCCGTACCGATCCCGCTTGTGCCCCGATGGTTTCCCCGACCCGAACGCAGAAACGATTCGGACAAGGGCACTTTCGGGGTCTCGCCCGACGAGATCGAAGCCGTGGTCAGGTCGTGGCGCGGGAACGGCATCGCCATCTCCGCGATCGACACCGCGGCCATCGGCGAGGTCCAGGGTTCGTCGAGCCGGATCGCACACGCACTCCGCGACACCGCTGATCCCGCCCGCCGCGCGCTCGAGTCGATCGGCCACCGACTGCTGACGATGAGCGAACTCCTCGACACCTCTGTCACCACGACCGTCGCATCGGATGCCCGAGTGGCATCGACATTCGATTTGCTGCGGACCCGCTGATGCGCCCCTCGATCTCGGCCCTACGTGGGTGGAATCCGCAGTCCTTCTCCGACGCCGGGTCGGCGGCGACCCTGGCCGCCGAAGCCGTCGACACCGGAATCGACCGCGCTGTGCGGACTTTCGATTCCGTACGGTCGTGGCGCGGCCGCGCCCACGATGCGGCGCACCAGAAGATCTGGCAGGAACACGACCACGGCGGGGAGGTCCGCAACGTGCTGCAGATGATCGCCGACGAGGCCTCCGACGCGGGGACTGATCTGTCCCATGCACGTGATCACGTCCTTCGGATCGTCGACGCGGCGACGTCCTCCGGATTCGACGTCGCCGACGACGGGACCGTCACCCACCCCGATCCACGTCGAGCATCGACCGCGGCCGAGGTCTCCGAGACCATCGACTCGGGCCTGGCCGCGATCGACGCCCTCGACGAACGCTACGGCTCCCGACTCGACGGGTACGCCGCTGATCTGACAGCCATGGTCGACGGCCAACCCGACGTCATCTTGCCCGGCGGCCGGACGATGGACGCCGACGCCGCGATCCGCACGCTCGAGAGCCTCAGCCCACCCCAGATCCGGGCGATCGTCGGACACCTGGAACCCGACGACGTCCGACGCCTCCTCCAGGCGAATCCGCATGTCATGGGCAATCTTCCGGGCGTGCCCTTCGACGTCCGCATCCAGGCCAACGAGATCAACATCCGCAACGCCCTCGTCGACGAGGTCCAGGCCGGCCGGGGCGAGGGACGTCGGGCTCGAACGCTGCGGGAGATGTTGGCGCCCGGACCGGTCGAGCGGCGCTTCGTGACCTTTGTGAACACACCGCGGGGGCGTGTCGTGGAGATGATCGGATCGCTGCGCCCCGGCACCCGGAATACGACGACGTATGTACCCGGCACCGGCACCACCGTCGACACCGCCGCCGGCGACAACCGTCGCGCCGCAGCCGAACTCGCCGCACGGACGGGCGGCCCGGTGTTCCTCTATCTCGACGGCGACCTACCCCCGGACCTCCGCGCGGCCACGAGCACTTCTTTCGCTGCCGCCATGGCGCGTCGGCTCGAACTGTTCGGATCCGAACTCGACGCCGAGATCGCGTGCCACGCGCCAGAAGCGAGCACCACCTACATCGGCCACTCGTACGGCGGCTCTGTTGTCGGCACCGCCGAGCAGCTCGGCCTCACACCGGATCGCGTCATCTACGCGTCGTCGGCGGGCACCGGAGTTCTCGACCTGTCGCATCCGAGCGGCGTCGAACGTTATTCACTGACGTTCCCGGGCGACCCGATCCACCTCGCACAGTCGCTCCCCGGAAATCCGCATGGCTCCGACCCCGATTCGGCACCGGGAGTTACCCGCCTGGACACCGGCACGGTCACGATCGACGGCCGCACCTACGACAGCGGGATCAAGACCCACGGCGGTTACTGGAACGACCCCGACTCGACGGCCTTCCGGAACATGGTGAAGGTCATCACCGGTCGGCAACCCGACCTGTACGTCCCCCGGAAGCCCGACGTCGAATTGCGGCTGCCGTGGTGACGTCAGGACTTGTCGGGAACCACCGTCCCGCGCCAGCCGCCGATGATCCGCATCGAGTGGTAGATGACCAGTGCGGCCACCGAGCCCAGCGAGATGCCGGCGAAGACGAGATCGCCGACCTGCCAGGTGTAGTCGGCGATGCCGATGATGAGCGGGATCGCCGCGGTGAACTGGTTGATCGGCTTGGAGAAGTCGACCTTGTTGCTGACCCAGATCTGCACGCCGATGATGCCGACGAGGCCGTAGAGGGCGGTCGTGACGCCACCGAGAACGCCCGGCGGGATCGCGGCGATCACCGCACCGACCTTGGGCGACAGGCCGAGCAGGATCGCCGCCGCACCGGCCACCCAGTAGGCCGCGGTCGAGTAGACCTTGGTCGCCGACATCACGCCGATGTTCTCGGCGTAGGTCGTCGTCGCCGAACCACCACCGCTGCCCGCGAGCATGGTCGCGAGACCGTCGGCGGCGAGCGCACGGCCCATCGTGTCGTCGTAGTCCTTGCCGGTCATCATCGCCACCGATTTCACATGACCGATGTTCTCCACGACGAGCACCAGGACGACGGGAAGGAAGAGCGGCAGGACACCGAGATCGAAGGTCGGGGTCTGGAAGTCGGGCAGGCCGACCCACGCGGCGTCGGCGATGCCGGAGGTGTCGATGTAGTCGTTGTCGGAGTCGATCCAGTCGAGGACGAGCGCCAGAACATAACCGAACGCGACGCTGAGGAAGATCGCCAGACGCCCGAGAAGTCCGCGGAACAGCACCGCCGACGCGACGAGCAGGACCAGCACGATGGTCGCGAGAACCGGGTCCTCGACGAAGTTGTTCTTCGCGGCCGGAGCCAGGTTGAGGCCGATCAGCGCCACGATCGCGCCGGTAACCACCGGCGGCATCAGCGTCTCGATCCACCTCACCCCGGCGAAGTGGCTGATCAGACCGATGATGACGAGCAGTGCACCAACCGCGACCAGGCCGCCGAGCGCCGACGACGCACCGTCGGAGGCGACCGCTGCAGTGACCGGCGCGATGATCGCGAAGCTCGAGCCGAGATAGCTGGGCAGACGGTTACGGGTGATCAGCAGGAACAGGATGGTGCCGACACCCGAGAAGAGCAGGGTCGTCGACGGCGGGAACCCGGTGAGCACCGGCACCAGGAAGGTCGCACCGAACATCGCGACCACGTGCTGCAGACCGATACTCACGGTTTTCGGCCAGGTCAGCCGTTCCTCCGGTGCCACCACGGTGTTCGTCGTGAGCTTCCACGACAGCAGGTTCTGGGATCTCGTCCCCGGTTCAGTCATGCGCAACAGTTTGCGTCACTCACGGCTTACCCGCTCCCCTTACCCCGTGCTTACCCGGCCGCATATGCAACAAGACTCATACGCACCTTGTTGCATAGTGCGCTGTTGCAGTGTTAGCGTGCTCACATGGCGCTCGAACATGCGATTCTGGTGTCGCTGGCGGAGCGACCCGGCACGGGTTACGAGATCGGTCAGCAGTTCGACCGATCCATCGGTTACTTCTGGTCGGCGACCCACCAGCAGATCTATCGGACGCTCAAGAAGCTCCTCGACGACGGACTGGTCAGCGTCGAGTCGATCAGCCAGGACGGCCGCCCGGACAAGAAGGTCTACACGATCTCCGACACCGGCCGGGATGCGTTGGCGCAGTGGGCGATGAGCCCCACCCCACGGCAATCACTCCGTAGCGACATCGGCGTCAAACTCCGCGCCGCCGAGTTCGGTGACCTCGCCGCCATCATCGGCGAACTCAAGGCCCACCGCGACGAGCACGTCGCACAACTGAAGCTGTTCAAGGGGTTCCAGAAGGATTACTACCCTGAGCCCGACACCCTGACCGGCCGCAAACTCCACCAGTACCTCGTGCTGCGCGGCGGCATCCGGCAGGAGGAGGGCTACATCGAGTGGTGCGACGAGGTCATCCCGGCACTCGAACGCGAACTCGCCGGCACGTGAACCACCACCGGTGACTGCACGAACACCCAACCCAGACAGAGCGATACACGCACGAAGCGTCACGACGACACCGAGATGAAAGGTCGCGCCATGTCAGCCCACACGGCACAACCCAACCCGTACTACCCACACCTGTTCACACCGCTGCAGATCGGCGGCATGACCATCGAGAACCGTCTGGTGATGGGGTCGATGCACACGGGCCTCGAGGATCGTCTCTGGGACACCGACAAGCTCGCCGCCTACTTCGCCGAACGCGCCAAAGGTGGTGCGGGACTGATCATCACGGGTGGGTTCGGCACCAGCCGTACCGGTCTGCTCATGTTCGCGGGCGGCAAGATGACCAACGTCCTCGACTGGAAGCGTCATCAGCGCGTCACCAAGGCGGTGCACGACGAGGGCGGCAAGATCGCCATGCAGCTCATCCACGCCGGCCGTTACGGGTACACCCCGTTCAAGGTCGCGCCGGGCAAGGAGCCGTCGCCAATCCACCCGTTCAAGCACCTGCGGATGACCGAGCCGATCATCTGGCACGTCATCAAGACCTTCGGTCAGTCGGCGAAGCTGGCTCGCAAGGCCGGGTACGACGCCGTCGAGATCATGGGCGGCGAGGGATACCTGATCAACCAGTTCCTGTGTCCGCACACCAACGACCGCACCGACAAATGGGGCGGCAACACCGAGAACCGGCAGCGCTTCCTCGTGGAGGTCATCAAGGAGATCCGCCGTCAGGTTCCCCGCGACTTCCCGATCATCTTGCGTCAGTCGATCGCCGACCTGGTTCGCAAGGGCCAGACGTGGGACGAGATCGCCCTCATGGCACGCAAGGCCGAGGAGCACGGCGTCGACGCGATCAACACCGACATCGGCTGGCACGAGGCCCAGGTCCCCACGATCGTGACCTCGGTCCCCCGTGGTGCCTTCGTCAAGTTCACCGAGCGTCTCCGCGACGAGGTGTCGATCCCGCTGATCGCCGCCAACCGCATCAACACCGCGGAGTTCGCCGAGGAGATCCTCACCAACGGCCGCGTCGACGCCATCCAGATGGCCCGTCCGTTCCTCGCCGACCCCCACCTGGCCAACAAGGCCCGCGAGGGACGCGCCGACGAGATCAACACCTGCATCGGCTGCAACCAGGCCTGCCTCGACCACGCCTTCGTCGGCAAGAAGGTGTCGTGCCTGGTGAACCCGCGTGCGGGGCGTGAGACCACGCTGGTCCTCAGTCCGACGCGCAAGGCCAAGCGCGTGGCGGTCGTCGGCGCCGGTCCGGCCGGCCTGTCGGCTGCCGTCTCGAGCGCCGAACGCGGCCACAAGGTGACGCTGTTCGAGGGCGGCGAGTCCATCGGCGGCCAGTTCTCCATCGCCGCCCGCATCCCGGGCAAAGAGGAGTTCAACGAGACGATCCGCTACTTCACCCGCAAGCTCGAGGTCCTCGGCGTCGACGTCCGGCTCAACACCCGGGTCGACGCCGACACCCTCATCGCGGAGAAGTTCGACGACGTCATCGTCGCCACCGGCGTCGTACCGCGCATCCCGAGCTTCCCCGGCGTCGACCATCCGATGGCGATGTCGTACTCCGACGCCGTCCTCGGCCACCGCGAGATCGGCAAGCGGGTCGCCGTCATCGGCGCCGGCGGCATCGGCTTCGACGTCAGCGAGTTCCTCACCACCGACGAGTCGCCGACGCTGAATCTGAAGGAATGGGAACAGGAATGGGGCGTCACCGACGATCCGGAGAAGCCCGGTTTCGTCACCAAACCCCGTCCCCTGCCGCCGGTGCGTCAGGTCTACATGGTGCAGCGCAAGTCCGGTAAGCAGGGCAAGTCGCTCGGCAAGACGACCGGCTGGGTTCACCGCGCCACGATGAAGATGAAGGGCGTCGAGCAGATCAGCGGCGCCACCTACGACAAGATCGACGACCAGGGTCTGCACCTGAGCTTCCGCGACGACGAGGGCAACGTGACCGAGACCCGCCTCCTCGAGGTCGACAACGTGGTCATCTGTGCGGGCCAGGAATCGGTGCGCGAGCTCATCGATCCGCTGACCCTCGCCGGCGTCACCACCCACGTCATCGGCGGCGCCGACTACGCGGGCGAGCTCGACGCCAAGCGGGCGATCCGGCAGGGCACCGAGGTCGCCGCCGGTATCGACTGACCGGGAGAACCAGCTGTCGCTGTGCTCCGGCTCTCCTCGGGCCGGGGCGCAGTGGCCGCTACGATTGCTCCCATGCCGGTACCGCCGCCTTCAGCAACCGCCCGCGCCGTCGTCACCGGGGCCTCCTCCGGTATCGGCCGCGAGCTGGCCCGGGCGCTGGCCGCCCGTGGCCATTCGGTCATCCTCGTCGCCCGTCGTGGCGAACTCCTCGAAGAGCTCGCCGGCGAACTGCGCACGGCGCACAAAGTCGCGGTCGAGGTCCGCGCCGTAGATCTGTCCGACCCGACCAAGGTCGAGGTCCTCGCCGCCGAGTTCGCCGGACGAGAGATCTCGATCCTCTGCAACAACGCCGGCATCGCCACCTTCGGCCCCGTCGCCGAACTCGACGCCGCCTACGAGAAGTCGCAGGTCCTCCTGAACGTCAACGCCGTTCACGACCTCACCCTCGCGGTGCTCCCCCAGATGGTGAAGCGCGGCTCCGGCGGCATCCTCATGGTGGGGTCGGCGGCCGGCAACATGCCCATCCCGAACAACGCCACCTACGCGGCGTCGAAGGCCTTCGTCAACACCTTCAGCGAATCGCTGCGCGGTGAGGTCTCGTCCCAGGGCGTCCACGTCACGCTGCTCGCGCCCGGGCCCGTCCGCACCCACACGCCGACGCCCGAAGAGGAGTCGATCGTGGACAAGGTCGTCCCCGACTTCCTCTGGCATTCGTCGGCGAAGGTCGCGGAGATGAGCCTGGACGCGTTGGCGCACAACAAGATGCGCGTCGTTCCCGGAACCCTGTCCAAGGCGATGTCAGTGGCCGGCGGCTACACCCCGCGGGCCGTGGTCGCGCCGATCGTCGGCGGGTTCTACCGCAAGTTCAGCGCCGAGTAGGTCTTCGCGCCGAACACTTCTCACCGCTTGCGGCGCCGCCCCGTGCCGAAGATCGCCCGGCTGAACTCGCGTCCCGCGGCGCTGGCCGCCGACCGCAGGAAGCTCTGCATGGGCTTGCTGGTCAGCACCTCGGTGAGGATGCCGGGCTCCTCGGGGACGGGCTTCGGTGCCGGAGCACGTTTCGGAGCCGGCGCGGGAGCGGGTGCCGGAGCCGGGATGGGTGCCGGTGCGGGCGCGTCGGCAGGCTCGCCGGGCGCCAGGGTGTTGGCGGCGAGCATCTCGTAGGCCGACTCGCGGTCGATCGACTGCCCGTACTTCGCGTACAGCGGGCTCGCCTTGGCGGCGGCGGTGATCGCCTCCGCCCCGATGGCATCCATCGACGAACGCGGCGGACGCACGACCGTCCACGCGACGGGGGTCGGCGCACCCTTCTCCGACAGCACCGTCACCACGGCCTCACCGGTACCCAGGGAGGTGAGAACCTGCTCGAGCTTGTAGACCTCCGAGATCGGGTAGGTCTTCACCGTCTTTTTCAGCGCCTTCTGATCGTCAGGGGTGAAGGCGCGTAACGCATGCTGGATGCGGGCGCCGAGCTGCGAGAGCACCTCGTTGGGAATGTCGGTGGGCAGCTGCGAGCAGAAGAACACGCCCACGCCCTTCGAGCGGATCAGCTTGACCGTCTGGACGACCTGGTCGATGAATGCCTTCGACGCGTCGTCGAACAGCAGGTGCGACTCGTCGAAGATGAAGACCAGCTTCGGCTTGTCGAGGTCGCCGACCTCGGGCAGGTACTCGAAGAGGTCGGCCAGGATCCACATGAGGAAGGTCGAGAACAGAACGGGCCGGGAGGCCTGTGCGCCCAGTTCGAACAGCGTGATGATGCCCCGACCGTCGGCCGCGAGGCGGATGAGGTCGGCGGGTTCGATCTCGGGCTCACCGAAGAACGTGTCGCCGCCGTCTGCCTCGAGATTGGTCAGCGCACGCAGGATCACGCCCGCGGTCTGACGCGAGACCCCGCCGATGTTCTTGAGTTCTTCCTTGCCCTCGTCGCCGGTGAGGAAGGCGATCACCGACCGCAGGTCCTTCAGGTCGAGCAGCGGCAGACCCTTCTTGTCGGCCCAGTGGAAGATCAGTCCGAGGGTGGATTCCTGGGTGTCGTTGAGCCCCAACACCTTGGACAGCAGAATCGGGCCGAAGGACGTGATGGTCGCGCGGATGGGGACGCCGATGCCGGTGTCACCGAGCGAGACGAACTCGACGGGGTGAGCGGCGGGCTGCCAGGAGTCGCCGGTCTGCTGCGCGCGTTCGACGATCTTGTCGTTGCTGATGCCCTCGCGGCTCAGCCCGGAGAGGTCACCCTTGATGTCGGCCATCACCACGGGCACACCGTTGGCGGAGAGCTGTTCGGCCAGCAACTGCAGTGTCTTCGTCTTGCCGGTACCCGTGGCGCCGGCGACGAGGCCGTGCCGGTTCATCATCGCGAGCGGGATGCGCACCGAGGCGGTGGCGTCGACCTGGCCGTCCACCGACACCGTCCCGAGTTCGAGAGAGGTGGAGGTGAAGGCATAGCCGGCGGCGATGGTCTGAGCAGGGCTGAGGGCTTCGGTCACGAGGGACACAATAGCCCGCGGTGTACCGCTGTTCTCTGTCTGACGCGGGCCTGTCGTGGCGGTTGGCTAAGGTTGACGGGTGCAGGACAAACTGGTGTGGATCGATTGCGAGATGACCGGCCTCCGACTCGAGTCGGACAAGTTGATCGAGATCGCGGCCCTGGTCACCGATGGTGACCTCAACATCCTGGGTGACGGCGTCGACGTCGTCATCCACGCCGACGACGAGGCTCTCGCGTCGATGCCGGACGTCGTGACCAAGATGCACGCCGATTCCGGCCTCACCGAAGAGGTACGCGCGTCCACCGTCACGCTCGCCGAGGCGGAGAAGATGGTCCTCGACTACATCCGTAAACACGTGACGACGCCCGGCGCCGTCCCGCTGGCCGGCAACTCGATCGCCACCGACCGCGGCTTCATCGCCCGCGACATGCCCGAACTCGACGCCTACCTGCACTACCGCATGGTCGACGTCAGTTCGATCAAGGAATTGGCCCGACGCTGGTTCCCGAAGGTGTACTTCGGTCAGCCCGACAAGGGACTCGCCCACCGTGCCCTCGCCGACATCCGCGAGTCGATCCGCGAGCTCCGCTACTACCGTGCGGCGGCCTTCGTACCGGCACCCGGTCCCGACGTCGATGCTCTCGCGAAAATCGTCGAGGATCTCGGACCTGCCTGAAAACGCAGGTCAGATAACCGATTGGAGTTCTGCGGTATCTACCCGCTAGAGTGTTCTTGGCTCTGAGGCCAAGTGCGAAAGCACAGGTTTCCGACGCCGATGGTGGATGTAGTTCAGTTGGTAGAGCACCAGGTTGTGATCCTGGCTGTCGCGGGTTCGAGTCCCGTCATCCACCCCGACGAGTGGGAGGTCCGAATTTCGGACCTCCCACTTTTCGTTTTCCGGTGAGAAGTTCCGCCGGCTGTCGATATCGCGTCTGCCCGTACGTCACCATGGTGTCGGGCCGCTACGGTCCGGTGTTCGAAGCCAACAGGTCGAGCATCTGGCAGCCCTCATTCGATCGCCTCGTCGACGTCGGCGACGTCGGCGACGTCGGCGACGTCGGCGACGTCGATGACGTAGATGACGTAGACGCCGCCGACGAACTCCCGAAGTTCGGCAAACGGACCCGACGACGCCACCACACGCTCGCCGGTGCCGTTCATGTGCACGACCGCGCCTTCGTCGTCCAGGGCGAATGAACTGACCACCACGCCGGCCCGGGTGATCTCCTCGTCGAGGGCGAAGAACTCCTCGAGCGTGGCGCCACCCTCCTTGCCGCACGCCCGCACTCGACCGCTACCGCCCGTTCCATGTGGCGCGGGCACTCACGCTCGCGGAGCTCGACGATCACGACGGTGCGGCCGCCGCCTACCGACGCGCACTCGAGTCACCCGGCAACGACGCCGAAGACGGCTATCTCGCAAGCGCTCTCGCCGGATTGACTCAGGACTCCTGACACGAAAGATCCCGTTGCGTTTTGTCCCGGGTTACGGGACAAAACGCAACGGGATGTTTAACCGGTTACTCCTCGTCCGAGGGATCAGACGCGGACTCGCCGGAACTCGACCGCGCCCGGGTCTTCTTCTCCGGAGTCGGCACGGGGTCGGAGTCCTCGGCTTCTGCGGCGGGCGACTCGGCCGCGGGTGCATCCTCGGTCGGGGCCGCTTCCGGTTCGCTGGTCTCCGACGCGTTGGCGATGGGTGCGGGCGTGGACGTCGTCGAGGTCACCGGCACCTCCGGGTCCGGCAGGACGAACGTGAATCCCGCTGTGCCCTCGGGCTTCCAGATCGCCTTGCCGGCCGCGCCGGGCGCGGTGAACGTCACCCAGCCGGTGTAGGTCTGGCCCGGCGCCAGTTGGTCCGGCAGCTCCGGCCCCTCGTTCGGTGCCTGCCCGGGTGCCTGTTGCACTCCCCCGACCATCGGGGCGAAGTCATCCCAGTAGATCGACGACAATCGTCCGTCGTCGTCGGTATCCGACGTTGTCACGGACATCTTCACCGCGACTGTCGCCGGTGCACCGTCCGAAGGAGCCGTGGACTCGACCTTCTGAATCGTCGCCGTACCGAGGTTGGTTCCGTCGGTCGCAGTCACCGGGAACCGTTCCCCGACATCGACATCGGTCGGCGTCGTCGGGCCCTGCTTCAAGACCGGGGTTTCGGCGGCTTCGCTCTCGGAAGAGCTTGCTGACGAGGAACTCTCGGACACCGACTTCTCGGAGTTCGAGCTCGCGGAACTCTCCGATTCGGAACTCTCCGCCGCCGAACTCTCCGCGGACTCTGACGGCGTGGTGCTCTCGGAGGTCGGGGCGAGAGCGGCCATGCGGGCGGCCGCGCCGGCTACCGTCGGCTGGATGACACTGGGAAGCGGTTCCCCGATACCGCACTCGGCTCGAACGAACTGGACGGTGACTGTCCAGACTACGTCTGTGACTAGATCCCTAATGTCGGCATCTAGGACCAACGTCGACAGAGCGGTCTTGGCAGTCTTTGTCACGATGCTCTTCATCGTCCCCTGGACGCGGAATCCAACCGCTGAAACGTTGTTGATGGTCGTAGTTCCGCCCGCTCCGGGAACCGGGAAAGAATTCGAGGAGGACCCAACTCGGAAGTTGCCTCCCGAGGGTGCCACCGCACTGGTGGAAACGACGTTCCCCCAGTGGTCGGTCGTACAGCTCACCGAAGCCTGATATTGACTGTTGTCGGTGTTCAGAACAGTGGCGAGAAGAGTCGGCCACAGCTCGACCTCCTTCGCATACGACGCCGCAGTTGCGGTGACGTTCCCACCGGGACCGACCGAGTAGGTAGCTGATGACCGCCCGTCCGCGACCACTGTTCCCAGGAGCAGCAACCCGGTGCTGCGGCGGTGCGTCCAGCCGCTCTGGTTTGGCGTCGTTGCCGAACCGGGGCTGGTGTGGGTATAGGTGAGACTCGTTGCGGTGAACTCGCCGTTTGTGATGGCACGGTTGGTGATGGCGTGCGCCGTCACCGACCTCGGCGTAGCCCTCGAGAACCTCGCCACGAGTGAATGTGGCGCTCGCAAACACCTTGTCGTTCCACGCGGCGAGCACGCCGGTTGCCTGTGCGATCACGCCGAGGATCGCGATGAGGCCGACGACGGAGATCAGGATCTTGCTGCGCTTGGTGAGGTTCATACTTGCCGTGTGTCTCTATGAGTTGCGGAGGAAATCGGGGGTCAGGAACGTGAAAGGTGGACGTTCTCGTCTTCGCGACGCCCAGTGTTCGACTTCGGCCAGAACGCCCACAGGACGAGGAGTGCCGCGCCGAGGGTGATGGCGCCGAGGACGTAGGGATTCGACAACCAGACGATCTGTTTAGCGAGACCCGGTGCATGCCAGACGACTTTGCGTACCGTGCTCACGCGGTAGGGCACCGGGTCGGGGTTCGGGTTTGCGTCTCCCTGCATCTCGATCTGCACCTCACCGCCACCAAGACGTTCGACGGCGATCGCGCGGTGAGTGATCGGCTTCAGACCGACCCCGCGGTCGACGGTGATGATGTCGCCGACCTTCACCTCGCTCGCTGGGATCTCGTGCACGACGGCGATCGACCCTTGCGGAATCGTCGGATCCATAGAACCGGTCTTGAACATGATGATCGTGTAATTGCCTACGAACGCAAGCACTGTCAGTGCGATACACACCACGCCGAAGACGGCGAGGATGTTGAGCCCCCAGTCGACGAGCCGACTCCCCAGCGAGCGCGTCGCCGGACGCACTGCGTGCGACTCGACGGACAGCGACTCGACGGACAGCGACTCGGTGGGCGTCGAGTCCGTTGCCGGCGGCAGCGGCACCATCGGGATGGGCATGGTCGGCGCGTCGGAAGCCGGGATGTAGACAGGAGCCGACGTCCACACCGCACGCGGGGCGGGTGCCACGCTCCTTATCGGTGCTGTCACCGTCCACGAGTCCCGAATCCCGGACACGTTCGTGTCGGGTCGGTCGGTACCGGGATTCGCGGTCGTCGTCATCGAGCCGTCTCTCTGTGGTGCGGATTCGTTGGCAGGCGGTGCAACACATGTCGTGTGAAACCCTCGATCCGGCGGCGACCAGATGCGGGAAGGAGCGCCACGCCGCCGGATCGAGGACGACTCACGGGTTGTCGACGCTCTGTGCCTTCATCTCCCAGCGCGGGGTGACACTCGTGTCGACGAGGAGGTTCGGATTGGCGTTGGCCGGCAAGGTCACCTCGAAATCGATCTTCTTGGCCGTGGCCTTCGTGACCCGGAACGTCGTGGAGATGCCGCTGGCGCTCAACTGCTTGTTGTTCACCAGGGTGGTGCTCCCGTCCTTGATGGTCACATAGAGCGCCTGGGCGAGAGTGTTGGTCGCGTTCGCGGGAGCCTGGATCGTGACGTCGGCGTCCATGAAGCCCTTGGTCTCCTTGAGCCAGAAGCTTCCCTTCGTGGTCTGGCCCGGCATCAGGTTGATCGGATTCACTCCCGCCACAACCGGAAAGGAGATGACACCGGGCGCGGCGCTGTCCGCATACTCGTCGAAGTTGGTGCCGTCGACACTCGCCTGCACGTTCCATGCGGTGTTGCCGATACCGAAGGTCCCGGCACCGAAGACAGTGTCGTTCCACGCGGCGAGCGTGACCACGGCGCCGACACCGAGGACCGCACCAGAGGCGAGGATCGCCTTGCGCTTGCGGCTCTTGCGGTTGCGCTCTTCGTCGGTCAGGGGGGCGCTGGTGGGGGTCTGGTTGTTGGTCATCTTCCGTCCATCATTCTGCGGGGGCGTAGCTCATTGCCACTCACGAGTAAATTAGATTGTTTTGCGTTTTTTGTTACCAGTTCTTGCAGATCAATCGTGTGAAGTGACTCCCCGCCTTTTGGTCATATGTACCGATTTTTTGGATACGCCCGTTGTCTTATTTGTAGACCGTTCGGACTATTTCTTCGATGGTCGTTCGACCCACTTCGTTAGTGTCCCGAAATTTACGACAATGACCATTGCGATAATGACAATAAGCATTGTTATTCGAGACAATGATCATTGATATTTCGACAACAATTATTGGTAAACCCGGCCGAACTGTCGACTACTCGGAGTCGCGCTCCACCTCCGCGCCGGCCTTGTTGATGGTGTCCGTCAGCCACAACCCGAGCCAGGAGATCGCGCTCCGGCCCGCCTCGTCGACGACGAGCTTGGCGTAGTTCGTGTGCGAGTTGCCGGAGTAGAAGTCCTTCGCGGTGACGGCGTCACGGATGAGCGACGCGGGGTCGACGACGGCCTGCTTCGCGACGATCCTGGCCAGCTCCTTGCCGAGCTCCTTGAACTCTGGCGAGATCAGCTCGGACAACACCCCGCCGCCCTTCTTCTCCCCCTCGTCCTCGTCGTCGGAGACATCGACAGCCGTATCCGCCACCAGGGAGGCGAACTCTTTGCCCAACTCGACAACCTCCTCGGCCGAGACCTCGGTGCCCGGCAGCGACGCGGCTCCGACGCGAGCACCCACCGATCCCGCCGCCGTCCACGTCAGCTCCTGGACCTCCCCGACCAGGTTCGCGGTCCGCTCGATGTCCACCCGGTCGAGCACACGGCAGATCGAGGCGCCGACCTTGGCGAGGCCCGTCTGGTCTGGGATGAGGTCGAGGATGCGGGCGGTCTTCGCGTAGTCGACCGTGTCCGCGAGCTTTACGAACGGGCGAAGCTGCGTATTCACCCGCCCCGCGACCTTGTGGGCCGAGCGGAGGTCCCCCACCCCGATGAGCTGCGGTAATCGACCGATATCGGCACCCAGACCGGCGTAGTCGATCCTGCTGATCGCGCCGATGACGTCGATCGCGGTCTCGACGGCGTCCGCCACCTCTTCTGCCCCCTCACTGAGGACGGTGCCGATCTTGCCCAGGACGGGATGGCGCCGTTTGTCGATCGAGCAGTAGAGGTCCGAGGGGGCGCAGATGCTCGTGACCTTCCCGGACAGCTTGCCCATCCCCTCGGGACGCGGGTCGGCGATCCCGATTCCGCGCGGCTTCGGACCCACGGTTTTCTGGCCGGCCGTTCCGTTGCCAGGGTCGGCGAGGAGGCCGACCGCGAGCACCTTGTCCGCTGGGATCGGGCCGTCGCCGTTGCCGATCGCTGCGGCGAGATCTCCCGCCGCATCCGCACCCTGGTTGTAGCCACTGATCGTGTATTTCAGGTCGGGGTCGGCTTCCGCCCGGTCGGCGAGCACCTTCGAGGCGTTCGCGATCGCGGTGGTCTTGCTGTCTGCGTACGTCCGCCCGTTGTCGAAGGCGCGGGCCATGTACGGGAGGAAGTAGATGGTCGCCGAATCGCCGTGTGCCCGCGCGATCGAGTCGGCCACCCCCGTCAGCGCGCCGGTGGCATGGGTCGGATCAGCAGCCGCATCCGCTTCCCAGGTTCCGGGAATGAAGAGATTGAAGGTGGGAACCGTCGGAGCCGGGGCGGCAACGCCGGCACCGGCACCGACGAATGCGGTTGCCGCAACACTCGCAGTGAGCGCCATTCCACCGAGACCAATGGCCCATTGGCGAGCAGATCGGGAGAGGCCGGAGTGAGACGAATCACCGATTGAGTCGCACGCATGGCGCGGCTTACGCGCAGAGGAAGAGTATTTCATGAGGGGATGTCACAAATCTTCACATCGTTGGGGGGATGAAACAACGGGCGCGAATGGAGGGGGCTTTCGTCCCCCTTTTCCTTGCCGTTGTTACTTGCCAGTAGATCTGAATATTCGACTATTCCGGGACGATTTCAAGAATCCGCGAAATTACTTTCGGCGCGCATTAGGACCCGATCCATATACGATCCTCAATGCAGTTGCGGCACAATGCTTTTCAGACGATGATGCCGGTAAGGCCGTCTTGGACAGATGACCCTGTGTGAGTGAGATCACCAGCGTGATGTCGCCGTTCTCGATGACAAACCCTCAGTGGCGCTCCTTCGCAGACACCACCGGGGCTCGGAACCGCCTGGCGACAGCGAGTCCGAGCCCTCGAGACGCCAGGCGTCAGTCACCAGATCGCAGTCATCGTGGCGCTTGTCGATCGGGAGACAGATCGAGCCGCCGGAGCAGTTGGGCATTGAGCGCGACGACAACCGTCGACACCGACATCAAGATCGCACCGACGCTCATCGGCAACACGAATCCGATCGGCGCCAACACACCGGCGGCAAGTGGGACCGAGATCAGGTTGTACCCGGCCGCCCACCACAGGTTCTGCACCATCTTCCGGTAGCTCGCCCGCGACAACTCGATCACCGAGAGCACCGACCGCGGGTCCGAGGACGCCAGGATCACACCCGCGGAGGCGATGGCGACGTCGGTACCGGCTCCGATGGCGATGCCAACATCGGCCTGCGCGAGTGCCGGCGCATCATTCACCCCGTCACCCACCATCGCGACCCGCTTTCCCTCGCGCTGCAGTTCGGCCACCTTTTCGGCTTTGTCCTCCGGACGGACCCCGGCGTAGACGCGGTCGATCCCCAGCTCCCGTGCCACATCCTCGGCCACCGCCCGCGCGTCCCCGGTGACCATCACGGTCTCGACCCCCCGGCGCCGGAGACCGTCGACCGCCTCGCGCGACTCCGGTCGCACCTCGTCGGTCAGCGCCAAGGCGCCGACGACCTCACCGTCGGCGAGCACATGAAGGATGATCGACCCCTCGTCGCGCCAAGTCCCGGCGATCGGGAGCCCTGAAACACCCTGCGTGTCGAGCAATCTCGGCCCGCCCACCGCGACGGACATCCCGTTGACGCGCGCCGAGACACCCACCGCGGGCGACGAGGTGAAGTCCTGCGCCGCCGACACCTTCAGGTCCCGAAGCCGGGCGGCCTCGACGATCGCAACCGCGAGCGGATGCTCGCTGTCCGCCTCCGCCGACGCGGCCAGGGCCAGCACCTCGTCCGATGTACGGCCGCCCGCCGGTTCGACGGCAAGGACCGTCGGAGCGCCACGGGTCAACGTCCCGGTCTTGTCGAAGAGCACGGCGTCGACCGACCGCATCGTCTCGAGGGCGAGCCTGTCGGAGATCAGCACTCCCCCACGCGCCGCACGCTCGGTCGCGATCGACACCACCAACGGGATTGCGAGACCGAGAGCGTGCGGGCAGGCGATGACGAGCACCGTGATCACCCGGACAACCGCCGAGTCCGGCATGCCCACCGAGGTCCAGACAACCGCGGTGACAATCGCCGCGGCGACGGCGAACCAGAAGAGCCAGCCGGCGGCGCGATCGGCGAGTCGTTGAGCGCGCGACGAGGAGGCCTGCGCCTGGGCGACGAGCCGCTCGATGCCGGCCAGCGCGGTGTCGTCTCCGATCGCGGTGACCTGCACCCGGACCGCCGAATCCGTGGCGACGGTCCCCGCGACCACGCGATCCCCGACCGATCGTCGGACCGGCCGCGACTCACCCGTGATCATCGACTCGTCTACATCCGTCGTGCCGTCGACGACTTCCCCGTCGGCCGGGATCGCTGCACCGGGGCGGACCAGCACCACGTCGCCCACCTCCAGTTCGGAGACCGGGACGGTAACCGTTCCGGCACCGTCGACCTTCTCTGCCTCGTCGGGCAGCAACGCGGCCAGTGAGTCGAGGGCGGATGTCGTCTGGGCCAGCGCCCGCATCTCGACCCAGTGTCCCAACAGCATGATCACGACGAGGAGTGCCAGCTCCCACCAGAAGTTCAGCTCGCTGTCCAACAACCCGAGACTCGCACCCCACGACGCGACGAAGGCAACAGTGATGGCCAGCCCGATGAGCAGCATCATCCCCGGGGCGCGGGACCGACTTTCCGCGACCGCACCGGTGAGGAACGGCCGGCCACCCCAGACGTAGATGACCGTGCCCAGTACCGGCGAGATCCACGCGACCCACCCGTGGTGAGGGAGCGAATAGCCGATCAGGTGGGCGAACATCTCGTTGAACGCCACCGTCGGGATCGCCAGTACCGACATGATCCAGAACAGTCGGCGGAACCGGCCGACGTGGTCGGCGTGACCGCCGTGTTCGCCACCAGCATGCTGGTGACCTTCGTGCGTACCCGTGTCGTGCCCGTGATGGGTCGATGTAGCACTCATGCGTCCGACTATATACCCCCTACCCGTATATCGTAAGAAGCAATATGGGCAGAGTCGGGCCCAGCACCCCAACCCCGACAACGGCATCCCCTTATCAGACGCCACCGATAAGTTCGGCGACCGATTGTTTTTCGATACTCGTTGCGCGTCAACAGGTTTGCGAGTACAGTCGAACATACATTCGCACAACGGCATCGGGGGGTGACCGTCTTGACCGAGATCTCGCAGTCCGGTGCCCCGGTTTCGCGCGCGTCTGAACTCGTGCAGGAATTGCACCGGATCACCGCCGAACTGCAGACCGCCGATCTGACGCAGTGCTCCGATTCCGAACTCGTCGACGTCGCCTCCGAAACCGAACGTGCCATCGCGCGACTGAGTTTCGCCGGTGACCGCCAGATCGTCGAAGCCACCGAACGAGACCTCCCCCACAAGACCGGCCACCGCAGCGTCATCCAGTTCATGACCCACCGACTGCGCGTCGCCGAACCGATCCGACGCCGCAACCAGATGTCGGCCACCGCAACCTTTCCCAGCCACACCGGCGAGCAGCTGCCACCTCAACATCCCGCCCTGGCCGAGGCATTCGCCGGTGGCCGCGTCGGACCCGCACACGTGCGAGCGGTCGTCGAGGTGCTCGAGCAGATCCCCCACGCCGTCGACCACGACGTAAAGGTCGCCGCCGAACGACAGATGGCCGAGATCGCTGTCGAGCACACCCCCGCCGACATCACCGCCCTCGGCGCACGCCTACTGGCCCACCTCGATCCCGACGGCACACTCGCCGACGACACCGACCGCAAGCGCCGCCGGAAACTGTCGGTCCACCGGCAACGCGCCGACGGCACCGCCAAACTCACCGCCACCCTCACCCCCGAACTCCTCGCCCGGGTCACCATGCTGCTCGCTGTGTGGGCCACACCCGGCATGAACAACCCCGACGACCCCGACTCCCCACACGGGTCAATCGAAGACGCCGACCCCGACACGGTCGCTGCTGCGGCCGAACGCGATGACCGCACCCCCGCCCAGCTCAATCACGACGCCTTCAACGCTCTGCTCAAAGCTGTCTTCGAGGACGGGCTCCTGGGTAAGAGTCACCGCGGGTTACCGACCCAACTGATCATCAAAGCCGACCTCAACGACCTCAGACGGGAAGCGGGGTTCGCCACCACCGCCACCGGCACCCTGATCCCCATCCCCGACCTCATCGACATGGCCGCCGACGCCCAGCCCTGGTTGGCGGTGTTCAAAGACGCCACCGCCGTCCCGCTGTACTTCGGACGCGGCAAACGCCTGGCCACCCGCGAACAACGACTGGTGTCTTTCGCCCGACCCGACGGTGAAAGCTGCTCCACCCCCGGTTGCGACCTCGCCGCCGCACATCTGGAAATGCATCACGCCCAACTCGATTGGGCCGACGGTGGACTCACCGACATCACCGACCTCGCCCCCGCCTGCCCGAAACACAACCGCATGGTCAGCAACCAACCCGGCGGCTACACCACCCGCATGGTGCGCGAAGGCCCCGACGAAGGACGCTGCGCCTGGCGACTCAACGCCGAACCCGGCGCACCACCCAACCCCGAACACATCAACCGGCGACCCGACATACCCCGCCGATTCGCCGAACACCTCAAACAAGTGCGCACCGAAATCCACGGACCCCAACCGGAGTCCGGCGATACCCCACGCCTACACTTGCGCGAGGTCATCGACCTCCGCAACGCCACACCTGCCGAACTCGCGGTCGCCTCAGCACTTCTCAACCACGCGTACGGGAACTCAGGGTAGGAACGTCGCCAGCCCTTCGAGGCTCGTCGACTTCGATACGCTCCTTCGTCGCTACTCAGCCCAGCGGCTACGCTCCTCACACCTCAGGGAGCGAGGTTGGCGCACCTCGCACGTCAGTACCCGCGGCCGGCGGGCCGGCCGTCGTGAGGCTCGAAAGGGTCCGCTCCCTGAGAAGCGTCCGGTCCCGACTGCCGAACCTCAACTCGACCGGCAGACGTCGATCGAAGTCTGCCTGTCGGGGTTGACGTCGACCGGTAGTTAGGTCGGCGACGGTGTCTCACCAGGCCTTCGAGGCTCGTCGACTTCGATACGCTCCTCCGTCGCTACTCAGCCCGGCGGCTTGCACTCCTCACACCTCAGGCAGCGAATTTTGGGTGCGTCGCGCTCTTTCGGATCAGGCAGCAGAGCTGGGCGCGTTGGGTTCTTTCGGATCAGAGAGCAAGGTTGGCGCACCTCGCACCTCAGGGAGCGTGGTTGCCGACTGCTGGTGCTCCTCGCGCGTCAGGGAGCGAAGATGAACGCGCCCTCAGGAGCGAGAGGGCTACGCGCGCAACCACTCTTGAGAGGTCCGTATGATGTTGTACCCGGAACCCGGGCACAACGTCATACAGATCAAAGCGCTCTCGACTACGGCGCGGGGATGTCCAGCCCGAGGTCGAGCACGGTCACCGAGTGGGTGAGCGCACCGACGGCGAGGTAGTCGACGCCCGTTCGGGCGTAGTCCTCGGCGACGTCGAGGGTCAGGCCGCCGGAGCTCTCCAGCTTGGTCTGCGGCGATTTCGTATTACGGCGCTGCACGGCCATCTGGGTTTCCCAGGGCTCGAAGTTGTCGAGCAGCACGAGTTGTGGCTCGAGCGGCAGAACCTCGTCGAGCTGGGACAGGGAATCGACCTCGACTTCGACCGGCAGACCCGGAGCCGCCGCCCGCACCGCTTCCAGCGCCGCTGCGACCGAACCGGCAGCAACGACATGGTTGTCCTTGATCAGAGCGGCGTCGCCGAGGCCCATGCGGTGGTTGACTCCCCCGCCCGCGCGGACCGCGTACTTCTGCAGCAGTCGCAGACCTGGGAGCGTCTTGCGGGAGTCACGGATCTGGGCCGACGTTCCGGCAACAGCATCTACCCACGCGCGGGTCGCGGTGGCGATCCCCGACAGATGGCAGATGAGGTTGAGTGCGGTGCGTTCCGCCGTCAGGAGCGCGGCCGTCGGAGCGTGGACGCGCAGGACGGTGTCGCCAGGTGCGACAATACTGCCGTCGGCGACGGCATCCGTCACCTCGAAGTTGCCCTCGCCGATGACCTCGTCGAACACCGCGAGCACCACCGGCACACCGGCGATCACGCCGTGTGCGCGGCTGACGATCGCGGCGTCGACGACAGCGCCGGCCGGGACGGTCGACGTCGTGGTGACGTCGGGGCCGTACCGCAGATCCTCGTCGAGCGCGGTGCGGATCAGAGCGCGGATCTCATCGTCGACGACCAGTTCCAGAGCGCCGCCGGCCGAGGCCTGCCCGATGAAACCGTCACTCACAGCAGAGCTTCCGGTCACTCGCCCGAACCCGGGTTACCGATGGCGATCATCCGCTCGACGCTCTTGCGAGCCCGTTCCGCGACGTCGATGTCGACGAAGACCTCGTCGCGACCCTCACGCAGGCAACGCAGCAGCGCAGCCGGGGTGATCATCTTCATGTAGGGGCACGACGCGCGGTCGTTCACGGCCTGGAAGTCGACGCCCGGGGCGGCCTTACGCAGCTGGTGCAGCATGCCGACCTCGGTGGCGACGAGAACCTGCTTGGCGCCGGTCTCACGGGCCGCGTCGAGCATGCCGCCGGTCGAGAGGATCTTCACGCGGTCCTCGGGCACCGCACCCTCACCCGCAAGGTAGAGAGCCGATGTGGCGCAACCGCATTCGGGGTGGATGAACAGGTCGGCATCGGGATGCGACGCGGCCTGGTCGGCCAGCTCGTCACCGTTGATCCCGGCGTGCACGTGGCACTCGCCCGCCCAGATGTGGATGTTGTCGCGACCGGTCTCGCGCTTGACGTGCGCACCGAGGAACTGGTCCGGGAGGAACAGCACGTCGCGATCGGGATCGATCGATGCGACCACGTCGACGGCGTTCGACGAGGTGCAGCAGATGTCGGTCAGGCCCTTCACCTCTGCGGTGGTGTTCACGTAGGACACCACGAGCGCATCAGGGAACTCGGCCTTCCAGGCACGCAGTTCGTCGGCGGTGATCGAGTCGGCCAGTGAGCAACCGGCGCGCTCGTCCGGGATGAGGACGCGCTTCTCGGGGCTGAGGATCTTGGCGGTCTCGGCCATGAAGTGGACGCCGCAGAAGATGATCTCGTCGGAGTCGACCTCGGCCGCGATACGCGACAGGGCGAGAGAGTCACCGACGTGGTCGGCGACGTCCTGGATGGCGGGAAGCTGGTAGTTGTGCGCGAGCAGGGTCGCGTTGCGGGCACGGGCGAGGCGTCGGATCTCGTCTGCCCACTCCTGGGTCGGTTCCACACCGGTGTAGCCGCCCGGTGCGTCGAACCATTCGGCATCGAGGAGCCCGGCTGCTGGCGCGGTCACGGCCGCCGGGCGATCACTGGTGATGCTCATTGCCACTCCTCTGGCTGTCCCGGCGGGCGTCTGCGACCACCGGGTCATCGGGTCCCCGGAGCACGGGCCGTGTGTCCGAGGCAGGGTTTTCGACTCATGGTCGAAAACGCTATGCATCGTAACATTCACCACACCCCGTTCATTCCCGTCGCCCTTCCGGCAGGTCACATACCGCCAGTCAAGAGCACATCAGGGCGTCGAGGTACCGATCGGTGATCCTCGCTTGCGCGAGCCGTCCGATCGGGCCGCCGAGCCGGGTGAACCAACGACCGGGCCGAGAGAACGCGACGATGTGCGCCACCACGGAGTCGTCCGGCCGTCGCTCGACCCAGAACCGCTCCTCCCCGATCTCGGGATGGCCGGACAGGGTGCCGTAGGCGAAGCCGCGCACCCCTGATTCGGTCGACGCCGAATCGATCACCTCGATGACCCGGCACGCGGCGGAGATCCCCACCGGCCCGAGCCCCAGCCGCATCGTCACCGTCGCGCCGACCTCGGCCGCCCGGGTCGAGGCGTCGACGCCGATCCCTGCGTGACGATGCATGTCCCAGTTGAGGATTCGTTCTGCAGCAGCAGTGAAGCACTCCTCGCCCGCACCGATCACGCGGGAGCGACGCAGATGGTGGTAGCCCGCCGGCAGCTCTCCGGCGGTCGCACCGACCTCGTCGTAGGTGAGGCCCAACAGATGCGGGGTCACCCGGCGCACGCCACCTCGGTGTCAAGGCCCGTGTCATCGATGACGCGGGCGAGGTCGTCGAGCGAGGTGCCCAGCGACCGCGCAAGCGCGGCGATCGTGGCGAACGCGGGCGTCGGCATGCGGCCCGTCTCGATCTTGCGCAGCGTCTCCGGGGAGATCCCGGCACTGACAGCCACCTCTCCGAGTGGACGGGCGCCTCGGAGTTCGCGCAGGCGGGCGCCCAGACGGCGACCTGCGGCGATCTGTTCCGGGGTCAACGGGTTGCGGACCATGCCCAGAGCCTAACCGATGCGGTATACATATACCGAGCGCCGTGGGATTTTTATACCGGACTACTACGAAGGGAACGAGAATGGTCGAGCTGAAGTCACCGTCCGAGGTCGACGCCATGGGGGTGACCGGCGCATTCATCGCGGACCTTCTCACCGACCTCGCGGAACGGGCCGACGTCGGCGTGAATCTCCTCGACCTCGAGCAGCGCGCCCGCGACCTCATCGCCGAGCGCGGCGCGAAGTCCTGCTACTGGGACTACTCACCCTCGTTCGGACGCGGCCCCTTCCGCAACGTCATCTGCCTGTCGGTGAACGACGCGGTCCTGCACGGGCTCCCCCACGACTACGTCCTGGCCGACGGCGACCTGCTGTCCATGGACATCGCGGTCTCGATCGACGGCTGGGTCGCCGACTCCGCCCGGAGCGTCATCGTCGGCACCCCCCGCCCAGAGGATCAGCGCCTCGTACAAGCGACCGAAGAGGCCCTGGCCGCGGCCATCGACGCCGCCCGTCCCGACGCCCGGCTCGGCGACATCTCCGCCGCGATCGGAGCCGTCGCCAAGTCCTACGGCTACCGCGTCAACACGGAGTTCGGCGGCCACGGCCTCGGTCGTACGATGCACGAGGACCCGCACGTGGCGAACATCGGCAAGGCCGGTCGCGGCATGAAACTGCGGCCCGGACTGACGCTGGCGCTCGAGCCCTGGTTCACGCTCGGCACCGAACGCATCAAGTTCGACGCCGACGGTTGGACGATCCGCTCGTTCGACGGCTCCCGCGGCGCGCACAGCGAGCACACCATCGCCGTCACCGACGGCGCGGCACGCGTATTGACGTCGCCGGTTCGCTGATCACTGGGCGGTGGACCCATACAATCGACGCCATGCCAGCCGCCGGGTCCGATCCCTCCAGTTCCGACGGCTCACCGGTATCGACCAACGGCGCGGTTCTGCGGGTCGAGGTCCTCAGCGTCGTCTTCCAGGTCCGCACCCCGCCGTCCGCGGACGGCAGTGACGTCCACCCTGCGCTCTGCGTGCTGCTCTCCCGCACCGACACCGAACCCGGCCGCTGGTCGCTGCCCGGCGGCAATGTCGCCGGTGACGAGAGGTTGTCGGTCATCGCCCGACGCCTCGTCGCCGACACGATGGACGTCCGCGACATCGCCCACCTCGAGCAACTGTCGGTCTTCTCCGATCCGGAGCGTGTTCCCGGCGTCCGCACGATCGCGTCGACCTACATGGGGCTCGTCCGCTCCGACAGCCCCGTGACCCTGCCCGAGGGCGCAGCCTGGTTCGCGGTCGAGGCGTTGCCGCCGGTGGCCTTCGACCACGCCGAGATCATCGACACCGCGCGACATCGGCTGGCGGCCAAGCTCTCCTACACCAACATCGCCTTCGCGCTGGCCCCGAAGCAGTTCCCGATGTCGGAGCTGTCGGAGATCTACTGCGCCGCACTCGGTTACCCGGTGGACACGACCAACCTGCTACGAATCCTGAGTCGACGAGCCGTGGTGGTGTCCACCGGTACCGTCGGTAAGACGGGCCGGTCCGGCGGGCGGCCGCCGGCGCTCTACGCCTTCGCCGACAACGAATTACGTGTCACGGATGAGTTCGCGACGCTGCGTCCGCCGATGTGAGGTCAGATCCGACCGGATCGCCGGCAAGGTGATCGTCGTCGAGGTCTCCGACGCCGAGGTCTGGCGTGCGTGAGGACAGCACGCAGACGAGGTAGATGAGCGCGAAGGCGAACGGCGCGCAAATGAGCAGCGTCCAGGGGGCGCTGTGTCCGGCGCGCGTACCGCCGTCGAGCCAGAGATCAGGCACCAGACGGTACACGGACTCCAGTGGGAGCCCGGTGATGTCGTCGTCGAACCGGAAGCCCGCCAGCCACATTCCGAGCTGTGCACCGATCGCCGATCCCGCCACCGTGCCGATTGCCGGGACCAGGAAGCCGGTGACGCCGCGCCACGGCGTCGCCGCAGCCCACGCGACAAGCGCGGCGATGCCGCCATAGGTGAACATGATCAGCGCGAAGGCGCCCACTCCGCCGAACTCGGTCGAGATGTCGTTGCGGGTCAGCCCCTTCAGGACGACGCCGGTGGTCGGTGGCGTCACCAGCGCCCAGATCGCGCCGGCGACCCCGCCGAGCACGATCACCGCCATGGTCGCCGTGAGCAGGGTGGTGACCGACCTGGCGGGACGCCGCCCGGACGTCCGATCGCTCACCGACGACCCAGCTCGGCCGAGTCGACCGTCCCGTGGCGGGAGCACCGGGCGCTCCAGCCGTCGGGACGCACCTGCACGACCATGCGGCGTCCGCACTGTCCGCAGAAGCGGGGCGGTTCAAGCCCCAGTCGCGCGGCCGGTGGGATGGCGTCGGGTGCCTGCAGTTCCAGTTCGAGGCCGGTGTACACACCGAACCTGCACGGTTCGGCGAGCGGTCCCGGGACGGTGTCGATCATGAGTGAACACGCTACCGATCGTCTGTGATTGTCGGGAGTGGCGGAGACGTCAGATCGTGTCGTTGAGCGACTTGATCGGCATCGACAGGTCGCTGAGGAGGTCGAGGTCGTCCTCCGCGGGCCGACCGAGCGTCGTCAGGTAGTTGCCGACGATGACGGCGTTGATGCCGCCGAGGATGCCCTGCTTGGCGCCGAGGTCGCCCAGGGTGATCTCGCGACCACCGGCGAAACGCAGGATGGTGCGCGGCAGGGCGAGACGGAAGGCGGCCACCGACTTCAGCGCCTCGGACGCCGGCAGCACCTCGAGATCGCCGAAGGGCGTACCCGGGCGGGGGTTGAGGAAGTTCAACGGCACCTCGTCGGGCTCGAGGGCAGCCAGATCGGCGGCGAACTCGGCACGCTGCTCGAGGCTCTCCCCCATGCCGAGGATGCCGCCGCAGCACACCTCCATGCCGGCTTCGCGGACCATGCGCAGCGTGTCCCAGCGCTCCTCCCAGGTGTGGGTGGTGACGACGTTCGGGAAATGACTGCGCGCGGTCTCGAGGTTGTGGTTGTAGCGGTGCACCCCCATGTCGCGGAGCTGGTCGACCTGCTCCTGGGTGAGCATGCCGAGGCTGCAGGCGATCTGGATGTCGACCTCATTGCGGATGGCCTCGATGCCGGCCGCGACCTGGCTCAGCAGACGCTTGTCGGGACCACGGACGGCGGCGACGATGCAGAACTCGGTTGCACCGGTTTTGGCGGTCTGCTTGGCGGCCTCCACCAGCGACGGGATGTCGATCCAGGCGCTGCGCACCGGAGAGGCGAAAAGACCCGACTGCGAGCAGAAATGGCAGTCCTCGGGGCAGCCACCGGTCTTCAGCGAGATGATGCCCTCGACCTCGACCTCCGGTCCACACCACTTCATGCGGACGTCGTGAGCCAACTGCAGCAGCTCGGTGAGGCGATCGTCGTCCAGACGCAGCACGGCCAGAACCTGCTCGCGGTCGAGAGGTTCGCCGCGCCCGAGCACCTGTTCGCGGGCGATGGCGAGGATGTCGTCGGATGTCTGTGCGTCGCGGGTCGTATCGACGGTTGCCTGGGTCACGGGCTGAACTCCTTGTACTGGAACTGATTTGGTTCGGGCTGGGCTGGGACGGTTACGACGTGGAGGCGAGCGATGCCGGTTGGTCGGCGAGCGTCGCAAGCCAGTCGGGGTCGAACCACGTCGGGGCGATTCGCCGGAACTCCGCGGGGTCGAGCGCAGCGGCACCGGCGGGCAGCACGCCCACCACCGGGACTCCCGTGATCCGCGGCAGGTCGGATCGGTTGCAGCGCATGGCGAGGTCGGGCTCCTCCGGCCACCAGCCGATCACGAGTCCGGCGGGCCGGAGTCCCCGTGCACGAACGGCATTCACGGTCAGCTCGGCATGGTTGAGGGCACCGAGACCGGGTACCACGACGATCACGACGCCGTCATCGGTGCCCGGCGCCAGGGTCTCGGCGGCGATGTCGAGGATGGTCGCCGACTCCCCCAACCGCACCAGCACACCGCCGGCACCTTCGACGAGGGTGAGGTCGTGGGTGGACGCGAGGTCGTCGACGGCGCGCACGATGACGGCCGGATCGGCGAGCGGCATACCCGCACGCCGCGCCGCGGTGTCCGGGGCGAGCGGCTCCGGGTAGCGGTAGGACTCGACCGTGGTCACCTCCCCCGCGAGGCGTGAGACCTCGGCGAGGTCACCGGGTTCGGTTGGGGCGACCCCAGTTTGGACGGGTTTGCACACGGCGACGGTGGTAGCGCGGGGTTGTGGGGTCGCCGGCCCTTCGTGGCTCGTCGCTATCGCTCCTCGCACCTCAGGGAGCGAGGGGTGGGTCGCCGCTCCTCGCACCTCAGGGAGCGAGGGGGTGCGCGTGTCAGGGAGCGAGGGGTGGGTCGCGGCAGCGAGCGCGGCGGTGACCACCGTCTTGCCGACGTCGGTGGAGGTGCCGGTGACGGCGAGGACGCGACCGCGGGTCGACGGTGTCGGCGCGCTCATCGGGCACCCACCTCCCGCAGCGCGGCGTCGACCACCTCGGCGACGTGGTCGAGGGTCGCGGCGTCGAGGTCGGCCCGCACGGTGATCCGCAGCCGCGACGTTCCCGGCGGGACCGACGGCGGGCGGAAGCATCCGACGAGGACTCCGCGGTCACGGCAGGCCGCGGCCGCTTCGACGGCACGCTGCGGGTCGCCGACGATGATCGAGATGACCGCGGCGGCAGGCTCGTCGACGCCGCAGGCGCGCGCCAGGTGACGAGCGTTGTCCCGCAACCGGTCCGGCAGCGCGGGGTCGGCACGAAGTATCTGCAATGCGGCACGAGCCGCGCCGACCGCCGCCGGATTGAGTCCGGTGTCGAAGATGAACGGGCGCGCGCAGTCGATCAGGTGCGACCGTAGGGTCTCCGGTCCGAGGACCACCCCGCCCTGCGCCCCGAATGACTTGGACAGCACCGTGGTGACCACCAGGTCGGGAGCGCCGGAAAGTCCCTGTTCGGCAACGAGTCCCCGGCCGCCGGGGCCGCGAACGCCGACGGCGTGGGCCTCGTCGACGAGCAGCACCGCGCCGTGCGCGCGGGCTGCGGCGTACAGGTCGGCGACGGGCGCCGGCTCACCGTCGATGCTGTAGACCGAGTCGGTGACCACCAGCGCCCGCTCCTCGGTGCGGTCGGCGAGTGCAGCCCGCACGGCCTCGTGATCACCGCGGTCGACGACCACCACGCGCGCCCGGGACAGGCGACAACCGTCGATCAGCGACGCGTGACTGCCGGTGTCGCTCACGATGAGATCGCCGGAGTCATTCGGCCCGCTCGCTCTGCTCCCGGCGCCGCGACCGGCCAACGCGGTGACTGCGCCGACATTCGCGAGATAACCCGACGAGAAGGCCAGCGCGGCCGGGAATCCGAGGAAATCGGCGAGTTCGTTCTCGAGGTCGACGTGCGCCTGGGTGGTTCCGACGACGAGTCTCGACGCCGTCGATCCGCCACCCCACTGCGCCGCCGCGGCCTGCGCCCCGGCGATGACGTCGGGGTGCGTCGACAACCCGAGGTAATCGTTCGATCCGAGGTTGATCGCATCGACACCGACTCGTCGGACATGGGGGTCACGATGCAGACCGGCGTCGGCACGGTCGCGTGCGGCACCGGCGAGCCACGCGAGCCCGACCTCCCCCGAGGCGACCGCGCCTGACGTGATGCCGCCGCCGACCGCCGCCTGTCCCGAGATGATGGTCATGACCGTGCTCCCACGAGTTCGGAAGGTGCAGAGACTGTTTCGCCGAGCGTCGCCCGTACGGCGGCGGAGATCCCGCCGACGATCGTCGCCACGTCCTCGGGGGTGCAGACGAAGGGCGGCATCGTGTAGACGAGGTTGCGGAAGGGCCGGAGCCACGCACCGGCATCGATCGCGGCCGCGGTGGCCGCGGACATGTCGACGGGACGATCGAGTTCGACGACACCGATCGCACCGTGCACCCGGACGTCGACGACGCCGTCGAGTTCGCGCAGTGGCGCCAGCCCCTCGGCGAGGACGGCGCCGATCTGCGCCACCCGTTCGGCCCAGGGCGTCTCCAGCAGCAGCTCGATGGCGGCGACGGCCACCGCGCAGGCAAGCGGGTTGGCCATGAAGGTCGGGCCGTGGGCGAGTCCGCCGGCCTCCCCCTCGCTGATGGCCTCGGCGATGTGGGAGGTGCAGAGTGTTGCGGCGAGCGTGATGTACCCACCGGTCAGGGCTTTGCCGACGCACATGATGTCGGGGGCGACGTCTGCGGCATCGGCGGCGAAGAGTGTTCCGGTACGGCCGAATCCGGTGGCGATCTCGTCGAAGATCAGCAGGATGCCGTGACGGTCGCAAATGTCACGCAGGGCGGTCAGATATGCAGGGTCGTGGAAGCGCATACCTCCGGCTCCCTGGACGACAGGCTCGACGATGACCGCGGCGAGTTCGTCGCGGTGCTCCCGGACCGCGGCCTCCAGCCTGGCCACGTACTCCGGGCGGAAGTCGGCCGGGGGCGCGTCGACGAAGATCTGCTGAGTGAGGACCGCCGACCACATCGAGTGCATGCCGCCGTCGGGATCGCAGACGCTCATCGGCGTGAAGGTGTCGCCGTGGTAGCCGCCACGCCAGGTCAGCAGCCGGGTGCGCCGCGTCTCCCCGCGGCTTCGCCAGTACTGCAACGCCATCTTGGCCGCGACCTCCACCGAGACCGATCCCGAGTCGCAGAAGAACACTTTCTGCAGCCCTTCGGGGGTGAGTTCGACGAGGAGTTGAGCGAGCCGCGCGGCGGGTTCGTGGGTGAGGCCACCGAACATCACATGCGACATCCGCCCCATCTGGACGGCGGCCGCGGCGTCGAGGCGCGGGTGCCGGTAGCCGTGGATCGCGGCCCACCAGGAACTCATGCCGTCGACCACCGATCGTCCGTCGGCCAGTTCGAGGTGAACCCCCGACGCCGAGGCGACCACCAGCGGTCGGGTCGTCGCGGGCAGCGCCCCGTAGGGATGCCAGATGTGCTCGGCGTCGACACGGCTGATCTCGGCCTGGTCCACGGCGCGCTCCTCCTGTGCTCTGTCCCCGGATCGCCTGGACAGCGTCCAGGATTCCTGAACACCGTACAGGGGATGCCTGGACGGTGTACAGGTGACTCGCGCAGACCGCTCCGATCGGGGTCACTACGCTGACCGCGTGAGCAACAGCCGCACCGACGTCCTCCGCGCTGCCCGCGACATCCTGCGCGAACACAGCCTGGCCGACCTGTCGATGCGCCGGCTCGCCACCGAACTCGGCGTCCGCCCCAATGCCCTCTACTGGCATTTCCCCAACAAACAGACCCTGCTGGCCGCTCTGGCCGACGACATCCTCGGCGCGGTCACGATCCCGGCCACCGACCTGGCGTGGGACGAGCGGCTGCGCCTGCTCGCCGCCGGGATGCGCGCGGCCCTGCTGGAGGTACCCGACAGCGCCGAGGTCGTGTCGTCGAGCTGGGCCAGCGGACTGTCCACCAAGGCCATCGCCGCCGACATCGTCGCGGCCGGACATGCCGGCGGGCTCTCGCTGCGGGACGCGGAGGCCGTCAGCGTCGCGATCTGTCAGCTCGTCATCGGCCTGACCATCGAGGAACAGACCCGCGCGCAGATGGAACGCCTCGGCGTCATCGAACCGTCGGGCCGCGACTTCACCGGCGAGTTCGTCGACGGGCTGACGATCATCCTCGACGGCGCCCGCACCCGAGCACGTCGCTGACGACCCGAACCCGGTGACCAAGTCCACCGGGTGTCGCAGCCCCCACGACTCAGGAATTCACAGCTTCGGCGGGTACATTGCTACCCGGCCGAAACCGTTCCCGACCCGAAAGACTTCTCTGTGGCATCGACGACTCGAGTAGTGGAGCCGGAGTCGGCCCCCTCGACGCCGACGACCCCTGCCTACCGCACCGACCTCGACGGTCTACGCGGCATCGCGATCACCCTCGTGGCCTGCTTCCACGTGTGGTTCGGAAAAGTCTCCGGCGGCGTCGACGTCTTTCTCACCCTGTCGGGATACTTCTTCCTCGGTTCGCTCCTCCGGCATGCGATCTACGCGCAGAAACCGAACGTCACCTTCCGCGACACCCTCAACCCGTGGCCGCGGCTGAAACGACTGCTCAAGCGACTCCTGCCCGCCCTGATCACCGTCTTGCTCGCGGTCACGGTGCTCACCGTCGTCATCCTGCCGCAGACCCGCTGGGCCAACGTCGGCCACGAGGTCGTGGCGAGCGCTCTGTACTACCAGAACTGGTACCTGGCGCTGAACTCGCAGGACTACCTGGCCGCGAGTTCGGCCAACAGTCCCCTGCAGCACATCTGGTCGATGTCGATGCAGGGACAGTTCTTCCTGCTGACCCTGCTGGTCGCCCTGGCGTTCGCCGGTGTCCTCAAGGTCCTCGCACGCTTCGCGCGCCCGTTCGCCGAGCCGCGGGTCATCCGGTTCCTGGTCTTCGCGGCGGTCCTCGTCGTCGCGCTGGGGTCGTTCTGGTGGGCCCACCGCGGCATGGCGATCAACCAGCCCTACAACTACTACTCGACGATCTCGCGATTGTGGGAGCCGCTGGTCGGCGGCCTGCTCGCCATCTGGCTGCCGAGCCTGCGCGTGCCCAACTGGGTGCGCAACCTCGCCACGATCGGCGGACTCGCGCTCATCGTCAGCTGCGGCTGGTGGATCGACGGCGTCAACGAGTACCCGGGTCCGATGGCACTCGTCCCCGTCGGTGCGACGCTGCTCATCATCTGGGCGGGCGCGACCGCACTACAGAAGGCTCCGCACGGCTCGCACGCCGCGCCGGACGAGATGCCGTCCGCCAACCGCATGCTCGCGAGCACCTGGCCGGTGTGGCTGGGCACCATCGCCTACTCGCTGTACCTGTGGCACTGGCCGCTGCTGATCTTCTATCTGACCTGGCGGGACAAGAACCACGCGAACTTCCTCGAGGGAGTCGGCATCCTCGCGGTGTCGATCGGTCTCGCGTGGCTCACCAAACGCTACGTCGAGGACCCGCTCCGCGGCGGTGACCGGGCGGCCCTCACACGGGGGAACCGCGAAGGACGTTCCCGTTGGTTGTCCTACACCTCGGTGGTGACGGCGATCCTGCTGCTCGGCAGCGTGGTGGCGGGAGTCGGAATCAAGGTGTGGGAGAACCACGTCGACAACATCGTCGTCGACACCAAGAACCTCGACCCGCGGTCGTACCCCGGGGCGCGTGCACTGCTCGACGGCTGGCCGGTCCCCGCGCTCGACCCGCAGCCGTCCGCACTGGAAGTGATCCAGGACTACCCGGAGACCTCCACCGACGGATACATGAGCGACTTCACCGACAACGAGATCCACGTGGGTGAGTACGGCGACCCGAACGCCACCCGCACGATCGCGCTGGCCGGCGGATCGCATGCGGAGATGTGGATCTCCGCGCTCGACACCCTCGGCAAGCGCAACGGGTTCAAGGTCAAGACCTACCTGAAGATGGGTTGCCCGCTGTCGACCAACGAGGTCCCCAAGCAGCGCGGCGTCCCCTACCCCGAGTGTTACGACTGGGGCCAGCGGGTCATCGAACAGGTCATCGCCGACAAGCCCGACGCGGTGTTCACCAATTCGACCCGCCCGCGCGACTATCAGCCGGGCGACTGGGTACCGCCGGACTACACCCCGATCTTCGACCGCTTCCTCGACGCCGGCATCCCGGTGTTCGGCATGCGGGACACGCCGTGGCCGAAGAACCGCAAGGGCACCATCGACACCCCCATCTGCCTCGCCGACGGCGGCGACGCGGAGAGCTGCGGTTCGCGCCGTGCCGCCGTCCTCGCCCCCGAGGACCCGGCGCTCGAGCTGGCCGCCACCCGACCGGACTTCCATCCGCTGGACATGTCGAGGGGCATCTGCACCGACGACTTCTGCCCCGCGATCGTCGGCAACATCACCGTCTACAAGGACCCGCATCACCTCTCGGCAACGTTTGTCCGGAGTCTCACCGACGAGCTCGGCCGGCAGATGGAGGCCCAACTGCCCTGGACCGGCCCACGGGTACCGTGACCTGCGTCTTTCGCAACCTGTCCAGCCCCGCGTATAAGTCGTCCCACCAACCGGCCGTTTCGGGCGGATGATCGCTGTCCGAGATGACCGCCTGACGCAACACGACTAGGGTCGACCCATGACGTCGTCTCCACAGGTGGGCAGTAACGCTTCGCCGACCGAGGGTGAACAACCGGACCCGAGCACGACCGACACCCCGCCGGTGCCCATGCCGGACGACCCGGTCCAGGCCGATGCGCTCGTCGAACCCGAACCCGCACCCATCCCGGTGTGGCCGGGTACCCCGTATCCGCTCGGAGCGACATACGACGGTGCGGGAACGAACTTCTCGCTGTTCTCCGAGGTCGCCGAGGCCGTCGAGCTGTGCCTCATCGATCGGGACGGCAAGGAACGGCGTATCCGGCTCGAAGAGGTCGACGGTTACTGCTGGCACTGCTACCTGCCGAACGTGGTGCCGGGACAGTTCTACGGCTTCCGCGTGTACGGCCCCTACGACCCTGCGCGGGGACTGCGATGCGACCCGAGCAAACTGCTTCTCGACCCGTACGGCAAAGCTTTCCACGGCGACTTCGACGGTGACGCCTCGCTGTTCTCCTATCCGCTGCCGACCCCAGACGACGCCGAGGCCTCGACCGAGGACTCCGGCGAGGAAGCCGCGGCGGACCCAGGTGAGACAGAGGGCGGCGGTACGGAGAGCGGCGACGCGATGGGCGTCGACACGGACAGCGAGGCCGCCCCCGAGGACACCGATGCCGGTGAGGTGGACGCCGACGCCGGCGACACCGGAACCGAGGGCGATGCCGCGGCCGGCGATACAGCCGACGGCGAGGTCACCGAGGCCATCGAAGCCGCTGATGACGCGGACCCGGTTGAGCTCGAACCTCTTCCGGAGATCGAGCCCGCGCCCGAGTACCCGATGCCCGGACTCGACTCGCTGGGACACACGATGGTCTCGGTGGTCATCAACCCGTACTTCGACTGGCAGAACGACCGGTCACCCAACCGCCCCTATCACCAGACGGTCATCTACGAGGCTCACGTCAAGGGCATGACCGCCACTCATCCCGGCGTACCCGAGAACCTGCGCGGCACCTATGCGGGCCTCTGTCACCCGGTGATCATCGACCATCTGAAGTCGCTGGGGATCACCGCGATCGAACTGATGCCGGTGCACCAGTTCATGCAGGACTTCACCCTCCGCGACCAGGGCCTGCGAAACTACTGGGGGTACAACACCTTCGGGTTCCTCGCCCCGCACATCGAGTATTCGTCCAACCCCGATCAACCCGCAAGCGCGGTGACCGAGTTCAAGGCGATGGTGCGGGAGTTCCACAATGCAGGCATCGAGGTCATCCTCGACGTGGTCTACAACCACACCGCCGAGGGCAACCACCTCGGTCCGACGGTGTCCTTCCGCGGGATCGACAACGCCGCCTATTACCGTCTCGTGGACGACAACCCCGAGATGTACATGGACTACACGGGCACCGGCAACAGCCTCAACGGACGGCATCCGCACACGCTGCAGCTCATCATGGACTCGCTGCGCTACTGGATCCTGGAGATGCACGTCGACGGTTTCCGCTTCGACCTGGCCTCCACGCTGGCCCGCGAACTCCACGACGTCGACCGCCTGTCGGCGTTCTTCGATCTGGTGCAACAGGATCCGGTGGTGAGTCAGGTGAAGCTGATCGCCGAGCCATGGGACATCGGCGAGGGCGGTTACCAGGTCGGCAACTTCCCGCCGTTGTGGACCGAGTGGAACGGGAAGTACCGCGACACGGTGCGCGACTACTGGCGCGGCGAACCGTCGACGCTGGGCGAGTTCGCCTCCCGGCTCACCGGATCGTCGGACCTCTACGAGGCGACCGGCCGGCGCCCGCTCGCGAGCATCAACTTCGTCATCGCCCACGACGGTTTCACCCTGCGTGACCTGGTGTCGTACAACGAGAAACACAACGAGGCCAACGGCGAGGACAACCGCGACGGGGAGAGCCACAACCGGTCCTGGAACTGTGGCGTCGAGGGACCGACCGACGATCCCGAGATCAACGCCCTGCGCGCACGACAGCAGCGCAACATCCTGGCGACGCTGTTCCTGTCGCAGGGCACGCCGATGCTGGCCCACGGTGACGAGATCGGACGCACCCAGCAGGGCAACAACAACGTGTACTGCCAGGACTCCGAATTGTCCTGGGTGGATTGGTCTCTCGCCGAGGAGAACGCCGACCTGCTGGAGTTCACCCGCAAGGCCATCGCCCTGCGCACCGCGCATCCGGTGTTCCGTCGTCGACGCTTCTTCGGCGGCAAGCCGATCCGATGGGGCGATCAGGCTCGGGACATCGCGTGGCTGACCCCCGCGGGCGTGGAGATGACGTCCGAGGACTGGGACAGCGGATTCGGCAAGAGCCTCGCGGTGTTCTTCAACGGGAAGGGGCTCGGTGAGAAGGACGAGCGTGGCGAGTGGGTCGTCGACGACTCGTTCTTCATCTGCTTCAACGCCCACTACGAGCCCATCGACTTCCGTCTACCGCCGGAGCAGTACGGCACCGAGTGGGTCGGCGAACTCGACACGACCCATCCGACCGGCGACTCGGATCTGACCGCCGCATTCGGTCAGTCGGTGACGGTGGGCGGCCGGTCGGTGCTCGTGCTGCGGGCGACGTCCTGAGAACGGCGGGCAAGACACGATGAACACACGTCCGACGCCGCGGGCCACCTACCGCTTCCAGCTCAACGGCGACTTCGGATTCGCCGACGTCACCGCGACCCTGGATCACCTCGTCGAGCTCGGGGTCAGTCACGTCTACCTGTCCCCCATCGGGACGGCCGCAGCCGGGTCCACCCACGGCTACGACTGGCTCCCGCCGCCCGCCGTGTCCGACGTCCTCGGGGGCATCGACGGTCTACGTGAACTACGCCGCGCGGCAACCGATCGCGGGCTCGGCATCATCATCGACATCGTCCCCAACCACACCGGGGTGGCCGATGCGCTCGCCAACCCGTGGTTCGCGGACCTGCTCCGTTCCGGCCCCCGGTCGCCCTACGCGTCGTATTTCGACGTCGACCTCAGCGACGACAACGGCGCCGACGGCAAGATCGCTCTACCTGTCGTCGCCGCCGACGGCGACCTGAGCCCGCTCGAGATCGACGAGCAGGGCAACCTGCGGTACTACGATCACGCCTTCCCGATCGCCCCCGGGACCGGCGACGGGAGCCCCGCGGAAGTCCATGCGCGCCAGCACTACAAGCTCGTGCCGTGGAACAGCGGACTCATCGGATACCGCCGGTTCTTCACCGTCAACGAGCTCGCCGGCCTCCGGCAGGAGGACCCCGCGGTCTACGACGCGACACACGGGTGGCTGCGAGAGCTCATCGCCGAGGACCTCATCGACGGTGTGCGCGTCGATCATCCGGACGGACTCTGGGACCCCCAGCAGTACCTCCGCACACTCCGCACCGACGTCGGTGACGACCGGTTGATCTACATCGAGAAGATCCTGGCCCCGGACGAGCCCCTCGAGCCGACGCTGCCGGTCGAGGGCACCACCGGCTACGACCAGCTGCGGATCATCGACGGACTGTTCGTGGCACCGTCGGGCGTCGTCCAGCTCACCGAGCTCAACGAGCACATCACCGGGGAAACCGGCGATGCAACGTGGTTCGCATCGGTGGAACATCAGCGCAAGCTGACGACGCTGCGTGAGTCCTTCCCCACCGAACTCCGACGACTCGTGCGGACGATCACCCATTCCGACCCGGCCGCCGACTCCGAGGCCATCGCCGATGCGTGTGCCGAGCTGATCGCCGCGCTCGGTGTCTACCGCGCCGACTATCCGTCCCTGCGGTCACGCCTGGAGACGACCGCCGTGCGGATCGCCGCCGAGAACCCTTCGCTGACACGAGCACTCGACGCCATCATGCGCGCCACCCGGAGCCCCGGTGCCGCGGCCTCACGGTTGGCGCAGACCTGTGGTGCGGTGACCGCGAAGAGCGTCGAGGACAGCCTCTTCTACCGCACGGCCCGCCTGGTGTCGGCGCAGGAGGTGGGCGGCGATCCGGCGAATCCGGCGGTGTCGCTGAACGAGTTCCACGACCACAATGCCGAACGCGCCCGGCGTTGGCCGCTGGCGATGACCGCGACGTCGACGCACGACACCAAGAGGGGCGAGGACGTCCGAGCCCGGATCGCCGTGCTCTCCCAGGTTCCCGAACGGTGGTCGCTGCTGATCGAACGCGTCTGGCTGGGGACCGACATCCCGGACAACCTGGCGTGTTATTTCCTGCTGCAGAACATCTTCGGCGTCTGGCCGGTCGACGGCAAGGTCACCGACGAACTGCGTGGGCGCATCGTCGACTACGCACGGAAGGCATGCCGCGAAGCCGGACTCAGGACCACGTGGACCGAGGTCGACGAGAAGTTCGAAGAGGCGATCGAGCGCTGGATCGACCAGGTCACTTCCGAACCGATCGCGACCGCGGTGCGCGAACTCGTCGACCGGACCACCCCGGCCTTCCAGCAGGAAGCCCTCGCGCGTAAGGCGATCGCAATCCTCGGACCCGGCGTCCCGGACATCTATCAGGGCACCGAATGGTGGGAGGACTCGCTCGTCGACCCGGACAACCGGCGGCAGGTGGATTTCGCTCGGCCACTGGAACATCCGAAGGCCGCGCTCGTCCGGACCGCACTCGGTGTCCGCGCCGAGCACCCCGAGGCCTTCGGCCCGTCGAGCACGTACGATCGCCTGCCGGTCGACGGCCCGGCCTCCGATCACGCCATCGCCTTCAGCCGCGGATCCGACGGCGCCCCCGAGGTCGTCGTGGTCACCGCGCGGTTCACCCACAGCCTCAAGCCCGAATCGGCGGCCGACACCGTCATCGAGCTGCCGCGCGGCGCTCGCTGGCGTGACGTCCGCAGCGGGACGGTCCACGACTCGACGGTCGACCTGCACACCGCGCGCGCCGACCACCCGGTGGCGATCCTCGTCCGCGACTGAAGATGGCCGGTGGCGGACATTTTCGGCTCGCCGGCCCTTCGTGGCTCGTCGACTTCGATACGCTCCTTCGTCGCTACTCAGCCCAGCGGCTCGCGCTCCTCGCACCTCAGGGAGCAGTGGTGGGCCAACCGCTCACACTCCTCGCACCTCAGGGAGCAAACGGGGCGCGAGGGGCGGACTAGCCTGCCGGCGCCGGTGCCGGACTCGGCTGCGGCGCGGGTGCACCGCCGGCACCCGGCAAGGACTGTGAGGGATCGATCTGACCGCTGGGGCTACCGGGCGGGCCGTCGACCTTCGAGACCAGCCACTGGCCGTCCTCCTTGCTCAGGTCGAGCCGGAAGACCATGAGACTGGTTCCGCCGGTGGGTAGTTTGACGCTGCGGCCGGTCACCTCGGCCATCACGACCGTCTTCGCGGAGTCCTTGTCGACGGTCTCCACCGCGACGACGCTGATCTTCGACGACACCTCGATCTTGAGGGCCTCGACGTTCTGCTCGGTGTCCGCGCGCTCCTGCTCGAGACGCTTGCGCAGCTCCCCGGTCGACAGCGGACCGAGCAGTTCCTTGGAGTTGCCCGCGTTCTCGGCGTTGAGGGTCGTGACGAGCTTGGTGACGAAGTCTGCGGAGGCGGTCTTGGCGTCGGCGAAGGCATCCGCCTCGCTCTGCAAGGTGTAAGTTCGCCAGCCGAGGAAACCGACGGCCGCGAACAGGGCGATGACGACGAGCGCACCGAGTGCGCGCTTGATCCCGCTCGCGGTGACCGTCAGCGAGAACTCCTTCTTCCCGGCCGCGGGTTGCGGTTCGGGAGCGGGATCGTTCACTGCGGCACCGGAACCGGTGCGACGCACCGACTTCCCGCGCGGGGTCGTGTCCGCCTTGCCGGTGCCGGCGTCCTCGTCGGTCACGGTCTTCTCGAGATCGGTCTTCTTCTCGAGATCTGGCTTCTCAGGGTCTGTCATCTACAGGTCACGCAACTTGTCTGGTCGTCATTTGTCGAGCGGCACCGTGCGGGCGTTCGGGTCGTAACCCGGTGGCGGCCCTGCGGTGTCGTCGCCCGGCGGTCGTGGTGCGTTGGCCGCGCCACGGATCTGCTGGTTCGGATCCTCGGTCACACAGTACAGATTGGTCGGGATGGTCAGCTCGAGGACTTGGGTCGGCCGACGCGGGGTGACGGGGTAGTTGCAACTGGGCCTCGGGTACACCGAACCGAAGGCCCACCACGCACCGTCGTGGAACATGGTGAGGCTCTTGATACTCGCGTCCCGGATCGACGGCATCAGCGTCGCGAGGGCCGGTGCGCGCAGCGCGCCCTGCTCGGCTATGTCGAGGAACTGCTTCATCACGTCGGTCACCGGGTCGGTCAGCTGGTTGATCGAACCGGCGAGGCTGGTCATCTGCGACGGACCCCGATCGAGCAACGTGCGCAGTTCCCGGTCGGAGGCCGCGGCGGAGTTGATCAGGTCGCTCAGCGACGACACCGTGTTCCCGAAGTCGGGCTGGATGTCGGCGGTCGTCTTGAAGATGGTGCCCGCGTTCTGGATCAGTTTCGTGGTCTCGGGCAGTGCCGTGTACAACCGCGCGAAGATCGTGCCGCCCGAGTTGAACAGCACCTTCAGGTCGTTGGTGCCGTCCTCGGAGTACAGCGCGATCTTCAGATTGTCCACGGCCGAACGGAGTTCGGCCGGGTCGATCTGCTGGATGAGTTCCAGCGCGGACTCGAGGAGATCGGAGAACGGCACGGTGACCTTGGTCTGACCGGCCTTGATCACGTCGCCGTCCTTCAGGTACGGCCCCTCCGAGGTGGTGGGTTGGAAATCGACGTACTGTTCGCCGGCCGCCGACAACCCCAGCGCCGCGACCTGGGTGTTGCGGTTGATCTTGTACCGGTCGTCGACCGAGACCTTCACCGTCACCGAATCCGGTTCGACGCGGATGGTGTCGACCTCGCCGATGCGCGCCCCGCGCAGGGTGACCCCCGACGTCTCCTGCAGGCCGCCGGAGATCGGGAACTCGATGGTCAGCTTGTACTTGCCCGCCAACGGTTCCCACCGCAACGTACCGAGCGAGAGGTAGCCGAGCCCGACGACCATGACCAGGACGAGCCCGAGGTTGCCGACGAGCACGGAATGCCTGCGGAGAAAACCGAATACGCCGCTCATCCGCAGCACCCCTTGGTTCCGGTGAGTCGGGCCAGCAGTCGCGTGAGCGTCTGCTGGAGCGCCGCCGAGCCCGAATCGACGTCCTCGAGCTCGGGAAGCCTGCTCGCCGAGTCGAATCCGACACCCGGGTTGAGCCAGTACACCTTCGCCGACACAGCTGCCGCACTACCCGGCGTCGACTTGATCCACTTCGGGGTCAGCGTGTGCAGGTTGTCGGCCAGCGAACCGAGCGGGCCGGCCGCCTGCCGCAGGCCGGCCAGCACCGTCGACAGATGACCGAGCATCTCCACCAGGTTGTCCTGGTCGGTGCGGAGGAAGTCGTTGGTCGCCGAGGTCACCTTCTGAGCCTTGTCCAGCGAGGTCAGGATCGAGCCGATCTGACCGTTCAGCGACTGCAGCGCAGGACCGAGTTTGTTGATCGACGCCATGATCTGGGCTCGGCCGTCGGCCAGCTGACCGGTCAGGATCCGGGTGTTCGCCAGCGACCGGTCGACCTGCGCCGAACTCTGGTTGAGTTTGCGGATGCCGGTCGTCAGGCCGCGGATCGCACCGTTGAGGTCCGTCGGATTGGTCGCGACGGCCGCGCTCAGTTCGGTGAGAATGACCGTGAGCGAGTTCAGCGAACCGCTGTCGACCACACCGCTCATGCTGATGAGCAGGTCCTCGACCGTCGCCGCCGCGGAGGTGGGGCCGGTGAGGGTGTCGCCGTCGGTCATGAATCCCTTCGGCGCGTTCGGCGGCGGCAGGAGGGCCACGAACACGTCGCCGAGCGGGGTCGCCTGGCGGAGTTCGGCTCCCGTGCCCACCGGCAACTCGGTCTTCTTGCTGACGTCCATCGTGACGATCGCGGAGTAGTCCTTGGCGACGATGGTGTCGACCTGCCCCGACGTCGGTGCCGTTGAGCTTCACCTTGGCGCGCGTCGGCAGGTTCAGGGCATTGTCGAAGTTCGCCGTCAGCCGGATGGAGTCGCCGATGCCGCCGGGGGCCGGCAGCGGGATCTGCTCGACGGTCAGACCGGGCAACACGCCACAGCCGGTGAGTCCCATCAGTGCGCTGAGCAGCAACGCCGTCACCGCGCCGCGTCGCGCGCGGGAGCGGCGTCGTGCCGGTTCTGGCACCGTGCTGCGCAGCGAGGCGCTGGTCACCGCTCTCATTTCGTCAGCTCCAGCATCGCCGAGTAGATGCCCATGTCCGGCCCGAAGTCCTTCAGCTTGCCGGTGCGGCAGCCGTCCTTCTGCAGGTTGATCGACTCGCAGAACTTGGCGAGCAACTCGTTGTCGACGAGCGACTTGTCGAGCAGCACCTGTGCGCGCCAGGCGCCCTGCTCTGCGGAGATCGAGTTGCTCAGGTTCTGGAACAGCAGCGGACCGACATCGATGGTCTCTACCACCTGCCGCGAGTAGTCGCTCAGGTTGGCGGTCAACGCCGCGAGCCGGTCGAAGGAGACCGAAATCGTGTTGGTGTTGTTCTGCAGGAAGGCCGTCGTGTTCTGCAGCGTCTGGTTCAGGTTTCGCAGGGTCGCGACGAGGCCGGGCGACTGGGCCCCCAACAGCTCGGACACCTCGTTGACCGACTTCGAGAACGCCGTCATCTTCGGGTAGTTCTTCACCAGCGTGGTGCTCAGACCCTCGATGGTCTCGATGATGTCGACGAGGGCGTCGCTGTTGCCGGAGATGACATTCGACGCCTGTCCCAGCTGATCGAGCGCCGCACGGATCTCTTCGCCATTACCCGTGGCGATCCCCGAGGTGATGTCGATCATGTCCGCCAGCGGGCCGGGGCCGGGCCCCTCCCCCTTCAGACCCACGACGAGACCGTCGATGGCGTCGAACAGTTCGCCGACCGACACCGGGGCCTTGGTCTCCTTCAGCACCGAGCCGTCCTCGAGCTTCGGTCCGCCCTCGTACGCCGGGGTCAGCTCGACGTGGCGCGTGGTCACGATCGAGGTGTTGACGATGGCTGCCGTGGCGTCGGCGGGCACCGGCACGTCTTTGTCGATGGTCATGGTGACCTTGACCCGATCGCCTTGCGGCTCGACGGCCGTCACCTGTCCGACCGGCATGCCGAGAACCGCGACGTCGTTGCTGACATAGAGGCCGGCGACGTTGTCGAAGTAGGCGGTGACCTCGATCGCCTGCCCGAAGGCCGCCTTCCAGCTGCCCGGGATCATCGAACATCCCGAGAGGCCCAGGATGCCGAGCAGGGAGATGCACACGAGGAGCGTCGAACGACGCAGCTTCTGCGGGTTCAGCATCCGTCCACCACCCGGGCCAGGCACAGCCAGTTGTCGGGGAAGATGCCCCACGGCAGGTAGCCGTTCGCGTACGGGCCGTCGCCGATCACATTGGTGGTCAGACGTGCTGTCACGGGCAGGATCTCCAGCAGCTTGCGCAGGTTGTTGCGGTTTTTCTCCAGGCCCTGCGTGATGGTGTTCAGGTTCGCCATGATGGGGGCGAACTGGTTGGCGTTCTCCCCCGCCACCGCACTAGTCTGTTCGGTGAGTTCGGCGATGCCGTCGAGCAGGCGCGTCACCAGTTCCTCACGGGCCACGATCTTCTGGGTCAGGTCGCGTCCCTGGCCGACGATCACCGCCAGTTGCGCCTGGTTGTCGTTGACGATGTTCGTGATCGTCTTGGTGTCGGCGATCAGCTGGTTGATCTGATCCTTGCGGTTGGTGATGACCTCGGACATCTGCGTCAGTGCCTCGAACGTCGGCTCGGTGATCGCGGGAACACCGGCGAGTTGACGGTTGAGCGTGCGGATGCTTTGCGAGAGGGTCTGGTCGTCGATCCCGGTCAGGATCGGCGCGCCCTCCTCGATGGTGCGGTTCAGGTCGTAGGGCACCGCGGTCTTCTCGATGTGGCCGTCGGGTGCTTCCTCGGGCGAATCCCCCAGCGACACATCGACGTAGCGCTGGCCGAGCAGCGTCGACATCTTGATCTCGGCCATGCCGTTCTTCGTGACCCGGACGTCGGTGTCGACCTTCATGGTGAGCGCGACGTGGGTGCCGGCGAGTTCGGTCTCGGTGACCTCACCGACGTCGATACCGGCCACCCGAACCTTGTCGCCCGGTCGGATCCCGCCGGCCTGCGCGAAGTCGGCGGTGAGCGTCTTCTTGCCGAGATGGGCACCGGCCAGCGCCGTCACGCCCAGCAGGAGTGCGACGATCACGACCGCGCCGATCACGCCGTACCAGACGCGGGTGTTGCTGCGGAATCTCTTGCGGAACCAGTTCATCGGCACACCACCGAATGATTCGTGCCACCGATCTTGTTGAAGATCCCCGGCGGCAGCAGGACATCACCGATCGCGACGTCGAGGTCGCACGCATAGATGTTCAGGTATGCACCCTCTCCGAGTACGAGCGGGAAGTGGCCGAGGAAGATCGGCGCGTCGACGGCCATCCGGTCGAGTTTGGAGCCGTTCTGGATGAGTGTGTTGGTGGCGACGCGGCCGTTCGTCGCGGCGGCGGCGAGGCTGCCCCGGCTGCGGCTGAGAACGTCGGCGAAACCGTCTGCAGTGCGTCCGATGTCGGCGACCGCGCTGCCGAAGGCCGCCGAGTTCGAGTTGAGGTTCTCGATGAGGGCGGACATCGACTCGATGACGGTGCCGAGCTGGCCGCCCTGACGGGACAGGTCACGCATCACGGTGCTCAGGTTGTTGATGATCGCGCCGATCACGATGTCGCGGTTGGCGGTGTCCTCGGCGAGCCGGCCCACCTCGGCGACGGTGTAGCTCAGCGAGACCGAATTGCCCTGGAACGCCTCGAGGAGTCCCTGCGACAGCGCGTTGACCTGGTCGGCGTCGAGGGTCTCGAAGACCGGCTGGAATCCGGCGAGGAGTTTGGTGATGTCGAAGGAGTCCTCGGACGGCAGCTCCAGTGTGGACCCGGGCGACAGCGGCCTGCTGTCGCGCCCCTCGACCAGCGTCAGGTTGAGATACCGCTGGCCGATGAGGTTCTGATACCGGATCGCCGCACGCGTGTTGGTGTAGACCTGCTGGTCGTTCTGCACCTCGAATTCGACTCGGGCGCGACCGTTGTCGAGTTCGATCTTGTCGACGCGCCCGACACGGACGCCGGCCATGCGGACGTCGTCGCCGGCGGCGAGCCCCGAGGCGTCGGTGAAGAACGTCGTGTAGTTGTTCGTCGACCCCGACACCGATCGTTCCAGCGTCGAGAAGATCACGTACGTCACGAGCAACGCGACGAGAGCGAAGATCGTGAAGCCGATCAGCGGTTTGCGGATCGAGCCCGAGGCCGCGCTCATCGTCCTCCTCCCTGATCTGTGGCTCCATCACGTGCGTCGATCGACTGGACCAGCGGTCCGAGCATGATCGTGTCGGCGGCCGACGGCTTCCGGCGCAGAACCGAGCCGAGCGTCTTGTTGTCGGAGCCGGTGGTCACCATGCCCACGGGACGGTTCTTGCGCATGCCGTCGGACGGGTAGATCTGCAGCGGACCCGACATCGTCGGTCCGGTACCGGTTCCCGGTCCCACACAGCCCGGCCCACGCAACGTGCCGTACGGGCCGCCGTTGTACACCGGGCAGTTCTGACGGGTGTAGCGGACGAACGCGCCGAAGCTGACGCCGATGTTCAGCTGTACGTGCCCGTTCGTCCCGGTGAAGACCGTGAGCACCCGGGCGGCGAGATTGTTGAGCGCGATGATCGCCTGCGGCAACGAATTCGGTTCGAGCACAGTTGCGCCGAGCATGCGGTTCAGGTCGGTGACGAGTCGCTGACCGCCATTGCCGTTGCGGGCGAACATCAGCTGGATCTGGTCGAGCAGTCCCTGGTTGCCGCTCAGCAGTGCCGAGAGGTCGCGCTGCTTCTCGGCGATGGTCACCGCCGGGATCACGCTGCGGCCCAGGGTGTCGAGCAGTTCCGGCGCGGACTCCGCGAGACCGCTGATCGCGGCGTCGAAGTTGTCGAACCCCGGCGGTGCGCCCGGCGGGAACTGGGCGTTGATCGCGTCGAAGTAGGTCCGCAGCACGCCCACGAAGGAGCCGAACACCGATCCGCCGCCCTTCAGGGCGTCGGCGACCACACCGAGCACCTGGGCGAGCTCCTCCGGCGGCACCGCGTCGAGGATGGCGCTCAACTCGTTCTGCGCATCCTGCAGCTTGATCGTCTCGAGCGACTTGTCGGCGGGGATCGTGTCACCCGACGACAGTCGCTCGGTCCCCGGTTCGGCAGGTCGGACGAGCTCGACGGAGTTGACGCCGAACAGGTTCGACGGCACGGTCCGCGCGGTCACCGACGCCGGGATGCCCTCGGCCTGCGCGGGCACGATGTCGATCTCGACCTTCTTGATGACCTTCGCGGCGTCCACCTGGTCGCCGGAGTCGGCGACCGAGATCGACTTCACCGCGCCGACGATGAGCCCGTTGTAGCGGACGTCGGCGCCGGAGGTCAGGCCGTCGCCGACGTCGACGAGGTCGGCGGTCACCTCCACCGTCTTGCTGAAGGTGCCCTGGTACCGCATGAACAGCAGCACGAAGATCACCAGCAGGACCAGCAGGAAGGCGACGCCGCGCAGCACGTACTGCAGTAGTGAGGGGTTGCGCCCGTCGGTCGCGATGTTCACCGGCTCCCCCTCATCCCGAGATCTTGATTCCGGGCGAGGTGCCCCAGAAGACGAGTGTCATGACCAGGTTCGCGAACACGATGACGATGATCGCGAGTCGGATGGCATGTCCGGCAGCAATGCCCACACCTTCGGGCCCTCCAGCGGCGAAGTATCCGTAGTAGCACTGGATGAACGTCGTCAGCAGCACGAAGACGATCACCTTGATGAACGAGAACACCATGTCCCAGGACACGATGAACTGGTTGAAGTAGTACAGGTAGGTGCCCTCGCCCTGCCCGCTCTGCAGCATGAACATGAACTGGCAGGCAAGGTAGTTGGCGGCCAGCGACACCGAGTACAGCGGGACGATCGCGATGACCGCGGCCAGCATGCGGGTGGTGACCAGGTACGGCAGCGGGCGGATGGCGATCGCCTCGAGGGCGTCGATCTCCTCCGCGATTCGCATCGAACCGAGCTGCGCGGTGAAGCGGCAACCCGACTGCGCGGTGAACGCCGTCGCCGCGAGCAGCGGGGCGATCTCACGCGTCGTCGCGAACGCCGACAGGCCACCGGTCACCGGAGACATGCCGAGCAGGTTCAGCGCGGTGTAGCCCTCGATACCGACGGTCGCGCCGCCCATCACCCCGAGGATCACCATGACGCCGACCGTGCCGCCGCCCACGACGATCGCGCCGTTGCCCCACGCGACGTCGGCGAGCAGGCGCCAGACTTCCTTGCTGTAGTGCCGGAAGGCCAGCGGGACCGCGCCGATCGAGCGGACGAGGAACGTGATGAGGTGCCCCATCGCCGCGAGGGCGTCGCGCGGACCGCGATAGACGGCCTTGGCGGCCTCCAAGGGTTTCAGCGCGGGTGGCACATACCGTGACGCGGTCATCTCACACCACCTTCGCCGGGAAGAGGATCGCGAACAACTGCGTGAGGATCACGTTCACGGTGAACAGGAGCAGGACGGAGTTGACCACCGCGGCGTTCACCGAGTTGGCGACGCCGGCGGGACCGCCCTTCGTCGAGAGGCCGCGATCGCAGGCGACGATCGCCACGATCGCGCCGAATATCACCGCTTTGGCCAACGCGAACATCAGGTCCGCGGTGGTCGCGAAGGACGCAAAGGTGCCCGTGTAACTGCCTGGCGTACCGCCCTGGAAGTACACGTTGAAGACGTAACCGGTGATGAAGCCGACGAAGCAGACGAAGCCGCAGAGCAGGAAGCTGACCACCATCGTGGCGAGAAGTCGCGGCGAGATGAGGCGCTCGATGGGGTTGACACCCATGACCTTCATGGCGTCGATCTCGTCGCGGATGGTGCGGGAACCGAGGTCGGCCGCGATGGCCGAACCGACCGCGCCCGCGAGGAGCAGCGAGGTGACCAGGGGTGCGCCCTGACGGATCACGCCGAGGCCGGTGGCCGCGCCGGAGAACGAGGTAGCACCCACCTGACCGGCGATGTTCGACACCTGGATCGACACGATGACGCCGATCGGGATGGCGACGAGCAGGGTCGGGAACACCGAGGTGCTCGCCATGAATGCACACTGGCGGATGAATTCCCCGAACGGGAAACGCCGCTTGAAGAGATCGGCGAAGAGTGTGCGGAACACCTCGACGAACATGCCCAACTGGCGTCCGAAGGTGTCGAAGGACGCGACGACATGTTTGTCGAACCACGACCGAACCGCACCCGGTCTCTTCCGACCGACCTCCTCGTCATCCGAGGTGACTGCGTCTGTGCTCAATCCCTACCCTTGCGTCTCGGCTTACCCGTTCACCGGCCGTCAGGTCGCCGTGCGTCCGTGCTGTCTCCAGCTCGCGCACCGCTCGGCTGATCTGCTCGAGGTGCCCCCCCTTGGGCATGAGCGTCGCCGTAATATACCCCGCTCTCGAGCTCCGTTGTGTGTGGCCTCACAGTAACGCCGGTCGCGGCCCCGCCCGGTTCGACATACCGTGCAGGTGTGAGCGACAGCACTACTGCTGATGACCAGAGCACTTTAACTTGGACGGTCGACCAATGGAGCGGAAACCTACCCCTCCGATCCTCGATCGCGCCGTTCGTGCCGCCGCAGACCCTCGGCGAGGTCCGCGTCTGGGCACCTGCGGCCGCATCGATGTCGATGGTCGCCGGCGTCGTGGGCGCCCCGGCCGCGTCGTTCCCGATGACCCGACGCACGGGGGGTTGGTGGCAACTCGACGAGGAGCCCGGCGCGATCGACGCGCCGATCGCCGATGTGCGCTACGGGTTCTCGATCGACGGAGGACCCGTGCGTCCCGACCCTCGCTCCGTCCGGCAGCCCGAGGGTGTCCACGAGATGTCGGCACTGTTCTCCGTCGACGAGTCGCTGTGGACCGACGCCGACTGGACGGGCCGCGATGCGCGCGGCGCGGTGATCTACGAACTCCACCTCGGGACCTTCACCCCGGCAGGCACTCTCGACTCCGCGATCGAAGGGCTCGACCATCTGGTCGATCTCGGCGTCGATCTCGTCGAACTGATGCCGGTCAACGCCTTCAACGGCACCCACAACTGGGGTTACGACGGGGTCGGTTGGTACGCCGTGCAGGAGACCTACGGCGGCCCGGCGGCACTCGCCCGGTTCGTCGACGCCTGCCACGCCAAGGGACTGGGCGTCGTCCTCGACGTCGTCTACAACCACCTGGGGCCGTCGGGCAACTATCTGCCGGACTTCGGGCCGTATCTCAGCGAGGGCACGACGTCGTGGGGATCGTCGGTCAATCTCTCCGGACCCGACTCCGACGAGGTACGCGCCTTCATCGCCGGCACCGCACTGCGCTGGTTCACCGAATTCCACATCGACGGACTACGACTCGACGCCGTCCACGCCCTGGCCGACCATCGTGCGGTCCACATCCTCGAGGAACTGGCCGCGGCGACGGACGCCCTGTCGGCCGAACTCGGGCGTCCGCTGTCACTGATCGCGGAGAGCGATCTGAACGATCCCCGGATGTTCCTGCCGCGGTCGTCCGGCGGTCTCGGGCTGGCCGCCCAGTGGGACGATGACATCCATCACGCCATCCACAGCCTCGTCTCGGGCGAACGACAGGGCTACTACGCCGACTTCGGCGGTTTCGATTGTCTCGCAAAGGTCCTGACGGGCGGGTTCTTCCACGACGGCACCTACTCGTCGTTCCGGCGACGGTGCCACGGCCGGCCGATCCCGACCGATCGCGTCCCCGCGTCGTCGTTGCTGGCCTACACGTGCACCCACGACCAGGTGGGCAATCGCGCGATCGGCGACCGGCCGAGCGCCAATCTGGACGGCGGGCAGCTCGCGATCAAGGCCGCCCTCATCCTGTTGTCCCCCTTCACCCCGATGTTGTTCATGGGCGAGGAGTGGGCAGCGGGAACCCCGTTCCAGTTCTTCACCTCCCACCCCGAGCCGGAACTGGGCCGGGCGACCGCGGAGGGCCGCAAGTCGGAGTTCGCCGAACACGGTTGGGACAGCGACGATGTGCCCGACCCGCAGGACCCGGAAACCTTCGAGCGGTCGAAGCTGGACTGGTCGGAGCCGACCCGACCCGACCACGCCCGCGTGCTGGAGTTCTACCGATCACTGATCACGCTCCGGAAAACCGAACCGGCGCTGCATGATCCGGCATTCACCTCGGTCGGCGCCGAATTCGACGAAGCAGCAGGCTGGTTCGCGATGCACCGCGACGAATGGTCGGTGGTGTGTGTCCCCGGCGACGCGCCCGTCACACTCCCCTGGCCGCTCGACGTCGCGCTGGCCTGGGAGCAACCCGAGGCCGGGATCTCGCCCGGACACAACGTGATCGTCGGGCGCCGCGTTTCATAGCCCGAAAACGCGCCGTGCGCGGCTTCGAGCCATACGTCGGAGATCAGGTCAGGTATTCGTAGGCCGGCGAACCGGGCTCGAGACGTTCACAGTGCAGGCGGGAACGCGCCATCCGGTCCATCAGGGCACCGAGGCCGTCCGGGCTACCGAGTTCGACACCCACCAGCGCGGCACCGGTCTCGCGGTTGTTGCGCTTGACGTATTCGAAGAGCGTGATGTCGTCGTCGGGTCCCAGCACCTCGTCGAGGAAGCGACGCAGTGCGCCGGGCTCCTGCGGGAAGTCGACCAGGAAGTAGTGCTTCAGACCCCGGTGCACCAATGAGCGTTCGATGATCTCGCCGTAGCGGGAGACGTCGTTGTTGCCGCCGGACACCAGACACACGACGACCGCGTCGTCGGGCAGTCGCAGCTTGTCCAACGCGGCCACCGCGAGCGCTCCGGCGGGTTCGGCGATGATGCCCTCGTTCTGGTACAGCTCCAGCATCGCCGAGCAGATGGCGCCCTCGTCGACGTGCGTGATGTGCGCCGTGCCCAGGGTCGGCGACACCGGACCGTCGGGGATGATCCGCGCCGCCGGCGTCGCGGTGATGCCGGCCAGGATCGGGTGATCGCTGACGCTCGCGCCGAGTTCGGACATCACCTGATGGCCGATGGTGCCGATCCGCTTCACCGCCGCACCGTCGACGAAGGGGTCGATCTCGTCGAGGGTGACGGGCCCGCCGTTGACCAATGCCGCACTCAACGACACGGCCCCGGTCGGTTCGATGCCGATGATCGTCACCTCGTCGGAGAGTCCGCGCAGATAGGTGGCCATGCCGGCCAGACAGCCGCCCCCACCGACCGGCGCGACGACGACGTCGGGCACTCGGCCCAACTGCTCGACGATCTCGCGTGCGATGGTTCCCTGTCCGGCCGCCGTCCGCGGGTCGTCGAAGGCGTGGATCCATGCGGAGCCGGTGCTCATCACATCGGCCTGCGCGGCGGCCGCGGCGGCGTCGTAGGTCTCCCCGATGGCCTTCAACTCGACGTAATCGCCGCCGTGCCACGCGATCCGGTCTCGCTTCTGCTTCGGGGTGGTGGTCGGAACATAGATCCGTCCGGGCACTTTCATGCTCTTGCACGCGAAAGCGACGCCCTGTGCGTGGTTTCCGGCGCTGGCCGCCACCACACCGCGGGACAACTCCTCCGCCGAGAGCTGAGCCATCACGTTGTACGCGCCACGGATCTTGTAGGAGCGGACGGTCTGCAGGTCCTCGCGCTTGAGGTAGATCTGGGCACCAGACCCCGACAGTCGTGGGCAGGCCTCGAGCGGGGTACGCGCCACCGCGTCGGCGATTCGCTCCGATGCCGCCTCGATGGCGTCGAGGCTCAGTGCCGGGCCGTGCTGGTGGACGGGGACGTGGTGCGTACTCACGACTGCCATGTTCTCACTGCGCGGGATGGTTCGAGGCGTCCGGGTACATCGACTTCGGCGAGATCGGTGTGCTCGGTGCCTGCGGTCGGCTTCATTCCGGGATTGCCCCACCCCGCGGGTGGGTATGTCCGCGACGTCGCTCGTCGCACGCGGACCGCAGGCAGAAACGCGCGAGGAGAAGGCACGTACGGCCCGCCACCTGAACAGGGAGCAGTCATGACATCTCGCCATCCGTCCCCGCGCCGGTCCCGGCGTACCTCGCGTTTCACCCGGATCGCTGCCGGCGCAGCATCCGCGGCCATGGCGTTGGGTCTCTCCACCGCAGTCGGTCCGGCGCCCGCCTCGGCCGCCCCGTCGTGTCCGGGTGCCGCCCCTGCCCGGCTCGTCGGCGTCGTCCCGGGCGCCGCACTAGAGGGCCTCACGGTCGACGCCGGTGGACGGCTCTACACCACCGATCTCGTCTCCGGACGCGTCTACCGACTGAACGGCCCAGGTGCGCCTGCGGTCCCGATCGCACGGGTGCCCGGTGGCAGCGGTGCGGGCGCGCTTGCGTGGACTCCCGGCGGAACCCTGCTGGTCGGTTACGGCGCCGATCCCCGCGTCATCGTCGGCGACGCCCTCCGCCATGCGTCGATCGGCCGCCTGGATGTCAACTCCCGGGCGTTCCGGCCGTGGGTGACCGGGCTGTCCGCAGCGAACGGGATGGATGTGGCCGCGAGCGGAAACGTCTACGCCACCAACGACTTCGGCAACCTCATCGGACGGGTGTCACCGGGCGGCGCGGTGAACGCCGCATGGGGCGCGCTGCCGAGCGCCAACGGCGCGGTCCTGAGCCGCGACGACCGCTGGCTCTACGTGTCGCGCACCTTCGTGAACCCCGGAGTCAGCCGGATCTCGACGACGAATCCGCGGGTGGTGCAGAGTCTGCTCGGCGTGGGTGCACCGTCGACTCCCGACGGACTGACACTCGATTCCCGTGACCGGCCGGTCGTGCCGTTCAACGCAACCGGAGAGATCGTCCGCATCACCTCGCCCGGGCGCTACTGCGTGCTGGCGAGCGGACTGCCGACGTCAAGCGTGCTCTCCTACGGTCGCGGCGACCGCGGATTCTCGGCCGGACGCCTGTACCGGGCCGGATTCGACGGACGGATCTACGAGATCCCCGGCGGATTCGATCGGGGTGCGACCGCCGCGTTCCCGGGCAGGTAGCGCTCCCCCCACCACACCGCGAGAACTGCCACCGCCGTCACCCACGCAGTGACCTGCAACGATCCGACGATCAGCAGGGTCACGACGGCGGTGGCGAGACCCGCGAGAACCGCGTGGGCCTTGTGGGCCGGCCAGTCGATGCCGAAGACCTCGACCGTGCGCTGCGCACGCCGGACCGGACGGTGCGCGTTGATGCCGATCATCGTGGTCATCTGCGAACACTCCCCTCGACGGCTGGGCGTGACTGGACGTGCCGTCGAGTATAGCGCCGATCGAAGAGAAATGTTCGGAGGCCCGAAACTCCGATAACGGGCTCCCCCGATCTCAGCCGAGGCAGCTGGGACCTAGCAGTGCTTTCAGGTCGCCCATCAGCGCGGAACTCGGCGCCACCCGCAGGGACTCGGTCAGCTTGAGTTGCGTCTGCCGTTTGTCGCTGACGAGCGTGACGTGCACATCGGCCATCCCCGGATGCCGGGTCAGCACCTGCTTGAGCGCTTGGACCCGATCCGGAGTGCAGAGTCGGGCGGACAGCGTCAACGCAACCGGCTTGGTCGCGCCGGCGGTCTCCAGATCGGGGACGGCGAGGTCGTTGGCGGAGATCATCATGCTGTCCTCGCGCAGGTTCACGCGGGCCTTGATCAGCACGATGTTGTCGGCCACGATGTCCATCCCGTACGCGACGTAGGCGCGCGGGAAGAAGTAGACCTCGACACCACCGACCATGTCCTCGAGGGTGACCGCGGCCCAGGGCTCGCCCTTCTTGTTGACCCGGCGCGTCACCGACGAGATGATGCCGCCGATCGTGATCTGCGCACCGTCGGAGATGTTGCCTTCCAGCAGCGACGTGATCGAGGTGTCGGTGTGCGCGGCGATGGCATGTTCGACGCCGGCCAGCGGATGCCCGGAGACGTAGAGACCCAGCATCTCCCGCTCGATCGCGAGCTTGTGCTTGGTGTCCCACTCCTCCTCGGGAACCTTGACGGCGAAGACCTCGGCCATCGAGTCGTCGGCCCCGCCGGCGTCGCCGAAGAGGTCGAACTGTCCGATCGCCTCGGCCTTCTTGGTGCCGATGACCGATTCGACGGCCTCGGCGTGCACGAGGAACAGACCCTTGCGCGGATGGCCGAGGGAGTCGAAGGCCCCGGCCTTGATCAGCGATTCCGTCACCTTCTTGTTGCAGGCGGTGACGTCGATCTTGCCGAGGTAGTCGGAGAAGCTGGTGAACTTCCCCTTCTCCTCACGCGCGTTGATGATCGACCCGACGACGCCCGAACCGACGTTGCGGATGGCGGCGAGACCGAAGCGGATGTCGGCACCGACGGCCGCGAAGTTGCGCTGCGACTCGTTGACGTCGGGCGGCAGGACGGTGATGCCGAGCTTGCGGCAGTCGGCGAGGTAGATCGCCGCCTTGTCCTTGTCGTCGCCGACCGAGGTGAGGAGGCCGGCCATGTACTCGGCGGGATAGTTCGCCTTGAGGTAGGCGGTCCAGAACGAGACGAGACCGTAGCCCGCGGCGTGCGATTTGTTGAACGCGTAGCCGGCGAACGGCAACACCGTGTCCCACAGTGCGGTGATCGCCGCCTGCGAGAAGCCGTTGTTGCGCATGCCCTCCGCGAAGCCGTCGTAGGCCTCGTCGAGGATCTCCTTCTTCTTCTTGCCCATCGCGCGACGGAGCAGGTCTGCTTGTCCGAGCGAGTACCCGGCGACCTTCTGCGCGATCTGCATGATCTGCTCTTGGTAGACGATCAGACCGTAGGTCTCGGAGAGGATCTCCTTCAGCGGCTCCTCGAGCTCCGGGTGGATCGGCCGGATCTCCTGCAGACCGTTCTTGCGCTTGGCGTAGTCGGTGTGGGCGTTCACACCCATCGGACCGGGTCGGTACAGCGCGAGAACGGCCACGATGTCCTCGAACCCGGTGGGCTGCATCATCTTCAGGAGTTCGCGCATGGCCGCGCCGTCGAGCTGGAACACACCCAGCGTGTCGCCGCGGGCGAGCAACTCGTAGGTCTTCTCGTCCTCGAGCGGCAGCGAGTCGAGATCCAGGTCGATGCCGCGGTTGAGCTTGATGTTCTCCAGGGCGTCACCGATGACGGTGAGGTTTCGCAGACCCAGGAAGTCCATCTTCAGCAGGCCGATGGCCTCACACGACGGGTAGTCCCAACCGGTGATGATCGCGCCGTCCTGCGCACGCTTCCACACGGGGATCGCGTCGGTCAGCGGCTCCGACGACATGATCACCGCACAGGCGTGCACGCCCGCGTTGCGGATCAGGCCCTCCAGGCCGAGTGCGGTGTCGTAGATCTTCTTGACGTCCGGGTCGGTCTCGATGAGGGTGCGGACCTCGGTGGCCTCGCCGTAGCGCTCGTGTTCGGGGTTGGTGATGCCCCAGACCGGGATGTCCTTGGCCATGATGGGCGGCGGCAGTGCCTTGGTGATGCGGTCGGCGATCGCGAAACCCGGCTGGCCGAACTGGACTCGGGCGGAGTCCTTGATGGCGGCCTTGGTCTTGATCGTGCCGAACGTGATGACCTGGGCGACCTTGTCGCTACCCCACCGCTCGGTCGCGTAGCGAACCATCTCGCCACGACGGCGGTCGTCGAAGTCGATGTCGATATCGGGCATCGACACGCGCTCGGGGTTGAGGAATCGCTCGAACAGCAGTCCGTGCGGGATCGGGTCGATGTTGGTGATGCCCAGCGCCCAGGCAACCAGCGAACCGGCCGCCGAACCACGGCCCGGGCCGACGCGGATGCCGACCTCGAGGGCGTGGCGGATCAGGTCGCCGACCACCAGGAAGTACGCCGGGAATCCCATTTGGATGATGACGTCGAGCTCGTAGTTGGCCCGGTCGAGGTACTCCTGCGGCACCTCGGTACCGGCGAAACGACGCTCGCGGAGCCCCTTCGCGACCTCCTTGCGCAGGAAGGTCTGCTGGGTCTCGCCGTCGGGCACCGGGAACACCGGCATGCGGTCGCGATGGGTGAAGACTTCCTTGTAGGACTGGACGCGCTCACCGATCTCGAGCGTGTTGTCACATGCGCCCGGGACCACCGAGTCCCACTGCTCGCGCATCTCCGCGGCCGACTTCAGATAATAGCCGTCGCCGTCGAACTTGAAGCGGGTGGGGTCGGACAGCGTCTTGCCGGTCTGCACGCACAGCAGCGCCTCATGGGCGGCGGCATGCTCCTTGGTGACGTAGTGGCAGTCGTTGGTGACGATCGGCTTGATGCCGAGCTTGCGGCCGATGTCGAGGAGACCGTCGCGCACGCGGCGCTCGATCTCGAGGCCGTGCTCCATCAGCTCGAGGTAGAAGTTCTCCTTGCCGAAGATCTCCTGCCACTTCGCCGCGGCCTCGAGGGCCTCGCGGTCGTGACCCAGTCGCAGACGGGTCTGCACCTCACCCGACGGGCAGCCGGTGGTCGCGATGATGCCCTCGGCGTACTCGGCGATCAGGTCGGCGTCCATACGGGCCCACTTGCCGAGCTGTCCCTCGATGGAGGCGAGCGAGGACAGCTTGAACAGGTTGCGCAGGCCGGTCGTGTTCTCGGCGACCATCGTCATGTGCGTGTAGGCGCCCGAACCCGAGACGTCGTCGCTCTTCTGCTCCCGCGAACCCCACTGGACACGTTTGGTGTCGAATCGCGAACCGGGTGCGATGTAGGCCTCGATGCCGATGATCGGCTTGATGTCGTTCTTGATCGCGGTGTTGTAGAACTCGCTGGCACCGAACATGTTTCCGTGGTCGGTCATACCGATGGCGGTCATGCCCAGCCGCTTGGCCTCGGCGAACAACGGTGACACCTTGGCCGCACCGTCGAGCATCGAGTACTCGGTGTGGTTGTGCAGGTGAACAAACGAGTCCGTCACTGTGCCTCTTCTGTGCTCGCTGGTTGCTGTGCTCGCGGATCACGCGGCGTGTGCCCGCCGGTCGCCGAGTCCGGGTCTACTTTAGGCGCGCGCACCGACACCCACCGGAAGGCACTCCGGGCCGTGACGAATGGGGCGGCTGTGACACCATGTCCGCCCGCACACGCCGGCACGCCGGGGCACTTCCCGGGGGCGGATTTCGGCGTGTCGCCGCTACAGGGCCACGACGAACACGAGGACGATCAGGATCAGCAACACGGCCGCCACCCCGGCCAGCACCAGGGGCAGACGATTCGAACTCGACCGGCTGGGACCGCCGGAGGACACGGTCCCGCCCGGGAACGGTGGACCGCCCGGGGGCCGACCCATCGGACCCGACCCTGCGGCGCGGAGGTGATCGTTGGTCTGGCGGTGCGGCCCGGACGGTGGGTGCTGCCACACGGCGGGGTCCGCGCCGGCCGCCGGGCGCGACGGCACCTGCCCTTCGTGGCGCGGCCGGTCGGGGACGGAGCGGCCCGGGGTCGGTCGCGGCGCGGCCCGCCGGGTGGCCTCCCCACCGGGCGGGGTCGGCAACGGTCCGCGGTACGCCGGATGTCCCGGGGCCGGCGAACGGGGCGGAGACGGGGGCGGCCCCGGCCGACGGGTCGCCGGCAGCGGGGCGGGATGGTTCCGTGAGACCGGGCGGGGCGAGGGTCCGCGTACCGTGACGGCCTCGGCGTCGGGTACCGGCGGCGGTTGCACGGGCCGGACACTCGCCGTCAGCGCCTGGGCGAACTCGCGACAGGTCGCGAACCGCTCTTCCGGCGTCTTCGCCATCGCCCTCGAGATCACCGCGTCGACCGCCGGCGGCAGCCCGGGTACGAGTTCGGACGCCCGCGGCACCGGCTCCTTGAGATGCGCGCCGATGACCGCCCCGGTGTCGCGGTCGTCGAACGGCACCCGGCCGGTGAGCAGATGGAAGGTGGACGCCGCCAGGGAGTACTGGTCGCTGCGGCCGTCGAGCGTCCGCCCCATGAGCTGTTCGGGTGAGGCGTAGGACAGGGTCGCGAGCACGGTGCCGACCGACGTCAGGGCCTCGGTCTCGTCGCAGATCTTGGCGACGCCGAAGTCGGTCAGCAGCACCCGCTGCTCGTCGACCGGCGAGTCCTCGTCGACCTCGGCGAGCAGGATGTTCCCGGGTTTGACGTCGCGATGGGTGAGGCCGCGCCGGTTGGCGTGGTCGATACCGCGAGCGACCTGCGACACGATGTGCGCGACCCGAGGCGGCGTGAACCGTCCGATGTCGTGCAGTTCGCGGGCACAGTCGGTGCCCGGCACGTACTGCATCGCGATCCAGAGCAGGTCGGACTGACCGGATCTCGACGCGACGGGCACGGTCGCCCGGCCACGGTTGAAGACGGTGACGATGTTGGGGTGGTCCAGCGTCGCCGCCACCTCGGCCTCCCGGAGGAACCGGCGTCGAAAGTTGTTGTCGGTCAAGCCCGCCGAGTCCTTCAGGACTTTCAGGGCGTCGTACCTGGGGAGCTCGGGGTGCCGGGCGAGGAAGACAGCACCCATCCCGCCGCTGCCGAGGAGCCGCTCGACGCGGTAGCCGGCGATCACCGTTCCAGGCTCGAACACCCTCTCAATCTAGGCGAGTTGCACGGTGATGTCGCCGGTTGACGACCGAACGAATGCCGTCCCCACCGGCGCGATCCGGCAAGTCGGTCAGGTGTCGCGCAGCACGTCGAGGGCGTGCTGGAGATCCTCGGGGTACTCCGAACTGAACTCGACCGTGCGGCCGTCTGCGGGGTGCGCGAAACGCAGTGTCCGCGCGTGCAGCCACTGCCGTTCGAGACCGAGTTTCTTCGCCAGGACCGGATCGGCACCGTAGGTCGGGTCACCGCAGCACGGGTGATGCAAAGCCGAGAAATGGACGCGGATCTGGTGTGTGCGACCGGTTTCGAGATGGACGTCGATCAACGACGCCGCGGCGAACATCTCGAGGGTGTCGTAGTGGGTGATGCTCGGCTTGCCGTTCGCGGTCACCGCGAACTTCCAGTCGTTGCCGCGGTGGCGGCCGATCGGCGCGTCGATGGTGCCCGACGGCGGATCGAGATGCCCCTGGACGAGGGCGTGGTAGCCCTTGTGGACGGTCCGCTGCTTGAACGCCCGCTTCAGCAGCGTGTAGGCGCGTTCGGACACGGCGACGACCATGACACCGGACGTCCCGACGTCGAGCCGGTGGACGATCCCCTGCCGCTCATGAGCACCGGAGGTCGAGATCCGGAAGCCGGCGGCGGCCAGAGCACCGATGACGGTGGGTCCGCTCCAGCCGAGCGACGGATGCGCGGCCACACCGACCGGCTTGTCGACGACGACGATGTCGGAGTCGTGGTAGATGACCTCGAGATCCTCGACCGGGGTCGGCTCGACCCGCAGCGGCTCGTCGGGCTCGGGCAGTGTGACGTGCAGGAGGGTCCCCGCCGCGAGCTTGTGCGACTTGCCGACGACGACGCCGTCAACCATGACGTCCCCCTCCTCGGCGAGGGTCGCCACGACCGTCCGCGACAGGCCCAGCATGCGGGAGACACCGGCGTCGACGCGCATGCCGTCGAGTCCGTCGGGTACCGGTACGACACGTGATTCACGCATGGGTACTGCCCCCGTCTTCGCTGTTGTCGTGCTTGTTCCGGCGGGCGGCCCACCCGGTGCGGCTGCCGTCGTAGTCGAATCCCAGCGCCGAGAGCACCACGAGGAGGATCGCCCCGCAGACGACCGCCGAGTCGGCGATGTTGAAGACCGGCCACCAGCCGACCGAGATGAAGTCGACGACGTGGCCCTGCAGGGGTTCCGGGGCCCGGAAGACGCGGTCGATCAGGTTGCCGATCGCACCGCCAAGCACGAGAGCCAGGCCGACCGCCCAGCCCCAGGACTTCAGCCTGCTGCTGTAGCGGATGATGACGGCCACGACGACCAGCGCGATGATCGTCAGCACCCACGTGTACCCGGAGGCCAGCGAGAATGCGGCGCCGCTGTTGCGCACGAGCCGGAGGGTGACGACGTCGCCGATGATCTCGATCGGGCGCTGCGGGTCGAGCGTCGCGACGGCGATGACCTTGGTCAGCAGGTCCAGCCCGATGACGACGAGCGCGACGCCGAGGACGGCTGCGGTCATCTTGGAGAAGCGTCGTGCGGGGGTCGCGTCGTCCGATGGGGCTCGATCGCGGTCGGCGTCCGGAGAATCGGCGCCGTGCGGATCCGCGTTGCCGGAATCCGTCAGGGGTTGGTCATCCACAGCCTCATTGTCCACGACCCGTCGAATACGCTGGCTACCCGTGTCCTCGCATCGTCGTGTCCTCCGGTCCGTTGTCTCCTCGTGTGCCCTCGTCACTGCGGTGTCCGTGCTGGTCGCAGGGTGCTCGTCAGAGTCCGACGACGCTGCGGGCGCCAGCTCGGCGACGGTCGCCGGTTGCGCGAACGAATCGCCCTCCCGCGCGGCCGGAGCGGCGCCGGTGCCGATCGCGGGGGCCACGGTCACCTTGGTCGACCCGGGTGAGGGTGAACGTCGCGTGGCAGCTCCAGCTCCCGACACCTCGTCCACTCAGACCGTGACGCTCGTGACGACCTCAGATGTCGCCTCACCGGGTTCGTCCGATGCCGAGACCGTCGAGACCCCGATGACGGCGCGGTTCTCGTGCTCCGAGAAATCGGAGCTGGAACTCGAACTGGGCACCGTGACGTCTCCGGACGCATCCCTCAACGCGCAGTTGCCGGCGATGACGGGCACGAAGGCCGGACTGACCACCGGCCCCGGACTCGCGCCCGTGGCGTTGCGTCTCGCCCCTCCCGAGCAGGCGGGGCAGGAAGCGCGCCTCGCCGTCGAACAGTCCCTGGTGACGGCGTTGAACACCTCCATCGCACTGCCGACCGAACCGATCGCGGTGGGCGCGCGGTGGCGCACCGAACGCGTCATCTCGGCGGCCGCAACTGTCACCCAGACCATCGACGCCCGGTTGTCGGCCTGGGACGGCAACCGTCTCACCATCCAGTTCTCCGCCGAGGAGACCCCGGTGAACTCGGTCTTCGCCATCCCGGGCGGCAGCGACACCCTCACCATCAGCCGATTCAGTTCCGAGGGCGGCGGCAGCGTCGAGATCGACCTCTCGCGCGGACTGCCGGTCGGCGGTCAGCTCACCTACACCGGTGCGCGCGAACTCGTCGGGTCCGACCCGTCGCGCCCCCTGGTGCAGAAAACCGGGTTGACCGTCACCTGGCGGTGAGGACAACCCGGTTTCCCGGTCTATCGAGTCGGTGCGACTAGGCGGCGCACATCGCGCTCTTGACCTGGTACAGGCCGAGCAGGTTGCACACGGTCTCGTTGGAGAGCTTCCAGCGTCCGTCGTCGAAGACGATGGTCGACTCGGCGTTGGTCGGCGGGTTGCCGGCGGTCTCGATGCGAACCTTGACGCGGGCCTTGTTCGGGCCGGCGCTGATGACCGGGTTCACCAGGACCCAGTCGACGTCGGAGTTCTCTGCGCGGGCCTTGACCAGCTCGTCGAAGATGGCCGGGTCCTTCTCCGAACCCTCGACGAGGACGATCTTGTCCTTGCTCGGGATCTTCGGGTCGACGGCGGTGTCCACGAGCTCGTTGAGAGCGGCGATCGACGGCGGCTTGCTGCCGTTGGTGATCTCGGATTCGGTGTCGCCGCCGGCGGCACCGGCATCAGCGGTGCTGGTCGCGGTCGGGACGGGCGGTGCGTCGCTGTCGTCGCCACCGCAGGCTGCGACACCGGTCATCAATGCGGCTGCGATCATGGTCGCGCCAAGAAACTTCCGATACTTCAACGATCTCCCTCACTATGTCTGTGGACGTGGGTGCGCCGGGGCGCTCTCCCATGACTCGCCGATGGGGTCTGCCGGGGCGGGCCCGGCGACAACCCACACCACTATGCCAAACGTAACCGGATGATCCGGGTTCCACGCCGCGGCGACGACGCTTGACGCCCGGGCTGCCTGCCGTGAGGCTTGACGACCATGTCCGCTTCTCCCCCGCCCGGCTCGCCGACGACCGTGCTGATCACCACCGGCGGCACCATCGCCGCCCAGACCACGACCGACGGTGCCGTTCCCGCGCTCGGCGCCGATGACCTGCTGTCAGCGGCATCGAACACCGGAGCCGTGGACGCCGGGGCCGGGGCCGGGGCCGGGGACACCGGGACACATGCTGTCCGCACCGTCGACCTGATGTCGGTGGACAGTTCGGCGATGACCGTGGCCGACCAGTTCGCGGTGGTGCGGGCGATCGCCGACGCCCTCGACGACACGGAGGTCGCCGGGGTCGTGGTCACCCACGGCACCGACACGATGGAGGAGACGGCGTTCCTCGCCGATCTGTACTGCACCGACGAGCGGCCGGTCGTGTTCACCGGGGCCCAGTTGCCGGCCGACCGACCCGATGCGGACGGTCCGATCAACCTGGCGGCCGCATTGGCCGCGGTCCGCGATCCCGGAAACCGGGGCCACGGTGTCCTGGTGGTCGCCGGCGGTCGCGTCCTCCCGGCGCGCGGACTGTTCAAGGTGTCGACGTCGGACGCGGTGGCCTTCGACTCGGTGCGCACCGACCTGCCGCGTCCGGTGCTGACCGACGGCATCCCGCTCGGGCGGACCGCCCGGGTCGACCTCTTCGCGTTGTACCCCGGGGTGTCCCCCGGATTGATCGCGGCCGCGGTCGCGCAGAACGCCGCGGGCATCGTGCTGGCCGCGACGGGTTCGGGGAACACCCATCCCGACATCACCGCCGAGGTCGCGCTCGCCGTCGCCCACGGCGTGACCGTCGTGGTGACGAGCCGGGTGCCCTACGGCGAGGTGTCGCCGACCTACGGCGGCGGTGGCGGTGCCGTCGATCTGCATCGCGCGGGCGCGGTCGTCTCGCCGTGGCTGCGTGCGCCCCAGGCCCGCATGGCACTGATCGCGCTGCTCACCGCGAAGGCGAGTCGCGAGACGGTCACCGAGTTCTTCTCCGACTCCGGGAAGTGAAGTCGCACAGACGATTCCGAGACACCTAATCGTCGTCGTCGGCGCCGAGATCCCATTCGAGACTGTCGAGCGGATCGGCGGGACGTAGGTCGGCATCCTCGACGCCGAAGGTGCGGGTGCGCCCGGGCCCGGTGGTGCGCGTCTCGAAGCGGACGGTGACGACGCCGTGCCCGCTCCCCTGCACCCAGCCGTGACCGAACTCGGGGTGGGTCACGTCGGCGCCCGGCGCGAACGGCATGCGGCTCTGCGGATCACCGCCCGGGGCGAAGCGCACGGGTTCGGGCGACTCGGTGTCGACGGTCGGATCGTGCACCGTCTCCGACACCTCCACGATGCCGCCCGCGTGCGACGACGATCCCGCCTCGCCACCCGCGGATGCGGTGTCGTGGTGGGTCGTCTCGTCCGGCGCGGCGTCGAGGTCGTCGAACAGCGCGTACTGCTGCACCGCACTGAGGCCGGAGAACCCCACGCCCACAAGACGAATCGCCCCGACCGTGCGCGGATCGAGCGCGAGGCGCTGGGCGGTGCGCTCGAGGGCGTCGAAGTCGGTGGTGGCGGCTGCGGTGGTCGCCGACCTGGTGAGGATCGACATGTCCGAACGTTTGAGCTTCAGCACCACCGTGCGCGCGCCGCGCCCGTCCTTGAGCAGCCGGCGATGCGCGTCGGTGGCGGCTTTGCGGATCGCCTTGCGCAGTTCGTCGAGGTCGACGATGTCCTCGGCGAAGGTCGATTCGGCGCTGATCTGTTTGGCCGAGGCGCGTTCGGCGACGGGCCGGTCGTCGATGCCCTGGGCGAGCCGATGCAGTGCAGGTCCGACGGTGGCGCCGAGCACCGACGCGACCTCGACCGTCGACATCCGCGCGAGGTCTCCGATGGTGTCGATTCCCAGTCGTGCGAGGCGATCACCCGAGACCGGACCGATGCCCCACAGTTTGCGTACCGGCAGTCCGTGCAGGAACTCGATCTCGCCCGACGGCGGGATCACCATCACGCCATCGGGTTTCGCCATCCCCGAGGCGATCTTGGCGAGTTGCTTGCCGCTGCCGAATCCAACCGACGCGGCAAGTCCGCACTCGGTGCGGATGCGGCCGCGCACCTCCTCGGCGAACTCCCGCGCCTGTGCCACGGTCGCCCCGGCGAGTTCGGCCGGTTCGGCGAACGCCTCGTCGAAGGACAGTGTCTCGATCACCGGAACTGCTTCGCGCACAATGCGGAACACCCGCTTGCTGACCTTGCCGTAGACCGCGCCGCGCGGGGGCACCACGACGCCGGTGGGGCCGATGAGGCGTCGGGCCTGATGCATCGGCATCGCCGACCTCGCCCCGAACACTCGGGCCTCGTAGCTGGCCCCTGCCACCACTCCCCGACCACCCGAACCGCCCACGAGCACCGGACGACCGCGCAGCGTCGGACGGGTGAGCTGTTCGACCGAGGCGAAGAAGGCATCCATGTCGAGGTGCATCACCCAGCGTGCGCCGCGTTCGGAGTCGGCGCCGGCCGGCGCACCGCCCGATCCCCCGCTCGTTCCAGCGCCGCCGGACACCCACCGTTCGGGTACGGATGAACCGTCCGCGATCGTCGAGTCGGAATCCGGGCGCACCACCTGTCCGAGTCTAGTGAGCCGACGCGGTGCGGAGATCGGCTAGTCGGCGGACCTGATCGCGAAGACCGGGATCGATCCGGCATGTGCGGCGAGGTCGGCGTCGGATGGCTTGGCGTCGAGCCCCTCCGGCAGGAAGCGGCCGACCTCCCAGCCCCACTTGCGCAGGTACTCGGCGATGATCGGCGGGCGCCGGTCGGGGTCGACCTCGGTGAGGGCCACCACGGTCCGACGGCGTCCGCGCCGGAGTTCGACGGTGTCGGCAGCGCGTGCGTTCCGGGCCCACTGGGTGTTGCCGCGCGGCGAGACGAGGTACTCCCCGCCGTCGAACCGCAGAACGTTGACCGGGACGGTCTGTAGCTTGCCGGTCCGGCGGCCGGCGACGGTGAGATTCTGCGCACCGGCGAGGTTGACACCGTGGTCGGCGAGCCAGCGGACGGTGCGGTTGAAGACGTTGTCGAAACCCTCGGGGGCGCGGTAGTGGGTCGTGCCGGTCATCGTGGTGGGCCTTTCATGATGGTGGAAGATTATCGAGAGCACCGCTCTCGTTTTCGAGTCTGCACCCACTCGCACAAGAAATCAAGAGCAGTGCTCTCGAAATATGGAAGGATCGACCCATGGCAACCGGACGAAGCCGCGCGGAGAACCGCGCGATGATGACCGACGAGATCCGCAGACTGGCGCGCAAGCATCTGGCCACGCATGGCGCGGCCGGACTGTCACTGCGCGCGATCGCCCGCGAGATGGGCGTGGTGTCCTCGGCCGTCTACCGCTACGTCCCCAGCCGCGACGACCTGCTGACGATGCTGCTCGTGGAGGCGTACAACGACGTCGGCGACGCCATCGACGCAGCGGTCGCGGCCGTCGAGGCCGGCCACCGCCGGGAGCGGTTGCTCGCCGCTGCGGAGGCCGCCCGGAACTGGGCACTCGGCGACCCGGCCCGGTGGGCACTCCTCTACGGCAGCCCGGTTCCCGGCTATGCCGCGCCGGGCGAGGAGACGATGGTGCCGGGCACACGCATCCCGGCACTGCTCCTGCGGGAGTGCGCGGCCGCCTGGTCCGAGGAACTCTTGCGCGACGACCTACCCACTCCCACAACCGGGGTCGCCGGCGACATGGCCGCCATCCGCGACGAGTTCGGCATCGACGCCCCGGACGACGTCATGGCCGCGTCGACGACCCTCTGGGCGGTCCTCGTCGGCGCGATCAGCCTGGAGACCTTCGGCCAGTACGGCAAGGACACCTTCACCCATTCCGCCGACCTGTTCCGGTCGCAGATCGAACTGACGTTGTCGGGGTTGTTCCGGAGCTGATGCCACTCCGCTTGCACCGCTGAGGGTTTCAGGTCGCCAACCATTCGAGGTTCGTCGACTTCGATACGCTCCTTCGTCGCTACTCAGCCCGGCGGCTGACGCTCCTCGCACCTCACACCTGGGAGCGCGAGTTCACCGCGCGACAGTGCGCGGTTCCTCCAGTCCGGCCAACTTGTCCGGATTGCGCATGGCGTAGATCTGCTCGATGACGCCGTCGACGATGTGGAAGGTGAACGTGCCCTCGAGCCGGCCGTCGATGTAGATCGCCACGCCGGACTGGTTGTTGAAGACCGCCGGTTCGAGTCGGTAGTCCATGTCCCGGCCGAGCCGGGCGAATCCCGTCAGCAGCCGGGCCACGGCCAGCGCACCGTGGATCGGGTGGCGTACCGCCGTCACCTTGCCGTCGCTGTCGGCGGTGAACTCGACCTCCGGTGCGAGCATCGTCAACAGGCCCTCGACGTCGCCGGACTGCGCGGCCGAGAGGAACGCGTCGACCACCGCGACCGCACGTTCGGAATCCACCGGGTCGAACCGGGGGCGACGCGCCTCGACGTGGTTCCGGGCGCGGTGCCCGATCTGGCGCACAGTGGCCGCCGGCTTGGCGAGCATGTCGCCGACCTCGTTGTAGGAGAAGCCGAACACCTCGCGCAGCACGAACACCGCGCGCTCGTCCGGACTCAGCGACTCCAGCACGATCAGCATCGCCGTCGACACCGACTCCGCGAGAACCACATCGTCGGCGAGGTCCCGCTCGTCTGTCAGGATCGGTTCGGGCAGCCACGGTCCGACGTACTCCTCGCGTCGCCGCGACCGTGACCTCAGCACGTTGAGTGCCTGGCGGGTGACGATCTTCGCGAGATACGCCTTGGTGTCGGCGATCTCGGTGTCGTCGACCTCGGCCCACCGCAGGTAACTGTCCTGGAGCACGTCGTCGGCGTCGGCCGCGGTCCCCACGATCTCGTAGGCGACGGTGAACAGCAGCGGCCGCAACTCGGCGAAACGTGCTGCCCGCCGGTCGTTCCCACTCGTCTCTGAACCGCTGCTGCTCACCGGAGCCCTGCCTCTCGTCGGCGAACCGGTCACTGCAGAACCGGCTCACGCTCGGCGGTCACCTCGCGACCGCGCAACCAGCTGAATGCGCCCGGGTGCGCGGCCTCGCGGCGGATGTTCCACACGGTACCGCGGCACACCACCTCCTTGGCCAGAGCCGCGAGACGACCCGTCACCACCGCCCGCGCGGGCGAGTCGTCCCGCCGGGTGAATTGCAGGGTGGCCGCGTGGCGCCCGATGCTCGTGCACTGTGCGACGAAGGCCTGGTCGACGGGGATCGGCCGGTCGCCGGCGATCCGGGCGAGCACGGCCTCGGCGACCTGTGCCCCGAGGGGTTCCGCCGCCTGGCAACTCATCCGCAGAGTGATGCCCTGGACCGCAACCGCGTCCCCGGCGCCGAGGATCCGATCGTCGTCGACGCTCGTGAGGCTGTCATCGGTCTGCAGACGGCCGATCCCGTCGGTCGTCAGCCCACTGTCCGCGGCGAGCGCCGGGGCCCGGAAGCCGGTGGCGAAGACCGTTGCCGCGCTGGGCAACACCTGTTCGCGCCCCTCGGTTTCGATGAGGACCCGCGAGGCCGCCACAGCGGTGACCCGAGCGTCTTCGAGCACGTCGACGCCGAGTCGACCGAGTTGCCGGAGGGTCGCCCGATGGCCGCGTTCACCGACCGACGGAGCGACGACACCGCCACCGGCGAGCGTCACCGCGAAGCCGCGTTCGGCGAGTTCGCCGGCGAGCTCCACACCGGTGAGGCCGCCGCCGACGACGACCACCGGCGCACCGGGCTCCAGGGCGTCGATGCGTTCCCGGAGGTGCTGTGCCGCAGCCCAGTCCGAGGCCGACAGGGCGTGGTCGGCCGCGCCCGGGATGTCCGGGAGATGATGCCGGCTGCCGATGGCGTAGATCAGGTAGTCGTAGTCGAGGTGCTCCCCCGACCCGACATGTACCCGCCGCGCATCGGCATCGATCCGCGTCGCGGTGCCGACGACGACGTCGATGCCGTCGCCGAGCACGTCGTCGAATGAGGTCTGCGGTTCACCGGTCCGCGCGATGAACTGGTGCAACCGGATCCGCTGGACGAAGAACGGTTGCGGGTTGACGACCGTGACGTCGACGGCGGGGTTGCGCCGCAGCCGGTTGGCCGCCATCGCCCCCGCGTAACCGGCGCCGAGGACGACCACGTGCGTCCGCTCGACTGTCTGGATTTCCTGCGTGGTGTCGGTGGTGCTCATCGATCTGCCTTCCGTCGGTGTTCGAGGTGGTCATCCTCGAGACACCGACGGCGGCAGAAATGTGACAGTCAGCGCGAGATCGCTGGTCAGCCGACCTTTGCGACGTCGGCGGTGACGCCGTCGCCGAGCTCGATGGCTCCCGGCGCACCTTCGGCGGTGACGTCGAACTCCACGGCGAGGACCTCGCCGGCGACGAGGTCGGCGTGGGTCTGTGCCCATTCCAGACGCTCGGCCGGTACGACGAGGCGCACCGCGATGCGGTCGGAGACGTCCAGGTCGAGGTTGCGGCGCGCATCCTGCAGTTCGCGCACGCGATCCTTGGCCCAGCCCTCGGCCTCGAGCTCGGGGGTCACCGTGGTGTCGAGCACGACGAGACCCTTGCCACCGGGCAGCTCGGCGGTGGAGTCCGGTTCGACCGCCACCAGCTTGCGGCTGTACTCGCCGTCCTGGAGTTCGATGCCGTCGGCGACGACGACCTCCGCGCCGTCGGCGTTCGTCTCCACCGACCAGTTGCCGGACTTCACGGCCTTGATCGCGCGCTGGACGTCCTTGCCCAGGCGCGGGCCCGCGGCGCGGGCGTTGACCGCGATCTCGTAGCGGCCGTACTCGCTGGCGTCGGTCGCGAGCGAGACGGACTTGACGTTCATCTCGTCCTTGACCAGGTCGACGTACGGCTCGAGTGCGGCCGCGGTCGGCGAGGCCACGGTCAGACCGGGCAGCGGCAGGCGGACGCGCAGCTTGTTGGCCTTGCGCACGCTCGACGCGACCGAACAGACCGCCTGGACCTCGTCCATCGCCGCGACCAGGTCGGCGTCGGCCGGGAGCTCGTCGGCAGTCGGCCAGTCGGTCAGGTGCACCGAACGGCCACCGGTGAGTCCGCGCCAGATGGCCTCGGTCGCCAGCGGCAGCAGCGGCGACGCGAGCCGCGACGCCACCTCGAGCACGGTGTACAGGGTGTCGAAGGCGTCGGTGTCCTCATCCTGGCCGGCCCAGAACCGTGCACGCGAGCGGCGCACGTACCAGTTGGTCAGCGACTCGACGAACTCACGGAACGCATCGCACGCACCGGCGATGTCGTAGGTGTCGAGCGCCTCGGTCATCACCTCGCGCGTGGTGGCGAGCTTCGCCAGGATGTAGCGGTCCAGGACGTTCTGCGAGTCGGTCCGCCAGGTCGCCGGGCGATCTGCGTAGAGCTGCAGGAAGCTGTAGGCGTTCCACAGCGGCAGCAGCGCCTGACGGACACCCTCGCGGATGCCACGCTCGGTGACGACGAGGTTGCCGCCGCGCAGGATCGGCGAGGCCATCAGGAACCAGCGCATCGCGTCGGAGCCGTCGCGGTCGAAGACCTCGTTGACGTCCGGGTAGTTGCGCTTGGACTTGGACATCTTCTGGCCGTCATCGCCCAGCACGATTCCGTGTGCGGCAACGGTTTTGAAGGCAGGACGGTCGAAGAGCGCGGTCGCGAGCACGTGCATGGTGTAAAACCAGCCGCGCGTCTGACCGTTGTACTCGACGATGAAGTCGCCCGGGTTGTGCGCCACCGCCGAGGCCGAGTCCCCACCGTCGAACCAGTCGCGGTTCTCGAACGGGTAGTGCACCTGGGCGTACGGCATCGACCCGGACTCGAACCAGCAGTCGAGAACTTCGGGCACGCGACGCATCGTCGACTGCCCGGTCGGGTCGTCCGGGTTCGGGCGGGTGAGATCGTCGATGAACGGCCGGTGCAGGTTGTCCGGGCGCACGCCGAAGTCGCGCTCGAGTTCGTCGAGCGAACCGTAGACGTCGATGCGCGGGTACTCCGGGTCGTCGGAGATCCACACCGGGATCGGCGCACCCCAGTAGCGGTTGCGGCTGATGTTCCAGTCGCGCGCACCCTCCAGCCACTTGCCGAACTGGCCGTCGCGGATGTGTTCGGGCACCCAGGTGATCTGCTTGTTCAGCTCCACCATGCGGTCGCGGAACTGGGTGACGGCCACGAACCACGACGGCACGGCCATGTAGATCAACGGCTGTCCCGACCGCCACGAGTGCGGGTAGGAGTGCTCGATGGTCTCGTGGCGCAGGATACGGCCGGCCGCCTTGAGGTCCTTGATGATGACCGGGTTGGCGTCGAAGACCATCTGCCCCTCGTACGGCGGGACCTGCGAGGTGAAGCGGCCGCCCGGATCGAGCGGCTGCACGACCTCGATGCCGTTGGCGGTCGCGAGCTCCATGTCCTCTTCACCGAAGGCCGGCGCGAGGTGGACGACGCCGGTGCCGCTCTCGGTGGTGACGTAGTCGCCGAGCAGCACGCGGTGAGAGTTCGGATGTCCGACGAAGAAGTCGAACGGCGGTGCGTAGGAGAGGTTCTCGAGGTCCTTGCCCAGGTGGGTGCCGACGACCTCGGGTTCGGCGATCTCCTTGGCGTACGCGCCCAGCAGCGCCTCGGCCAGCAGGTACTGCTGACCGTCGGCGGCCTTGACGTGCACGTAGGTGACCTCGGGGTTGACCGCGATCGCGAGGTTGGACGGCAGGGTCCAGGGCGTGGTGGTCCAGATCAGCGCATTGACGCCGTCGAGCGAGGCGAGCGGCCCCTCGGGCACCGACAGCGGCATCCGCACGGTCACCGCCGGGTCCTGGCGCATGCGGTAGGCGTCGTCGAGCTTCGACTCCTGGTTGGACAGCGGCGTCTGCTCGTACCAGCTGTAGGGCAGCACGCGGTAGCCCTGGTAGATCAGACCCTTGTCGTAGAGGGCCTTGAACGCCCACATGACCGACTCCATGAAGTCGAGGTCGAGCGTCTTGTAGTCGTTGTCGAAGTCCACCCAGCGCGCCTGACGGGTCACGTAGTCGCGCCACTCGCCGGTGTAGCGGAGAACCGAGTCACGGCAGTACTCGTTGAACTTCTCCATGCCCATCTTCTCGATCTCCGACTTGTCGGTGATCCCGAGCTGGCGTTCGGCCTCGAGTTCGGCGGGCAGACCGTGTGTGTCCCAACCGAATCGGCGGTCGACCTTCTTGCCGCGCATGGTCTGGTACCGGGGTACCACATCCTTGACGTAGCCGGTCAAGAGATGGCCGTAATGCGGGAGGCCGTTGGCGAAGGGCGGGCCGTCGTAGAAGACGAACTCCTCGGCGTCGGCACGGTTGGCGATGGACGCGGCGAAGGTCGAGTCGGCATCCCAGTACTGCAGGACGTTCTGCTCCACGGATGGGAAATCGGGCGCGCTGCGGCCCGTCCCACCCGTCATGTCGACCTTGGGGTACACACGTCCGGTCGCGTTCGCGCCCGTCTCGTTCGTGTCGGTCACGGCTCGTCTCCTCGTGCCTGGTGATGTCTCTCCTCGGCACGGGGACGCACACCGGAAGGTCTGCGCGGTACCACCCCGCTTGCGCCGGCACTCCGGCGCCACTCATCGGATCGCGCGGGTCTCCCCGTACGGTCCCGTGGCTGTGACGGGCCACTCCCGCCCGGTTCTACTGGGAGCGCTGCTCGGTTTCCACCGCAGCGGCTCTGTTCTTCCGGGTGCTCCCCGGTGATGGCCGGATCGACGCGTCAACCAGTGTAACGACGCACCGCCCGAACAGGCGAATCGGTATCGCCGTCCGGGCGGTGCGTGGTCGAGAACGAGAGATCAGTCGAGCGGTGGACGCCAGTTCGGGTCGAGCGGATCGAAATCCGGCGCACGACGCCGGCCGGGGCGCGGTTGCGGCGACTCGGGCTGCTCCCCCTGCGGTCGCTCACCCGACTGGGCGGGATCGGGTCGCGCGGAGTCCTGGCCCTGAGGCCACGCCGGAGGCTGCCCCGACGACGGTTGTCTGTACTGCTGTTGAGGCCCCGCCTGCGGGTTCCCGTACTGCGAACTCCCGTACTGCGGTGGCCGTGGCCCATCGGGACGGGGCAGCTCGCCGCCGGGCGACTGCTGACCCGGCGCCTGGTACGGCGCGCGAGGCGGCTGGCCCGGTCCAGTCCGACCGGGCGGTCCCTGACCGGGAACGGGTGTCGGACCGGAGTTCGGCTGGCCGACCGGCTCACCGACCGATCGCAGGTAGTCCTCGAGGTTGCCCTCGCGACGCTCGGGGGCCGGACGGCTCTCGGGCACATCGGGCCGAGACGGCGTCGGCCCAGACGACGCCGGACCGGACGGTGCGGCCATACCGGGTTCGAAAGGGGGCTGCTCGTAGGCAACCGTCTTCTCACCGGCGCCGGAGTCCTGCGTCGACGTCGAGTACCTGCGAGTCCGGGACTCGTCGTCATCGCCGCGGGCGCCGGGTGAACCGGCGTCGTCGCGATCGGCGTCGGCCTCATCGCGTCCGGCTCCGGGGACCATGTCCTCCAGCGATCGAGCGGAGTCCCGGTTGCGTCCCGAGAACACGTCGACGAGCAGAAAGGCCAGGCCGAGGAGACAGATGACGATGCAGGCGACGGCCAGCCACACGGTCCCGGTGATGAGACCGAGGATGAGCAGCACGAACCCGACGAGGGTCGCGCCCAGGGCCAAGGTCAGCACATCACCAGCCTAGGGTGCATGTCCGGTGCGGAGGTCAGCTCGGCGAGTAGCTGCTGAAACCGCCGCTGCCCGGATCGTTCGAGAACGACTGATCGGGACGGCCACCCTCGACCGGTGCCGCGCTTCCGCGCTGCTGCAGCTCCTCGAGCTGCGACTCCAGGTAGGTCTTCAGACGGGTGCGGTACTCACGCTCGAACGTCTTGAGCTGTTCGATCCGGCCCTCGAGCACACCGCGCTGCTGGTTGATCGTGCCCATGATCTCGCTGTGCTTGCGCTCGGCGTCGCTCTGCAGCGCGTCCGCGCGCTCCTGCGCCTGGCGCAGCTGCGCCTCGGAACGGGTCTGGGCGTCGGCCAGGATGGCCTCCGAACGCTGCCGCGCATCGGCGAGCATGGCGTCGGACTTGCTCTGCGCCTCGGAGACCATCGTGTCGGCGCGGGTCTGCGCGTCGGCCAGCATCGCGTCGGCGTCGGCGCGGGCACTGCCGGTCAGACGGTCCGCGGTGTCCTGCGCGAGTGCGAGAACGCGGGCGGCACGCACGTTGGCGTCGTCGTTCGACGCTGCGGGCTGCTGGACCGGAGCGGGCTGCTCCTGGGCCGGCGGCTTGGCGAACATCTGGGTCCGCTCCTCGGCGGGGGCTGCGCCGGCACCCGACCGGGCGTCGGCGACCTCACCCTCGAGTTCCTCGACGCGCTGCTTGAGGTCGGTGTTCTCTTCGATCAGCCGGGCGAGCTCGGCCTCGACGAAGTCGAGGAACTGATCGACCTCATCCTCGTTGTAGCCGCGCTTACCGATAGGCGGTTTGCTGAACGCGACGTTGTGCACATCAGCTGGAGTCAGCCGCATGTCGGTTCCCCTCGTGTCTGTGGTGGAGCTTGTGTTCAGTTGGCGTGCCGTCCAACCCGGATCGCGCGACGTGAGTCGTTCGACCAATACAGGTTGTCACTAACTATTCATACCAGTCAAAATCTGTAACTGGCGTCCAATCCTGTCACATGCGAACCGTAGGTCGCACTGTTTGATGCCGAGCCCGACCGAAACTCCTCCGAACGGGCAGGGCATCGAAGACGACAACCAACGGTAGTCCATCGACGTACCCCAAGGTACCCGGGTCGCAAGAGGCCCGGTGGGTGACTCGTCGGCGGATCAGGAGCGGATGAGAACCAGTGCGGTGGCGAGCGAATCGGCGACCGCGTCGGCGCGGAGACCGTTCACGATGTTCATGGCGATGATGACGACGAGCATGACGATCATCAGCGACAGATCCAGGCGGATCGGGCCGAGCGGGATCGGCGGGAGGATCCGGCGCAACGCCTTGATCGGCGGATCGGTCAGCGTGAAGACCGTCTCGATGATCACGACCGCCACCCCGGTGGGCCGCCATTCGCGGGCGAACGTCCGCACCAGCTCGACGACGAGCCTGCCGAGGAGAAGCAACCAGAAGACCAACAGGATGTAGTAGAGGACACCCAACAAAATCGCAGCCACGCGTCAAGATTGCCTGAAGAGCACCCGACGGTGCGAACCGAGGGTGCCCACCTGCATCAGGAGTGGTTGTAGAAGCCGGTCTCGGCGATCTTGCGGCGGTCTTCGGGCGACACATCGACGTCGGCCGGCGACAGCAGGAAGACCTTGGTGGCCACCTTGTCGAAAGAGCCGCGCAGTGCGAAGGCCAGGCCCGCAGCGAAGTCGACGAGGCGCTTCGCATCGTCGTTGGTCATGTCGACGAGGTCCATGATGACCGGGTTGCCGTCGCGGAAACGCTCACCGATGGTGCGGGCCTCGCTGTAGTCCGAGGGACGCAGGGTGGTGATCTTCTGCAGCGGGCCGTCGGCGAAGACACGCTCGAGCTCACGATGTTCGGGCGCGGCCGGGCGCGACGAGGCGGCCCGCAGGGCGGCACTCGACGAACGCTGCAGCGGTTCGAGGCGTGCAGCGGACCGCATGGGGGCCTCGGGAGCCGGACGCGGTCCGGCGTAGGCGAACTCGGGGGCGAAGTCGCCGGCGAGTTCGTATCCGCCGTCGAAATGACGGTCGTCGTAGGCCATCTCGTCGCGGTAGCCGGCCTCGCGGAAGCCCGGGTCGCGCAGGGCGGGCTCGTAACCGGGGTCGTAGGAGCCGTCACCGTAGTAGTCGTCACGGTAGGCACGCTCACGCGACGGGGCACGCAGCGCCGAACCGTCCTCGAGGTAGTCGTCCTCGTACTCGCTGGGCGGCACCATGCCGAAGTAAGCCTTGAACTTCTGCATCGTGGTCATAGTCGGCCTCTCTGTCGTGCGACGCCGGTGTGCAGCCGTGCCGGATGGTGCATCTGATGTCACTGTGCTTGCTGAGATGTCTGCGCTTGCTGTGTCACTTGGTTCTGTTGTTACCAATGTGATTACTGAGAGACTAGCGGCCGATCGCCCATGATCGCGGTTCCGACACGCACGCATGTCGAGCCGGCTGCAACCGCCTCCTCCATATCACCCGACATGCCCGCGGACAGTTCGACGGCGTCTGCGTACTGGTCGCGAAAAGCGTTGTGAATACGGGCGGATTCGGCCATCCAGTGCTTCCGATCGCCGGATAGCGGGGCGATGACCATGAGCCCGCGCAGCGCCAGTGCGTCCTCGTTCGACACCTGATCGGCGAGTGCGGGGAGATCCGCCTCTACGACGCCGCCGCGTTGTGGGTCCCCGTCGAGACTCACCTGGAGCAGCATCCCGAGACGTTCGGTCCGCTCCCCCTCGTCGAGCGCGGCTCGTGCGGCCCGGCCCAGGGCGTCGACCACCTTCGGACGATCCACCGAGTGCACCGCGCGCGCCCACCGCGCGATGGAACGGGCCTTCTTCGACTGGACGGTCCCGATCATGTCGAACACGGGCACGTCGGTGGAATCCTCGGGCGCCCACTCGGCGAGGACGTCGGCGACCTTGCGGCCGGCTTCGGGTTCACGGGATTCCCCGAACGAACGGACGCCCAGGTTCAGCAATCGGCGGACGTCGACGGCCGGGAAGTACTTGGTGACGACCAGCAGTGCACACGACCCGGCGGGACGGCCCGCAGCCGCGACGGCCGCGTCGAGCCGCCCGCGTACGGCTTCGAGTCGCTCGGACAGCTCGGCGGTGCGTGCGTCATCGAGAGAGTCGCTCATGTCCCCCATCATTCTCCGCGTGGAGCGCCGGGGGCCTACTCCCCGTCCGGCGCACTCTCGTCGTCCATCCAGATCACCGATGCCAGGCGGCCGGTCGGTGCGCCACGCCGGTGGCTGAAGAGACTCGTGTCCGAGATCGTGCAGCGCGGGTCGACGGCGACCCCGGCGACCCCCGCCTCGAGGAGCTGCCGGCGCAGACCGGCACGGAGGTCGAGGCCCGTCGTGCCCTTCTTGGTGCGGCTCGCGCTCCCGGGCAGATGCTTCTCGACGTCGGCCTGCATCGCCGGGGGCACCTCGTACTGCTCGCCGGATGCGGCCGGGCCCAGGAACGCACCGATCGACTCGATGCGCGCACCGAGGTCGACCATCACCTTGAGCGTCTCGCGCACGATGCCGATGCGCGCCCCGACACGACCGGCATGGACACCGGCGATCACGCCGGCCTCGTCGTCGCTGAGGAGCACCGGCACGCAGTCGGCCGAGAGCACGGCGAGCGCGAGGCCCGGCGTGGTCGTCACCAGCGCATCGGTCGCCGGGACCGGTTCGGTGACCGGACCGTCGACGACCGTCACGTTGCGGCTGTGGATCTGCTCCATCCAGACGACCGACGAAGCAGGCAACCCGATCTGCTCGGCCAGACGATTTCTGTTGGCGGACACCGCCTCCGGGTCGTCTCCGACATGGTCACCGAGATTGAACGAGTCATACGGTGCCACCGAGACGCCGCCGGCACGCGTGGTGACCACACGACGTACCCGCATGCGGGTCAGCGCTTCATGAAGGACGGCACGTCGACGTCATCGTCGTCGAGGTGCACGGTGTTGCGACGCGGGGGCTCCGGCTCACGCTCACCACCGAAGGGATCACCCGATCCCTTGGGGATGTCACCGAAGAGCGGGTCGCTCTTCGGCGGCGGCGACACCGCGCCGGCCTGCCCCTGACCGACGGCCGAACGGCCGGCGGCCGCGGCGGGCACGTCCGAGCGCTTCTTCGGGGTGCCGCCGTCGAAACCGGCGGCGATGACGGTCACGCGGACCTCGTCGCCGAGGTTGTCGTCGATCACGGTGCCGAAGATGATGTTGGCGTCCTCGTGGGCCGCCTCCTGGACCTGGGTGGCCGCGTTGTGGATCTCGAAGAGGCCGAGGTCGCTGCCGCCGGCGATCGAGATCAGCACGCCCCGAGCACCTTCCATCGACGCCTCGAGCAGCGGCGAGTTGATCGCCGACTCGGCCGCCTTCTTGGCGCGGTCCTCACCGCGGGCCGAACCGATGCCCATGAGGGCGCTGCCGGCGTCGCTCATGACGCCCTTGACGTCGGCGAAGTCGACGTTGATCAGACCCGGGGTGGTGATGAGGTCGGTGATGCCCTGGACACCGTTGAGGAGGACCTCGTCGGCGCTGCGGAAGGCGTCCATGAGGCTCACCTGCGCGTCGCCGAGCTGGAGCAGGCGGTCGTTGGGGATCACGATGAGGGTGTCGCAGGACTCCCGCAGCGCGGTGATGCCCGCTTCGGCCTGTCCGCCGCGACGCTTGCCCTCGAAGGAGAACGGACGGGTCACCACGCCGACGGTGAGAGCGCCGAGCTTGCGGGCGATCTGCGCGACGACCGGTGCACCACCGGTGCCGGTGCCACCACCCTCGCCCGCGGTCACGAAGACCATGTCGGCACCCTTGAGGAGTTCCTCGATCTCGTCGCGGGCGTCCTCGGCGGCGCGGCGACCGACCTCGGGGTCGGCGCCGGCACCGAGGCCACGGGTGGAGTCGCGACCGACGTCGAGCTTGACGTCGGCGTCGCTCATCAGCAGGGCCTGCGCGTCGGTGTTGATCGCGATGAACTCGACTCCCTTGAGCCCCTGCTCGATCATGCGGTTGACGGCATTCACGCCGCCGCCGCCGATGCCGACGACCTTGATGACGGCCAGGTAGTTGTGCGGTGGCGTCATGCGCTCGCCTTCCTCGTAATGGGTCGTGCTCGATGTTCCGTTGCTGATCTCTCAGCGTGTTCCGGTGCTGAGGTCTCAGCGGCTGAGTTGCTGGCAAAACCCTAAACCTGAACCATAGATTTAGAGTTATGTCAAGTAGTTCGTTGTGGGGATGACGCTAGGCATCCCGGGCCCCGGTATCCACAACAGCGCCCGGCGTGTCGGGAAGTCGCTCCCGAATTTCGGTGAATTTCTCACATCTTCAACGAATCTGACGCGATTCCCGACGCGTGCGGGCGACCGGCGGCCGCCGCGCTCACTTGTAGGCCGGGAACTCGGGGCTCGAGACGTTGTACATCTTGGCGTCCCGGCTCAACAGGTACGTGAGGGTTCGCGCCTTCTCCGCTCCCCGATCGCTGTCACCCCAGATGACCCGGCGGTTCTCGGTGAGGATGAACTCGATGTCGACCGGCGAGCTCGCCGACAACCGTTTGACCTGTCGCGCCAGCGATTCCGGTAATCCGGCGACCGCGGTGATCGCCTCCCGGGTGGTGGGATCGGCCGGGCCCGGGTTCGGGGTCTCGAGGACGGGGAGCTTGAGCACCTCCGGTGGCACGCCCTGGGCGCGGACGTAGTGGAGGAAGGACACCCCGGACCGGTCGAGGACGTGGACCTCGTCCCCGCTCGTCACGATCACCACCGGCACCCGCTCGACGACGGTGATGGTGAGCGTCGACGGGTAGGACCGCTGGACGCGGGCGGATTCGACGGACGGGATGCCGGCGACGCGCTGCGCGACGGCGCGGGTGTCCACCTGGAGGAGAGGTGTCCCCTGCGGGACGGCCGCGACGCGCAGGATCTCGTCGGCCGGGATCGAACCGTTGTCCCGGATGTCGGTGCCGCGCACGGCCATCAGTGGGGTGAGGTAGGCGATCAGGACCAGCCCGACCCCCGCGGCGACGACCATCAGGGTGCCGAGGATCAGGCGGGACCGGCGGCGGGTCGGCCAGCGGATCACGAGACCCGTCCTGTGAGGCCCCCGTCGCCGGGGCCCTCACCGGTCGCGGGCGTCGCGTCGTCGGTCGCGGTGTCCGCGCCGAGTGCGGCCAGGATCTCGGGCCCCTGCATGGTGATGTCGCCCGCGCCCAGGGTCAGCACGACGTCTCCGGGTCGGGCCAGGCCGGCGACCTGACCGGCCAGCCGCGACAGATCCGGTGCGAACAACGACGGCCGGGTCAACTTGTCGGTGATGGTCCGGCCGCTGACACCGGGGATCGGAGCCTCACGGGCGCCGTAGACGTCGGCGACGACCACGGTGTCGGCGAGGTCGAGGGCGGCGGCGAACTCGTCGGCGAACTCGACCGTGCGCGAGTACAGGTGGGGCTGGAAGACCGCGATGACGCGACCGCGTGGCGCGTCGGGGCCGACCCGCGCGGCCATCATGGACTGCGCCGCGGACAGCACCGAGCGCACCTCGGTGGGATGGTGGGCGTAGTCGTCGATGACCTCGACGCCGCCGCGGCGCCCGCGGAACTCGAAGCGACGATGGACCCCGCCGAACGCGCCGATCCCCGCGAGGATGCCGTCGAGGGCACCTGCGGCGTCGGCGGTCGCCGCGGCGTTGACGCGCACGGCACCGATGACCGCGGCGATCGCGTTGAGCGCCATGTGTTCTCCCGGCAGCGGGAGGATGAGTTCACGTTCGACGACGGTGCCGGTCTCGTCGGCGGGGCCGGTCACCGGCGCGGTGAAACGGACCCGTGCCGCTCCCCCGGCGGCGCGCGGTTCCCACGACAGCTGGGTCGCCACGTTGGGCACGCCGGGCGCGAGGACCGCGTGAGTGCCGCGGCCGTAGCCGAGGACCGCCACCCCGCGCTCGGCGAGATCGCCGCGGACACGTCCGGCGAGTGCCGCGGATCCGGGATCGTCGAGGCAGACCACAAGTGTGCCGCCGGTCCGGATGCGTTCGGTGAACTTGTCGAACACCTCGACGTAGGCCTCGATCGAGCCGAAGAAGTCGAGGTGGTCGGCGTCGATGTTGGTGACGGCCACGACATCGGGCGTGTACTCGAGCAGCGAACCGTCGCTCTCGTCGGCCTCGGCCACGAAGACCGGGTCGCCGCCGTGATGGGCGTTGGTGCCGGATTCGTTGAGCTCGCCGCCGATCGCGAACGACGGGTCGCTGCCGGCGTGCTGGAGCGCGACGACGGCCATGGACGTGGTCGAGGTCTTGCCGTGCGTCCCGGCCAGCAGCAGCGTCCGGTCACCCTCCATGAGCTGGGCGAGCACGCGCGGGCGCAGCAGGATCGGGATTCCCCGCGAGCGTGCGGCCACCAGCTCGGGATTGGTCTTGGGGATGGCGGCGTGGGTGGTGACCACGACCGACGGACCACCCGGGATCTGGTCGAGTGCGGACGGATCGTGTCCGACCTGGACACGGGCGCCGCGGGTGCGGAGTTCGAGGATGCCCCGGCTGTTCTTGGCGTCCGATCCCGACACCTGGCCGCCGCGGGCGAGCAGGATGCGCGCGAGCCCGGACATGCCGGCGCCGCCGATGCCGACCATGTGCACGCGGGCGAGCTGCGGCGGCAGTCCTCCGGTTCCCACAGTCGTCCCCTCGCTCATGTCGTCACCTCCCGCTCCGGGTCCGGTCATCTCGCCGGCCCTGTCCCCTCCGACCCGGTCCCGTCCAATTGTCACTGTTCGCCGGCCGATCGGCGCGAACGAAACGCCTTACGGGACGGTCGCCGGCCCGCGCGGAACCCGCGAGCCAGTTCGAGGGCGGCGTCGGCGACGGCCGCGGCGGCGTCGCGATGGCCCGTGCCCGCGGCCGCCGCGGACATCTGCTGCAGTCGTTCGGTGTCCTGCAGGAGGGCCGGGACCTCGCGTGCCACCCACTCCGCGCTGACCGCCGAGTCCTCGACGATGAGTCCGCCGCCGGCCTCGACGACCGGTAGCGCGTTGAGGCGCTGTTCGCCGTTGCCGTGCGGCAGCGGGACGTAGACGGCGGGCAAACCGGTGGCCGACACCTCGGCGACGGTCATCGCGCCGGACCGGCACATCACCAGATCGGCGGCGGCGTAGGCGAGGTCCATCCGCTTGAGGTAGCCGACGCCGCGGTACGGCGGGGCGCCCTCGACGATCACCGGGTCGATCGAGTTCTTGGGCCCGTAGGCGTGCAGGACCCCGATTCCCGCCTTCGCGAGTGCTTCGGCCGCTCCCGAGACCGCGGCGTTGATACGTTGCGCGCCTTGGGAACCACCGAAGACGAGCAGGGTCGGGGCATCCTCGTCGAGTCCGAAGTAGTGGCGCGCCTTGGCGCGCAAGGCCGGCCGGTCCAGTTCGGCGAGGACCCCGCGGACCGGCATGCCGACGACGGTGGCGTCGAGCCCGGAGCCGTCGACGGCGGCCAGGACACGGTCGGCGAACCGGGCGCCCACCTTGTTGGCGATGCCCGCCGAGGCGTTCGCCTCGTGGATGACGATCGGGATGCGATTGCGTCCGCGTAGATGCATCTGCGCGGCGAGGTAGGCGGGCACCGACACATACCCGCCGAAGCCGACGACGACGTCGGCGTCCACGTCGGCGAGCACCTTGCGAGTCGCGGCGACCGAGGACACCAGGCGCCCGGGGGTCTTGGCGAGGTCCATCCCGGGTTTGCGCGGCAGCGGAACCGGCGGGATCAGCCGCAGGTCGTATCCGCGTTCGGGCACCAGGTCGACCTCGAGGCCGCGGTTGGTCCCGAGCGCGGTGACGCGGGCCGTCGGGTCGATGCGGGTGATCGCGTCGGCCACGGCGAGTGCGGGTTCGATGTGTCCGGCGGTCCCGCCGCCCGCGACCACCACCGACAGCGGCCGCCCGCCCGGGCCTCCGGTCGTATCAGATTGTGCTGCACCCGAACTCACCGGCTCTGTCACTCCATCTCCAGCCACTGTGCACGTCTGTCCCACGCAGCGGCATCGCCTGTCGCGGGAGCCGTCAGCGGCGTCCCGCGCGGCCGTGTGTCGGCCGATCGCGCCCGGGGTCGGCGGACCTCGGCGTCCGCGGCTGATGCGCGCCCGCCCGCCATCCCGGTGACGCCGAGCGACGTGCACTGCCGGCGCCGGGATACCCGCCACGGTAGTCGACGCCCGCTCGTGCCGACGGCGCAGGTCGGGTGCGACCTGTCGCTGCCGGACGCCGTGCGGATGCACCCCGTGCAGGTGCCGGTTCGGCAGTCTTCGCCCGTTTCCACGGCATGGTGAACCGGCCCTGGCTTTCAGCCGGTTCGGCCGGTCGTCCGCGACCGGTCGACGCTCCTGCCCGTCCGGATGCCCCGACCCGGCCCGGTGCACCCCGTCCGGTTGTGCGGCCCGCGGGCCGTCCGCTCGCCGAGCGACGCTGGTCGAGCCGATCTCGCAGGGTCTCGGCCCGCGTCTGCCGGTAGGCCACCGGCGTCGGGAGCCGCAGGATCCGGGCCAGACGGCCCTGCGATCCGGCGGTGAGGGTCGCGACGGCCTCGGGTTCGTGTCGCGCGGCGTTGGCCAGGAGGCCGAGCATCGCGAGCACGGTCAGCGTCGATGTACCGCCCGCCGAGATGAGTGGCAGCTGGATACCGGTGACCGGCAGCAGGCCGATGACGTAGCCGATGTTGATGAACGCCTGCGCGAGGATCAGCACGGTGATGGTCGCGGTCATCAGGCGCAGGAACGGATCGGTCGAGCGGTGCGCGATGCGGAAGCCGATGTAGCCCAGCAGCACGAACAGGAAGACCACCAGCAGACCACCGAGGAGGCCGAGTTCCTCGCCGATGATGGCGAAGATGAAGTCGTTGTGCGCATTGGGCAGGTAGTTCCACTTGGCGCTCGACTGGCCGAGGCCCACACCGAAGACGCCGCCGTTGGCCAGCGCGTAGGTCGCCTGCCGGGCCTGGTAGCCGGCACCCTGCGGGTCGTCGATGCCGCCGAGGAAGCTCATCACGCGCTGTGAGCGGTACCCCTCGACGAGCGCGAGGATCACCGCGAGGACCACACCGGAGACGGCGAAGGCCGAGAAGACCTTGATCGGCAGCCCGGCGAACCAGAGCATCGCGCCGACGATGATGGCGATGGTGATCGTCGTCGAGAGGTTCGGCTCGAGGATGATCAGCACGCAGACCAGCATCGCGACCGGGACCAGCGGGATCAGGAGCTCTTTGATCGAGGCGTTGTCCCGGCGCCGGGAGGCGAGCAGGTGCGCACCCCAGATACACAGCGCCACCTTGACCAGCTCCGAGGGCTGCACCGACACACCGGAGATGACGAACCAGCGTCGGGCGCCCTGGCTGAGCGTGCCGATGCCGGGGATCAGCACCAGTCCGAGCAGCAGGATGGCGATGGCCATCGACGGCGCGGCGAAGCGCCGCAGCAGACGGACGGGGACCCGCAGCATCAGGTAGAAGACGACGAGGCCGAGTCCGGCGAAGATGACCTGCGTCGTGAACAGTCCGTAGGCCGATCCGTCTTGCGAGTACCCCTCGACCGACGACGCCGACAGCACCATCACCAGACCGAAGGCGGTCAGCATGAACGCCATCGTGAGGACCAGCTGGTAGGAGGCCAGCGGCCGCGCCAGGAGGTTGCGCACGCCTTCGACGAGCATCGCCGGCAACGAGGCCGTCACCGACCCCGCGGTCGAGGCCGCTGCGGAGACCTCGGCAGCCGGCTTCGACAGCGCGGCCGCACCCTCTGACGCCTTTCGACGCACGGACGCTCGCCTGCTCACGTCCGAGGTCTCGTCCGTTCCGTCTTGGAACGAGTCGTCGAGGGTGTCCTCGTCGTCGAAGGTGCTCTCGTCGTCCGCGGCGTCGACCGCGGTCTTGTCGGTGCTCACGCCACTCACCGCGAGGTGGGGGTGCCGGCGATGTCCTGTGCGGCGCGCGCGAACGCGTCACCGCGCCGGCTGTAGCCGGCGAACATGTCCAGCGATGCCGCGGCGGGTGCGAGGAGCACCGCGTCGGGCTTCGGGTCGCTCGCCGCGGCGAGCTCCCATGCCTCGGCGACCGCCCGGTCCATCACGGCAGCGGCGGCGTCTGTTCCCGAGGTTTCGGTCGACGAGAGGACGGGTGCGGTCTGACCCTGGCGATGCACGTTCACCGTGCCATCGTCCCCTGTGAATACTGTGACTGTTGGGACTTCTGGGGCGTGTCGCACGATCGCTTCGACGACCAGCTCACGATCACGGCCGATGGCGACCACCCCGGCGAGCCGATCGCCGACCGCGGTGAGCATGGCGTCCATCGACGCGCCCTTGAGCAGGCCGCCCGCGATCAGCACCACGCGGCCGTATGCGGAGACGGCAGCCTGGGCGGCATGCGGGTTGGTGGCCTTGGAGTCGTCGACGAAGCGGATGCCGTCGCGCGTCGCCACGACCTCGCCGCGATGGGCGGCGGGCCGGAAATCGGTGAGCGCGGCCTCGACCGCGTCGCGGTCGACACCGATCGAGAGGGCGAGAGCGGCGGCAGCGAGGGCATCGGCCACGCCCGACGGGCCCGCCGGATGCACGGCGGCGGCCGACAGCAGGCGACCCGCACCGAAGGCACGGTCGACGAGTTGTCCGTCCTCGACGCCGAGCTGGCCGTCCTGGGGCGGGTTGAGTGTGAAGCCGACCCGGCGTCCCGCACCCGGCAGACCAGATGCAACTGCGTCGTCGAGACCGACGATCGAGATGTCGCCGCGCAGCGCACCGGCCTTGGCCAGCGCATAGGCGTCGAAGGTGCCGTGCCAGTCGAGATGATCGTCGGCGACGTTGAGCACCACCCCGGCGGCCGGGGCGACCGACGGTGCCCAGTGCAGCTGGAACGACGACAGCTCGGCGCACAGGACGTCCACCCGAGGTGTCGCGCGCATGGCATCGAGAACCGGCAGGCCGATGTTGCCGCACGCCGCGCCGGCACGCCCGGAGCGCTCGACGATGTCGGCGAGCATCGAGGTGGTGGTGGTCTTGCCGTTGGTGCCGGTGACGACCAGCCAGGTGCGCGGCTCCCCGAGCAGACCCGCGGCGTCGACCCGCCAGGCCAACTCGACCTCGCCCCATACCGGCACACCGCCCGCCGCGGCCTGCGCGACGAGGTCGTGGGTGGGCGCGAATCCGGGCGAGACGATCACGACCGCGGTGTCGGCGGTCCACGAGGGGTCGGCGAGCAGATCGGAGATCGCGACGGCCTCGACGCCCTGCCCGGTCAGGTCCGCGACCCCGGGAACGGCAGCGACCGCCGCATCCCGGTCGGCGGCGTCGGCATCACGTACGGCGAACCGGTCGTCGGCGAGCAGGATGCGGACATCCCTGGTGACCAGGTAGCGGGCCGCCGACATGCCGGCGGTACCCGCGCCGCCGATCACCACGGTCTTGCCGGTCAACCCCAGTGGGTCGTCGGGAGACGCGGAGTTCTCGGCGCGCGGATCAGCCATTGGTCGTCAGGAACTCGCCGTAGAAGAGCGACAGGCCGAGCGCGCAGGCTATGGCTGTGAGCAGCCAGAATCTGATGATCACCGTCGTCTCGGCCCATCCGCCCAGTTCGAAGTGGTGGTGGAACGGCGCCATCCGGAAGACACGACGGCCGGTGGTCCGGAAGAAGGCGATCTGGATGACCACCGACATGATCTCGGCGACGAACAGCGCACCGATGACGACCGCGAGGAGTTCGGTCCGGGTCGTGATGGACAGGCCGGCGAGCATGCCGCCGAGTGCCAGCGAGCCGGTGTCCCCCATGAAGATCTTCGCCGGCGCGGCGTTCCACCACAGGAAGCCGAGGCAGGCGCCGCCGCCGGCCACCGCGATGATCGCGAGGTCGAGGGGGTCGCGGACCTGGTAGCACCCGGTCGGGATGTCGCTGGGCGGCTTGGCACCGCCGGCGCAGGCGTTGACGAACTGGAAGAAGGTCACGAGGACGTAGGAGCCGAGGACCATCGCCATCGAACCGGCGGCCAGACCGTCGAGTCCGTCGGTGAAGTTCACCGCGTTGGACCACGCGGCGACCACGAGCCAGCAGAACACCACGAAGACCACCGCGCCGAGGCCGATGGCGTCGATGTCGCGCACATAGCTGAGGTGGGTGCTGGCCGGGCTGAGGCCGTAGTCGTTGCGGAACTGCAGCACGAGGACACCGAACAGGATCGCGGCGATGAACTGCCCGATCGACTTCGCGGTCTTGTTCAGTCCCAGGTTGCGGTGTTTGCGGATCTTGATGATGTCGTCGAGGAAGCCGACGATGCCGAGCGCGGTCGCGAGGCCCAGCACGAGCAGGCCCGACGCAGTCGGTCCGTTGCCGGCGTCGGTGAAGAGGCCGACGAGATGCGAACCGAAGTAGCCCGCCCACAATGCGGCGAGGATCGCGACGCCGCCCATCGACGGCGTGCCACGCTTGGTCTGATGGCTCTGGGGGCCCTCGACCCGGATCTCCTGGCCGAAGCCCTGTCGGGAGAACACCTTGATGAGCACGGGGGTCAGCAGGATCGACACCGCGATCGCGATCGCACCCGCGAGGAGGATCTGGGTCACCGTGCTGCCCTCGTGTTCGCTCGTCCGTTCCCCGCCACGCTCTTCTCTCCGACTCTGTTCAGTGTTCTCGGCAGGCGCGCCTCATCGCGTGCCCTCATGATGCGGTCCCCTCGTCATCGGGACCGGAGTCAGTATCCTCGCGGACCTGCCATCCGCAGCTCGCACCCCATGCCCTCACCACCGAGTCGAGGTCGGCGCTCGCTGCCGCGAGGAGGATGACATCGCCGGCGGCGGGCCGCCAGTCCGGGTCGATGTCGACGAGTGCCGCGGCGGTCTCGACCGTGTCGACGATGCGCGCCTCGTCGCCCCACGACCCCTCCATGACGGCGCCCTGGTGCAGGGCGCGAACCGATCGGGAGTCACCGACGCAGAGAGTCTTGTCGACGGCCAGTCGGACGGCCAGGCGTCCGAGGAGATCGTGTTCGACGACGCGCTGGTTCTCGGCGGTCCCCTCGGGGCTGGCGACCTCGCCGAGGATCGCCCAGGTTCGCGGCCGGTCCTCCACGCTGCTGCCGCGCAACGCGCCGGCGTGCTCGGCGAGTCGGCGGATGAGCAGACGTGCGTCGTCGACCGTCACCGGCGCATCCCCGCGGATCACCGTGACGAACGGTCCGGTCATCGATCACCCTCCGCGCCCACCGGGCCGGTGGTCGCGTTCGGCAACTCGTCCAGCGCTTGTGCGACGACCTCGCGGTCGTCGAACGGATGCTTCACGCCGTTGATCTCCTGCCCTGCCTCATGACCCTTGCCCGCGACCAGCACGATGTCGCCGGGCCGTGCCCAGGCGATGGCCTCGGCGATCGCCGCCGCACGATCCCCGACCTCGCGTACCGGTTCGGCACCGGCCGGACGGTCGGCGGCGTCGACGCTCCGGGCGCCGGCGAGAACCTCGGACCGGATGGCGGCCGGTTCCTCCGACCTCGGGTTGTCGTCGGTGACGATGACGAGTTCGGCACCGCGGGCGGCGGCCTCCCCCATCAGCGGCCGCTTACCCGCGTCACGGTCTCCGCCGGCACCCACCACGATGGCCACGCGGCCCGGTCCCTCGCCGAGCTGACCGCGCAAGGTCGCCAGGACGGCCTCGACGGCTCCGGGTTTGTGCGCGTAGTCGACCAGGGCAAGGAACGACTGCCCGCGGTCGACCCGCTGCAGACGTCCCGGCACGCTCACCGACGCGACCGCGTCGAGCGCGGTGGAGATCGGCACACCCGCCGCATGGGCCACCGCGACGGCCAGCAGTCCGTTGGCCACGTTGTAGCGACCCGGGAGAGGCATGACCAGGACGTGGTCGCCGTCGGGTTCGGTGATCGGGGTGTGGGAGGTGCCGTCGCCGGCGAGGTCCGACGGGCCCGCATGCCAGTGAGCGGGCGTCGGACCGGTGGACACCGTCACCGGCTGCAGATGCGCCGCCTCACCGGGACGGCGGGCGAGATCGGCCATCCGCTGACCCCACTCGTCGTCGACGCACACCACCGCGCGTACCGCGTGGTTCGGCGACGACGGCACGAACAGCTGCGCCTTGGCGTCGAAGTAGGCGCGCATCGTGTGATGGAAGTCCAGATGATCCTGCGAGAGGTTGGTGAAGGCCCCGATCGCGAAGTGCGCACCGTCGACCCGGCCCAGGGACAGCGCGTGGCTGGACACCTCCATGACGACGACGTCGACCCCGTCCTCGAGCATCGACGCAAGCAGCGCCTGCAGGGTCGGCGCCTCCGGGGTCGTCAGCGAGCTCGGCTGCGCGACGCCGTTCACGCGGGTCTCGACGGTTCCGATGAGTCCCACCGAGTGCCCGGCGGCGAGCAGTGCCGCCTCCACGAGATACGACGTGGTGGTCTTGCCCGACGTGCCGGTGATCCCGATCAGCTTCAACCGCTGCGACGGGTTGCCGTACACACGGGCGCTGACGCTGCCCAGGACGGTCCGCGGGCTGGGGTGGATGAGGACCGCGACGGCGGTCTCGGGCGGCAGGACGCGGCTCAGTTCGGCGCGGCCGGCCGGGTCGGTCAGGATCGCGGTCGCCCCGGCGGCGACCGCCTGGTCGGCGAACCGCGCGCCGTGGGTGGCCGCACCGGGCAGGGCCGCGAACAGATCGCCGGGCTGCACGTCCTGGGCGCGCAGGGTCACGCCCTGCACGCTGGTGTCGCGATCGGCGCCGCCGACGAGGTCGAGCCGGGCGCCCGTGGCCGTCGACAGGACCGTCACGGCCGTCGGCGCGACCTCACGCGGACGACCGGGGACCTTCTTGTTGCCCTTGCGTCTGCCGGCCGATCCCTTGTGCGAGGAACCACGAGACGTCATGTGTTCGCCTCCTCGGTTGTTCTCGGTCGGTGTGCTGGTGGTCGGGGTGCTGGTGGTCGGGGTCTTCGCGGTTCGGTCACCGCGGCCCGGGTTCGTGTTCGGCGCAGAATTGCACTCACGATACCGACCCCGGGATCGGCGTCCGGGACGCGGTGCGCCGACCACCGGGTCGGAATCACTTCGCGGTGAGGGTCAGCCTCGGGGTCGGCGGAGAGAGCGGGACCTGGGCGCGCTGGAGCATCCACGACGCGATGGTCGAGAAGAGCGGCCCGGCGGACTGTCCCCCGGTGCCGTCGGAGCTGCGGCGCGGGTTGTCGAGCATGATCCCGATGACATAGCGCGGGGCGTCGGCCGGGGCGATCCCGGCGAACGTGATGTTGTAGCGCGAGTTCGAGTAGCAGCCGCACGACGGATCGACCTGCTGAGCGGTACCGGTCTTGCCGGAGACCTGGTAACCGCTGACGGCCGCCTTGGTGCCGGTACCCATCTGCACGCCCATCGGATCGTCCTGCACCACCGAGCGGAACATGTCGCGGACCGTCCGGGCGGTCTCCTCGCTGACGACGCGGACCGGTTCGGGGCGAGCACGCCCCTCCGAGGTACTACCGTCGCGCTCCTCGCCGGCGAGAATCCGCGGCGGGATGCGCAGGCCGTCGTTGGCGATCGCCTGGTACATCGCGGTCATCTGCAGGAGCGTCATCGAAAGACCCTGTCCAATGGGCAGGTTGGCGAAGGAACCGCCCGACCACTGGCTCAGTGCGGGGACCTCGCCGGCACTCTCGGCCGGGAGACCGACGCCGGTGCGCTGGCCGAGCCCGAATCGCTTGAGCATGTCGGCGAAGCGTTCCTCACCGATGCGCTTGGCGAGCATCAGCGTGCCCACGTTCGACGACTTACCGAAGATGCCGGTGGTCGTGTACGGCTCGACGCCGTGCTCCCAGGCGTCGCGGACCGTGACGCCGGACATCTGGATGCTGCCGGGGACCTGGTGGACCGTGTCCGGCCGGGTGAGGCCGTATTCGATGGCGGCGGCGGCCGCGACGAGCTTGTTGACCGAGCCGGGCTCGAACGGGGAGGTGACCGACGGGTTGCCGAGTTCGGCCTTCGGCTGATCCGACAGCGGGAGCGACGCGTTGAAGGTGCCGTCGTTCGCCATCGCCAGCACCTCGCCGGTCCGGGCGTCCAGCACGACCGCCGAGGCACCCTTCGCACCGGAGGCCTGCTTGGCCTTCATGACCTGGCTCTGGACGAACCACTGGGTGTCGGAGTCCAGGGTCAGACGGACGGTGGAACCATTGATCGCCGGGTGCACGTTGCGGGTGCTGCCCGGGATGATCGCGCCGTCCGATCCGCGGTCGTAGGTACGGGAACCGTCGGTGCCGGACAGGATCGCGTCGAGGGAGGCCTCGAGGCCGATGAGACCGTTGCCGTCGTAGTTGACGTCACCGATGACGTTGGCCGCCAGCGAACCACCGGGATAGAGCCGGATACTCTCCGGGTCGGCGCCCACCTCGGGGAACTCCTCGGTGATGCGCTTGGCGACGTCGGGGCTCACGGCCCGTGCGAGGTACACGAAGGGCTCGTCGCCGGTGATCTTGGCGAGGAGGTCCTCTTCGCTGATCGAGCCGCCGAGTGCCATCGAGACGCCCTTGGCGATCTCCTTGAGACGCTCGTCGACGCCGGGCAGTTCGTCGTTCTTGCGGTGCTCCTCGTCGATCGACTTGCGAACCGCCTTGGGCAGGAACGTCAGTGACCGGGCCTCGTCGGTGTAGGCCAGCGGGCGACCGTTGCGGTCGAGGATGGAACCACGCTTGGCCGTCAGGACCTGCGTGTACTCGCGCTGCTGGGCGGCCTCGGCCGAGATGGACCCGGCCTGGATGGTGTGGACGACGATCATCTTCCCCGCGACCGCGAGGACCACGAGCAGCACGGCGACCCCGAACACCTTGGTCCGGAACCCGAAGCTGTGCAGTCCCCCGCTGTTCCGGGGACCACCCTTTCCCGGTCCGCGGCCACCCGGGCCGCCTGCGGTCGCGCGGGATCCCTGGCCCGGGCGACGTCCCGGGCGAGACGGCGCGTGGCCGAGTCGCTCGAAGGTCGCACGTGTCATGGTCGTCAATTGTTCACCGCTTCAAGGTCGTGACAGGGATTTGGCGTCGGCGGGTTGCAGATCGATGGGTGCACTGTGACAACCCTTACGACCCGCGGCCACCTCACGTCCGGGGCACGACATTCGGCGCCGGGATCGGGCTCGAGGGTGCGGGCGCGGCCCCCGACTCGGTCGGCGGCGAAGGCTCCCCCTGCCCGGGAGCCGGATCGGGTTGAGCCGGAGCGGGTTGCGGCGATGGCGACGGCCCGGCCTGTCCCGGGGTCGACGGGGCCGGGGCCTGCTGATCCGGGGTCTGCTGCGCCGGCGGGTTCGGTGCGCCGACCGCGCCGCCGCCGAGGCCGATCGAGTCGTCCACCTTGCGCGGGTCGATGGTCTCGGTGGGGTCGGGCTTCAGCTCGGGGTTGAGGTCGGCCATCGGCTTCCCCGATGCCGGTGCGGGTTTCCCGACGATGCGGGGCCGGCGCGGGTCGTCGACGATCATCCGTGCCGGGTTGTCCGACGGGATCATGCCGAGACGCGTTGCTTCCCGGGACAGTTCCGGAGCCGAGTTGCCGGATTCGTAGGTCCGCTTGAGCGCATCCCGCTGGTCGATGAGCGACTGGTTCTCGGTCCGCTCGATACCGAGCTTGTAGGAGTCCTGGGCCGATTTGGTGGACAGCCACAGGCTCAGACCGAGGCCCAGCACCAGCAATGCGATGACGGGGACCACGAAAGGTGTGTGCTGCAACCGTTCTCGCAGCGAGACACCGGACATCGACAGACCCGCGCCGCGGGTTGCGCGCGGTGCGACCGCGCCGGTGGCCATGCGCTTGTGACGGCGGTCCAGTGCGCGTTGGGCCGCCCGCGAACGGGTCGCGCGCTCGGACTCGATGCGTGCGCGCCGTGACCGACGGCTGCTCCGATCTGTGTCGGACCGTCCCGCATCGGAACGACCTGAGCCGGAACGACCTGAGCCGGAACGCTTGTCGTCGGAACGGCCGGAGCCGGGATGACGAGGGGCGTCGTGCAGGATCGTCATGATCAGCCCTTCTTCTCGACTCGTTCGACCGCCCGGACTCGCACCGGTGCCGATCGCGGATTGATGGTCAGTTCTTCGTCGTCGGGACGCTCGGCGCCGCGGGTCACGAGGCGGAACTCCGCGGCGGTGCCGGGCAACTCGACGGGCAGGCCGGGCGGCGAGGTCGAAGTCGTGCGGGCTGCGAACTCCCGCTTGACGATCCGGTCCTCGAGGGACTGGTAGCTCATCACCGCGACTCGGCCGCCGACGGTGAGCACCGACAGCGCAGTCGGCAACGCCTCACGCAGGACGTCGAGTTCGTGGTTGACCTCGATGCGCAGGGCCTGGAAGGTGCGTTTGGCCGGGTGGCCGCCGGTCCGTCGGGTCGCGGCCGGGATGGTGGCATAGAGCAGTTCGACGAGGCGCGCACTCGTCGTGAACGGTTCCTTCTCGCGCTCGCGCAGGACCGCCGAGGCGATCTTGCCGGCGAAGCGCTCTTCCCCGTATTCGGAGAGCACACGGGCCAATTCGCCGTGGCCGTAGGTGTTGAGGACGTCCGCCGCGGTCAGCGGGTCGTCGGAGTTCATCCGCATGTCCAGGGGCGCGTCGACCGAGTAGGCGAAACCGCGGCCGGCCTGGTCGAGCTGCATCGACGAGACGCCGAGGTCGAACAGGGCGGCGTCGATGACTTCCTCACCGGCATCGTCGAGGACGTCGGCGATCTCGTGGAAGGTGGCCTGGTGCAGCGAGATCCGGTCCGCGTGCGGTTCGAGTCGGCGCCGCGCGATGTCCAGCGCGGAGGCGTCGCGATCGATACCGACGAGGTGCACGTTGGGGAAGGTGTTCAGGATGAGTTCGCTGTGTCCACCGGCACCCAGCGTCGCGTCCAGGAAGACCCGCCGGTCTTCTGATTCCAGTGCCGGGGTGAGCAATTCGACGATGCGCCGACCCATGACGGGGATGTGGCCGAACTCGCCGGAGCGGCGAGTGTCGTCACCAGTGTCATCCACGGAGGGCCCCCATCGGCGTGTCGGCCATGTCGGTCGGCAGAGTCGGCGTTTCGGTGCGAAGGACTGATCGGAGGAGTGTGATGTCGCGGGCGGACGGTGCATCACCGTCGGGCCGCGCCCCGGATGGAGCGAGGTCCCGATCCGATTCCGTACCTGGCGTTGGGGAAGTACGCCAGGGTCGGACCGGATCGGGGCCTCGTGCCATCCGAAGCCCGAGTACCGCTTCGCCCCGTCCCCTCTCGGCTACAAGACCGCGTTCAACGCGGCCGAGTTGGCTGCCGAGAAGTTCTCCTCGTGCTGCGACTGGTACTCGTCCCATGCGGCCGAATCCCAGATCTCGAGGTGATCGAAGCTGCCGAACACCACGCACTCCTTGGACAGTCCCGCGTAGACGCGATGGTCGGAGGACAGGCTGATCCTGCCCTGGCCGTCCGGTCGCTGTTCTTCCGAACCGGCGAAGAAGGTCCGCTGAAACGCACGCAGGTCAGGGTCGTTACGTGACGCCTCGACGATCCTCGCCGCGATCGCATCGAACTCTTCGGTCCGATACACCGACAAGCTGTGGTCTTGGCCTTTGGTGACCACTACCCCTCCTGCCAGTGCATCGCGGAACTTGGCGGGCAACGTGAGTCGCCCTTTGTCGTCCAATTTGGGCGTGTAGGTGCCGACGAATCGCACAGACATGTCGACACCTCCTGCCCCTGGGTTCCGCGCTCCGGATCGCCTCACCCAGTGCTGCCACAGTACCCCACTTTCCTCCACTTTCCACCCCAGAAGCCCACACGGACTCCACCTGACAGCAAATTCCCAGTTCAAGCGGGTGAAACTTCTGACGCTTCGTGCGCGTCTCGTGCGCTGACGCGTGTCGCTGTGTCCATCGATGGTGTGACAGACGAGTCCTTTGAGGCTTCAGGTGCCGATGCGACCAGCAGTTCTCACCAGGTGGGGCAAAGTGGGGAACCCCGGTGGGGGAAGGTGGGGAACGCCGGTGGGGGAAGGTGGGGGCCAGGGAATGGGTGACGGTGGGACACGGTCGACAGCGCGTCGAAATCACGGGTACAGAGCCGAGCCGCACCAACAAAAGAGCCGCGCCCCCCCCTGGGGTGCGCGGCTCTCTGAAGAGTCGTGGCCGTCAGGCCGGCCGGAGGTCTACTCCTGCTCGAACCGACGGTTGAATCGTTCTTCCATCCGCTCCGACAGCTTGCGCTTGGAGCCGGAGGGCCCGGACTGCTTTTTGCCTCCCGCGCGCGGCGCGCCCGTCGCGGAGTCGGCGAGGTCGTCACCCCAGAGGGCGAAGAGGCCGGCACCGAACATCACCAGGAAGCCGAGGAGGCTGACGATCGGGAAGCCCCCGATGTCGATCTTGACGATGAGACCGCCGACGAGCATCACGAGGCCGACGACGAAGACCGCCACCGCCTGCAGGCGACGACGGCCACTCGACTTACCCAGCCGACGACGCTTGACACTGGACGCGAACTTGGGGTCTTCCGCGTACAGAGCGCTCTCGATCTGTTCGAGCATGCGTTGCTCGTGCTCCGAAAGTGGCACCGACCCTCCTTCTCCCTGATCCGCGACGCCGACGACGGTCAACCGCGACCGGTGAGGCGTCTGCGCCTTATTCTCCCATGATACGAGGTGAAATCAGCCGCGACCACCATTACTCGCTGTTGTGGGCCCGGATGCACATACCGGAACGACAACGGAACACCGAAACTGTGTCCGGCCTCACGCAGTTCGCCCGATTTGGGGGTCCTTTGTCCCGAATTTGCCTTGCTCGTAAGCGATGACCAAGGTCTCGACCTGCCGGAGGAAGTCGAGGACGAGGAGTCGCATGCCGGCAACACTGTCGGGGTCGAGCGTTCGGATGATCCCCGACTCGATCTTCATCCGGATGGGCGACAGCGTGGCGAAGCGCGCGGCCAGCGGAGCGAGTTCGGGAGCGACCACACCGATACGGGTCCAGGCGTTCGACGTCTTGCGGCGGGCGGGGCCGGCCGGCTCGCCGATGGCGATCGCGGCGCCGGCCGCACGGAGGGCGACGAGATAGAACTGCCGGAAGCGCTCGGCGTCGTCGGAGACACCGTCGGCGTTGTCGAGGAGGAGATGGGCACGCTGGAGAAGATCGCGCGCACGTCCGACCATCACCGGGTCGACGGGGGCGGACCGGCGGGATGTGGGCCGTCCGGGCATGGCATCCTCCTCACTCGCTGGCGACGGTATCCGGTGGCAGACGCTTCCCTCGTCCGCCACCGGACCGTCATGTCGTCGGGATGAACGCGAACAGCTTGCGGAGGCACATTCATCGAACACCCGTTCGACACGTTCAATATAGCTAGCGGTGCGCGTCTCTTCAAGGCGTGGGCCGCGCCCGCATCCTTCTTCAACACCGACTCCCGCGACCGGATTCCGCGGAGTCTGCCGTACCGAGAGGACAGTCACACCAGATGGTCGGAGAGCGCATGGCCGGGGCGGTGCGGGCCCGCTCGGTGGACCCGGAGGCGATCCGACGTTGACGATCCGTCTGGTGAACCTCAGTGGGCAGGACTCCCGCGTGTGGCTGGAGCCCGCTCTCGACGTCTACGTGACCGCGATGGGGTATCCCCGCGGGACCGAGGTGCACCGCGCGTCGCTGTGGCGTGAACACATCGCCCGGCCGGGCTGGCGTGCGATCGGCGCGGTCGCCACCCTGCCCCCGCACGAGGCGCAGTCGATGCCGACGTCCCGGCGCCGGGTCGGACCGCCGGTGGGCACCGGGCCCGACGACGTCCTGGTCGGCATCGCCTACGGCTACACCGGCGCGACCGGTCAGTGGTGGAACCAGCAACTCCGGCTCGGGCTGCGACAGACGGGACGCTCCCCCGCGGACATCGAGATGATCGCCCGGGACTACTTCGAGCTGACCGAGCTCCACGTCCACCCCACCGCACAGGGTCGCGGCATCGGGCAGTTGCTGTTGGCGCGGCTGCTCGCCGAGCGACCCGAACGCCATGTGCTGCTGTCGACGCCGGAGATCCCCGCCGAGCAGAACCGGGCCTGGTCGCTGTATCGGCGGATGGGTTTCTCGGATGTGCTCCGGCATTTCACCTTCACCGGCGATCCTCGCCCGTTCGCGTTCCTCGGCCGTCCGCTGCCGCTGAACCTGCAACCGCCGCACCCCGGTCCTCCGCAATCTGGATGATGGAGGGCGTGGCACAGACAACGACGACAGCGCACGACACGGAACACGCATGAGCGGGCACGGGGAGCGGCGCGACGCGGTTGTCGTCGGCGGCGGCCACAACGGCCTCATCGCCGCGGCCTACCTGACGAAGGCCGGACGCGACGTGGAGGTCTTCGAGCGCGATGACATCCCCGGCGGGGCGGTGTCGACCGTCGAACGTTTCCCCGGGTACCGCATCGATCGCGGTTCCTCGGCGCACCTGATGATCCGGCACTCCCCCGTTCTCGACGACCTCGACCTCGCCTCGCACGGACTCCGCTACGTCGACTGCGACCCCTGGGCTTTCGTGCCGGCGACCGACACGGCGCCGGCGATCGTCTTTCGCACCGATCTCGACGCGACCTGCGTCTCCATCGAACGAGCATGCGGCGCAGCGGATGCCGCGGCATATCGGCAGTTCGTCGAGACCTGGACGCCGCGGGCGCGGGCCGTCATGGACGCCTTCTATCGACCCGCGTCGATGGGACAGTTCGGGCGGGCGTTCGCCGGTCTCGGGTCGACGGCCACCACCGAACGCACCGGCCTGGTCGGACGCCGCAGCGGCGCGATGATGAATCTCACCGCCGAACTCATGACGTCCGGCGACTCGCTCCTCGACCGCTACTTCGACTCCGAACAGCTGAAGGCCGGGCTCGCCTGGTTCGGCGCGCAGTCGGGGCCGCCGATGAGCGCGCCCGGCACCGCGCCGATGGTCGGGTTCGCCGCGCTGATGCATCTCATCCCGCCCGGTCGGGCGATCGGCGGCAGCGGTGCGCTGACCGATGCGCTCGTCCACCGCATCGGCGCCGACGGCGGCCGGATCGTGTGCGGGGACCCGGCGGTCTCGATCACCCGATGCGGTGACCACTGGCGGGTGCAGACCGAATCCGGTGAGCATCGGTGCACGCCCACGGTGATCAACGCCTGCCATGTCCTGGCGACCCTGGACCTGTTGGCGGCGGGCGGTTTCGACGCCGGGACCATCGAGCGCTGGCGGCGCGACATCGTCGTCGGCAGCGGGATCGGGATGGCGGTGCGCCTCGGCACGACCGCGCTACCCGCCTACCGCGACCTGCCCGACGACCTGCCCGCCCACGGCGTCCACTCGGCCCTCGGTCTGCTGGTCACCGACCGCGCACACCTGGTCCGCGCGCACGCCGCCGCCGCGGTGGGTTCCCTGCCTCCGCGGCCCGCCGTGGTGGCGATGAGCTTCTCGGCGATCGACCCCAGCCTCGCCCCGGAGGGCAGGCACGCGATCAACCTGTGGGCGCAGTGGCATCCGTACCGGCTCGCAAGCGACGCCGGGGGCGACTGGTCGACCCTGGGTGCGCAGGCGGCCGCGGCGGTCTGCGACGAAGTCGACCGTCACGCACCGGGTTTCGCCGAGTCCATCGCCCACCGGTACATCCAGACCCCCGAGGATCTCGAGTCCGAACTGGGGCTCATCGGCGGCAACATCATGCATGTCGAGATGTCGATCGACCAGATGTTCATGTGGCGACCGACCCCGGATCTGGCGGGCCATCGCGTCCCCGGCGCCGACGGGCTGTTCCTGGCCGGGGCGTCGACGCATCCGGGCGGCGGGGTGACGGGCGCGAGCGGTTACATCGCCGCCCACGCCGCCCTACGTGGGAGACGTCTGTTCGGCTGAGCGTCGGAGACGTCTCTTCGGCTGAGTGTCTGGCACGATGAGCAGCGTGCGATTGTCGAATCCCGAGCAGGGTGCACCGAAGTCCTCCCGCGGTCAGTCCCGACACCGCCGGCTGATGCCGGTGGCGGTGGCGGTCGTGGCTCTCCTCCTGTCGCCGCTGATGGCCGGTTGCCTGGAGCGTTCGACGACGGTGGGCGATCGGTATTCGGGCAGTGTCATCGTCGCGACGTCCCCGGACAATCCCCGTGGCGCCCCGCAGCTGGATCTCCCCGAGTCGATGATGGGGCAGGTCTCGGTGACCGAGTACAAGGAGACGCCCGAGGAGGAGTCGGACGCCGCCGACGGTGACGACAAGGGTGCCGGGGGCGGCAAGCCCGAGGAGGCCGTCACCCGTGTGGGCAGCCGCGCGAGTTTCTCCGATCTCACCGCAGGCCAGTTCGGCCAACTCGGTGACATCATCGCCGACGCCTACGGTGAGACCTCGCTGACGATGGATCTCACCGCCAAGCGCAGCGGCGAGGTGGTCCGATTCCGCGGTGACACCGACCTGTCCGAGCTCATCCCTGGTCGCGACTTCGTCCAGCTGACGGTCACCTTCGGCGGACCGGTGACGGCGACCAACGGTGACCAGGTCGGCGAGTCGACGGTCACCTGGACCCCGGCTCCGGGCGAACCGTCGGACTTCACCGCGGACGCCACCTACCCGGATCCCGCGACCGCAGCGGTCAGCAGCTGGTCCTGGTTCGTCGCGATCGTTTGTCTGATCGCGGTGCTTGTCATCGCGCGGCTCGCCTATGCGAAGCGGTACCGCGGCCCGCGCCCGGGACGACCGGTCGCCACCAACACCGCGCCGTCGACCCTGTCGGGTGAGGGCCTTTCGGCGGCCGCCGACCCGAAGGCCTCGGCCGCGCCCAAGGACAGCTAGGACCCGGTCGGCGTCAGGCGGGGACGTGCAGCGCGGCGTCGACGTCCACGCCGAGGCGGCCGAGCACCTCTGAGGTCGCCTTCGCGAAGTTGAGGCTGCAGAAATGCAGGCACGGTGCGCCCTCGGCGATGAGCCGTTCGGCGGTCTCGGTGGCGAAGTCGATACCGACGGCGCGAACCGAGGCACGATCCTCCTCTGGACCGTCACCGGCGGCCTTGGTGAACCGCTCGATCACGGTGGGCGGGATCACCGAACCCGACAGCTCGGCCATGCGCTTGATGCTGGCCAGCGAGGTCACCGGCATGATGCCGGGGATGATCGGCTTGGCACCCTGCTCCGGATCGGCGGCCTGCACCCGGTCACGGAGGCGGAGGTAGTCCTCGACATCGAAGAACATCTGGGTGATCGAGTACTCGGCGCCCGCGCGCAGCTTGTTCACCAGGTTGCGGGTGTCGTGCTCGAGGTCGGGGGCACGGTGGTGACCCTCCGGGAACGACGCCACGCCGACGTGGAAGTCGCCGAGGGTGTCGATGAGATGGACCAGTTCCTCGGCGTACTCGACGCCCTCGGGATGGGCGATCCACTCCCCGAGGGGATCACCCGGCGGGTCGCCGCGCAGCGCGAGGATGTTGGCGATGCCCTGATCGGCATAGGCGCCGACGAGTGCACGCAGCTCGGCGATGCTGTGGTTGACCGCGGTCAGGTGCGCCACGGGCAGCAGCGTGGTCTGGGCGGCGAGTTCGCCGGTGATACGAACCGTGCGGTCGCGCGTCGAACCGCCGGCGCCGTAGGTCATCGACACGAACGCCGGAGACAACCGCTCGAAGATCCGCACCGCCCGCCACAGCCGGGCCTCGCCTTCGGCGTCGCGCGGGGGCATGAACTCGACGGAGAACGGCACCGGTCCACGGTGCGGGGCGGACAGGCGTTCGACGATCGAGGGTGCCGGAGCGGTTGGGGTCACCCGAACAGTGTAGAGAGCGATTCGCATAGCCTGGCAGGGTGACCTCCGCCTCCCCCACGCCGACCTCGCTCGATGCGGTCCCGGCGGCCGTCGAGACCGAATTGCGCAGTTTCTTCGACGTCGCGGTCCCCGCCGCGGCCGAGATCGCCCCGGTGGTCGGCACCGCGGCCGAACTGGTCCGGGACTTCGTCCTGCAGGGCGGCAAGCGCATCCGGCCGGTCTTCGCCTTCGCCGGATGGCGGTGCGGCATGACCGAATCGGGTCGCGCCGACGCCGACCCGGCATCGAACGTCGGTCGTGAGGCCCGCGACGCGCTGCGAGTGGGCGCAGCCCTCGAGCTCGTACAGGCGTGCGCCCTGATCCACGACGACATCATCGATCAGTCCGACACCCGGCGCGGGCACCCGACGCTGCATCGCGTCTTCCAGTCGCGGCACGCCGCCGCCTCCTGGGCCGGCGACGCAGCCGACCACGGGGTGGCCGCCGCGATCCTCGCCGGCGACCTCGCGCTCGCGTGGGCCGACGACCTCGTGCACGATCACCGGCCGGGGGTCGCGGCGGGCACCGTCGAGTACCGGGCGCTCCCGCCCGCCGTCGGCGCGACCTGGGCCGCGATGCGCACCGAGGTGCTCGGCGGCCAGTTCCTCGACATCGTCAACGAGGCGAGCGGTGACGACTCGGCCGCCGCGGCCTATCGCGTGATGGAGTTCAAGACCGCCGCCTACACGGTGGCCCGCCCGCTCGAACTCGGCGCACGTCTCGCGGGTGCGTCGGAGGATCTGGTCGCGACGCTGCGGAAGATCGGGCACGACCTCGGTATCGCTTTCCAGCTGCGCGACGACCAGCTCGGCGTCTTCGGCGACCCCGAACGGACGGGCAAGCCCTCGGGTGACGACCTGGTGTCGGGCAAGCGCACCGCCCTGCTGGCCACCGCCCTGCGACGCGCCGACGACTCCGACCCCGCTCTCGGGAACCGCTTGCGGGACTACATCGGACGCCCGCTCGACGAGAACGAACTGGGCGCCGCGCGAGGGCTTCTCGTCGACGTCGGCGCGGTCGGCGAGATGGAGAAGCAGATCGACGACCTCCTCGGCGCCGCTCTCGGTGCACTCGACACCGCCGACATCGGCGCCGACATCCGCAGCGAACTCACCGCGGTCGCCCACCGGACCGCTCATCGCGAGGCGTGAACTCCGGCGTGAAGGCATCGACCCCGACGGCCGCTCGCACGGGCGTCCGTGACCGGACCGCACGCGGCGATCTGATCATCGGCGCGGTCGGCGCGATCCTGGTCTGCCTCGGCAGTTTCGGCGTCGGCGACCCGCCCCGCAACACCACGACACTCGCCGATCTGGGACTCAGCTGGATCACCTACGGTCACGGCAAGAACCTCTTCGGCATCTTCTTCTGGCTCGGCGTCTTCTCCATGGTGTTCGCCTGGGTCCGGCTGGGGCGTCGGATCGCCCGGGGCGCCACGGACTCCCCGTCTGTCCGGACCCTGCAGCGGTGGCTGCTCGTCTGGGCGGCACCGCTGCTCGTGGCGGTGCCGGTCTACAGCCGCGACGTCTATGCCTACCTCGCGCAGGGGGCGGTGTTCGGTGCCGGGTTCAACCCCTACGCCGACGGCCCGGCCCACCACCCGGGCCCGCTCGTCGACAGCATGGCGACGGTCTGGGCCACCACCACCGCGCCGTACGGGCCGTTCACCATGGGTCTGCTGCGCGTCGTGACCGAGGTCACCGGCGACCACGTCGTCGCGGGTATCCTCGCCGTACGACTCGTCCTCGTACCCGGGCTCTTCCTGTCGTTGTGGGCGATCCCCCGGCTCGCACGGCATTTCGGCGCCTCGCCCCAGGCGGGGCTGTGGCTGGCGCTGTTCAATCCGATGGTCCTCATCCATCTCGTCGCGGGACCCCACGTCGAACTCCTCATGGCCGGCGTGCTGACGACCGGTGTCGTCCTGGTCGTGACCGGACGCCACGTGGCCGGTACCGCGGTACTCGCGCTCGCGGTGTCGATCAAGATCACCGCGGGGATAGCAGTGCCGTTCGTGCTGTGGATCTGGCTGTCCCACATACGGTCCCGCCGGCCCGCGACCGCCCGCGATGTCATCGGCGTCTTCGCCGCGATCGTCGGCATCTCGGTCGCGGTGTTCGGATTGTGGACCCTGCTGGTGGGCCTCGGGTTCGGCTGGCTGACGGGTCTGGGCTGGGCCGATGTGATCATCAACTGGTTCACGATCCCGACCTTCGTCGCCCATGTCGTCACGCTGCTCGCCGCACCGTTCGTCGCACTGAATCTTCAACCGGTACTGGAGATCACGCGTGCGATCGGGTCGGTGGTCCTCGCGGTCACGCTGGTCGCGCTGTGGTGGCGTCACCGTCGAGACGAGAGGGATGCGGTTGCCGGTATGGCGTGGGCGATGCTGGCCGTGCTCCTGCTCGAACCGTCCACGCTCCCCTGGTACTACACGTGGGCGCTGGCGATCGCGGTGGCGTTCACCCTTCCGCCGTGGGCGCGCGCGACCGTGGTCGGGGTGTCGACGTTCATGCTCATCGTTTTCCAGCCCGATGATGCGATCGTCTTCTACAAGCCCGTCGAGCTCACGCTGGCGTTCCTGCTCGCCGGACTCGCCGCCTGGTCGCTGCTCCGTCCGGACCCGTTGCGGCTCGGCCGCTTCGGACGGTGGGCCTGGGGTTCGGAACGTACCAGGGCACCGGATCAACCGGCGGACGGCGAGGACGAGGTCAGAAAGCCTGAGCCTGCGCCCGGCGGATGACCTCGCGCGCGGAGTCGGTGTGCAGCGCCGCGGCCGGGTGGAGGTCGAGGTCCTCCTGCACGGTGAACAACCAGTTCATCGCCTCGTCGCGGGTGTAACCGCCGTCGAGCAGCACCCCGACCAGGCCGTAGAAATGTTTGACCACGCCCTCGTCGTCGAAGAACACCGCCGGGATGACCGGATGCCCGCCGCGGGACACGGCGAGCAGGTTGTGGTCGCGGATGAGTGTGCGCACCCGGTTGGTGGACACCGCGAGCCGGTCGGCGACCTCGTCGACCGACAGCATCTCGACATCAGCGGACAGGGTGTCAGGCGACAACGGAATGGAACCCACGGAAAGAAGCGTAGCGGTACACCCGGGCACGATGAAACCGCCGCTCTCCGCGCGCCCGACACCGGGGGCGGCTCACACGCGCCGATGACCCCGACGGCGTGGTCCTGCAGGTAGATTCAGCGGGGTGAACGCCCCCGTCGACCCGATGCTCGGGACCGTCCTCGAAGACCGGTACCGCATCGACGCACCCATCGCGAGGGGCGGAATGTCGGCGGTCTACCTCGGCGTCGACCTCCGGCTCGGGCGCGAGGTCGCGGTCAAGGTGATGGATTCCCGGTACTCGGGCGACCCGCAGTTCCTGCGCCGCTTCGAGTTCGAGGCGCGTGCGGTCGCCGGCCTCAAGCACCCGGGTCTCGTCGCGGTCTACGACCAGGGCATCGACAACGGCATCGCCTTCCTGGTCATGGAACTCGTCGACGGCGGAAGCCTGCGTGAACTCCTCCGCGAACGTGGCCCGATGCCGCCGCACGCGGTGGTCGCCGTCGCCGAACCCGTGCTCGGCGGCCTCGGGACCGCGCACGCCGCGGGCCTGGTCCATCGCGACGTCAAACCCGAGAACGTGCTGATCTCCGACGCCGGCGAGGTCAAGGTCGCCGACTTCGGACTCGTGCGCGCCGTCGCCGAAGCAGGGGTCACCTCGGCCAGCGTCATCCTCGGTACCGCCGCCTACCTCTCCCCCGAACAGGTCGAGTCCACCCACGCCGACGCCCGCAGCGACGTCTACTCCATGGGCGTGATGATGTTCGAATTGCTCACGGGCCGAACCCCTTTCCACGGCGACTCACCGCTGTCGCTGGCCTACCAGCGACTCACCTACGACGTCCCCGCGCCGGGCGACGTGATCGCCGGTGTCCCTGCGGAGTTCGACGAGATCGTGCTGCGCGCGACCGAACGGAACCCGGCCGATCGATTCGCCGACGGCTTCGAGATGCAGCACGCTCTGCTCGCGGTCGCCGACGACCTCGACCTGCCGCCGTTCACGGTGCCCGCACCGAAGCGATCCCGGGAGCGGGAGATGAAGTCGCGCTACCGCGCCGCCGGCCCGATCGGCCACGACACCCGGGTCCAGTCGGCACCGGGACCGTACGAACCCGGATCGTCGTCGCCGGACTCCCCCGCGGCGCCGATCCGTCCGGTCGCCGGGGTCGGCGATGCCGACGGTCGCGCTGCGGCACGCGGGCGGGAGGACCGACCGGTTCCGCGTCGCCGGGACGCCGTCGACGCGCACGACCAGGACCCGCTCGAACCCGAACTCATCGGGGGCGGGCGCCTGGGCGCGGTCGTGTGGATTCTGCTGGTGCTGCTGATCGCGGTGGGTCTCGGCGCCGCCGGGTTCTGGGTCGGCAGCACCTATCTCACGATCGGCTGACCTCGACACGGACGGCGGAGCACCGCTGGTCGGGTAGCCGAGGAGCCTGCGACGAGGCGTACCCCGACCGCTGGTTGAGTAGCCGAGGAGCCTGCGACGAGGCGTATCCCGACCGCTGGTTGAGTAGCCGAGGAGCCTGCGACGAGGCGTACTCCGGCCGCTGGTTGAGTAGCCGAGGAGCCCGCGACGAGGCGTACCCCGACCGCTGGTTGAGTAGCCGAGGAGCCTGCGACGAGGCGTACCCCGACCGCTGGTTGAGTAGCCGAGGAGCCTGCGACGAGGCGTATCGAAACCACCTCGCCGCCAGGCCGAACCGTCAGCCGCGCAGCATCTCCGCGACGAGGAACGCCAGCTCCAGCGACTGCTGGGTGTTGAGGCGCGGGTCGCAGGCGGTCTCGTAGCGGCCGGCGAGGTCGAGATCCGAGATCTCCTGTGCGCCACCGAGACATTCGGTGACGTCCTCGCCGGTCAGCTCGACGTGCACGCCACCGGGGTGGCTGCCGAGTGCGCGGTGGACCTCGAAGAAGCCCTGCACCTCGTCGACGATGCGGTCGAAGTGACGCGTCTTGAAGCCGGTCGACGCCTCGTGGGTGTTGCCGTGCATGGGGTCGCACTGCCAGATGACCTTGTGGCCGGTCGCCTCGACGGCGGCGACGATCGCCGGGAGCACCTCGCGCACCTTGCCGTTGCCCATGCGGGCGACGAGGGTCAGGCGGCCGGGGACGTTGTGCGGGTCGAGACGCTCGACGTATTCGACGGCCTGCTCGGGCGTCGTCGTCGGGCCGATCTTCACACCGATCGGGTTGTTGATCAGTTCGGCGAAGGCGATGTGCGCGCCGTCGAGCTGTCGGGTGCGCTCACCGATCCACAGGAAGTGCGCGGACAGGTCGTAGAGGACCTTCTCCTGCGACTCCTTGTCCGGGGCGTCGGCGAGGCGCAGCATGGCGCGCTCGTAGTCGAGGACGAGTGCTTCGTGCGAGGCGAAGATCGACGCCGAGTGGAGGCTCGAGTCGGTGACGCCGCAGGCGTCCATGAACCGCAGGCCGCGGTCGATCTCGGAGGCCAGGGCCTCGTAGCGGGCGCCCGCTGGCGAGGTCCGCACGAACTCGCGGTTCCAGTCGTGGACGCGATGCAGGTCTGCCTCGGCCTGGGTCAGTGCCCGGACCAGGTTCATGGCTGCGGCGGCATTCGCGTACGCGCGCACCAGACGTGAGGGATCGTGCTGGCGCACGGCCTCGTCGGCCGGGAAGCCGTTGACCATGTCACCGCGGTACGACGGCAGACCGAGGGCGTCGACGTTCGACGACCGCGGCTTGGCGTACTGGCCGGCGATACGCGCGACCTTGACCACCGGCATACTCGCGCCGTAGGTGAGGACGACGGCCATCTGCAGCAGCGTGCGGATGTTGGCCTTGATGTGGGGTTCGGTGTTGTCGGCGAAGGTCTCCGCGCAGTCACCGCCCTGCAGCAGGAAGGCGCGGCCCTCGGCCACGTCGGCCAGCTGCGCCGACAGCGACTGCACCTCGGCGGGCATGCAGATCGGCGGCACCGACTCCAGGACGGTGCGGATCTTGCGTGCTTCCTCGGCGGGCCAGCTCGGCTGTTGCAGCGCGGGGCGGCTCATCGCGTCGTCGAAACGCTCCTGGAGCCCACCGGGCAGCGGCGGCAGTTCGGGGAGTTCGTCGATAGGAACGTCTACGGTCCAGTTCACCACTGGTCCAGCGTAAAGCAGACTCCCCCGCGAGTTACGCCGGGTCAGCCACGCGAGTCGAGACGGGCCTTCTCGATCGCCTCCCAGCGACGCAGGTTGTGCCGCGCGTCGCTCAGTGCGTCATGGGCGTCGGACGGTGCCGGCGGGAGTGCGGGACGCCCGGCGGCCTCCCAGTGCTGGCGGAGTTCGCGGGTGAAACGCGGGATCGGTCGGGGCAGCGCGGTCATCGGACCCCACATCTGGCACAGGACGACGTGGTCGTAGGCGCCGATCCACGCCCACAGCTCGATGTCGGTCCCGTCCGCGGTGAGGAACTCGAGGAGGTCCTCGCGAATCCGGCGACGGTCCTTCCAGACCGGCGACGACGGCGAAGGAAGCTTGGGCAGCACGTTGGCCCGGACCCAGTCACCGGCGCGGCCGGGGTCGAACTCGGTGGACACCGCATAGAACTCACGGCCGTCCTCGCCGACGACCCCGATCGAGACCAGCTCGATGGTGTTTCCGTCCTCGATGAACTCCGAGTCGTAGAAGAACCGCATGGGGACAGTATTCACATACGCCGATTGCGCACTTGCCGGACTCCCTCGACCCGTTCCGCCCACGCGCCAGGGCGACGCACGTTTGGCCATTGCCGTACTTTGCTGGCTACCCTGGTAATTCGTGCGCTCCAGGTCTGTGCTGGCGACCGCTTTCCTGGCGGCGTCGATCATCGCGCGGCTCGTCTGGGACACGCTGACCGTGAACGGCAGGAACTTCGTGGACCTGCACGTTTACCGCGACGGTTCGGCGGGTCTCGCCGACGGGTCGCTCTATTTGTTCACCTATTCCGGTGAGACCGACTTCGCGCTCCCCTTCACCTATCCGCCGTTCGCGGCGGTGGTCCTCTATCCCCTGTCGCTGGTCCCGTGGGACGTCGTGGCGATCGGCTGGCAGCTCGCGACCTTCGCCGCGCTCTACGCGTGCGTGGTCGTCTCGCTCCGGCTGTGCGGCCGCAGCACCGACGTCCATGCGCTCGCCGCGCTGTGGACCGCACCGGCGATCTGGTGTGAACCCGTCCGGGTGACCCTGGACTACGGCCAGATCAACGTCTTCCTCATGCTGGGCACCCTGCTGGCGATCTCCTGGGCCCGCCGCGCCGACGGGTCGCCGAACGAGCGCGGCGTACTCGCGGGCGGCGCGCTCATCGGTCTGATGGCCGGCATCAAGCTCACCCCGGCCATCACCGGCCTCTGGTACCTCGCCGTCCGCAAACCATGGGGCGCACTGTCGGCGGCGTTCGCCTTCGTCTTCACCGTCCTCGGCTGCCTGCTGCTCTTCCCGGAGGTCACCCGGACCTACTACGGCACCCTTTTCGGCGACGCCGAACGGATCGGTCCCGTCGAGGCGGTCATCAACCAGAGTCTGCGCGGGACGCTGTCCCGGTTCGCCGGTTTCGACGTCGGCACCGGCTGGATCTGGTTCCTCGGCGTCGTCGTCGCCACCGTGGTGGTGGTGTTCACCTGGCGCGCGGTCTCCGACGCCCTCGGCGTCCTGCTCGTCGTGCAGTTCTTCGGTCTCCTGATCTCCCCGATCTCCTGGGTCCACCACTGGGTCTGGGTCGTCCCACTGGGTATCTGGCTGGTCCACGGCGCCGGCGCACGACGCCCCGGTGCCCGCGCGATCCTCGGTATGTGGCTCGTCGTCGCCGGCCTCGGCATCCCGTGGATCCTGCGCGTCCTCAACGAATACGGCCCAGAGCCCCCCGCCGCCGTCGAGGCCGTACTCGGCGCGGCCTGGACGATCGCCACCTTCGTCATGATGGGCTGGCTGATCGCCACCCGTTCCGCACGCGGGGCAGAAGAGACCGACGACCGCCCGAAGGACGTGGTCGCCGCGGCCGTCGTCGACGCCGGTCGGGTGCTGCTCGCCCAGCGCGCGCATCCGGTCGAACTCGCCGGCAAGTGGGAACTCCCCGGCGGCCGGGTCGAGTCCGGCGAAACCCATGCCGCCGCCCTCGCCCGGGAGATCCGCGAGGAACTCGGCGCCGAGGTCGAGGCCGGCGACGCCGTCGGCAAGCCGGTGACGCTGCCCAACGGCCTGGTCCTGCATGCCTACCGCGCGCGCCTCCGTGCCGGCACCCCGGCCGCACTTGAACATCTCGATCTGCAGTGGTTCACAGCCGACGACCTACGGAGACTCGACCTCGACGACGTCGTCCCCGCCGATCGCGACTGGATTCCCGAACTGTGCATCATCCTCGATGACGCGAGGGTCGGCGAAGCGGG